>JAKEFD010000419.1 GCA_022616245.1 Gemmataceae bacterium
CCCTGACTCCTGACCCCTGACTCCTGACCCCTGACTCCTGACCCCTGACTCCTGACCCCTGACTCCTGACCCCTGACTCCTGACCCCTGACTCCTGACCCTTGATGAAGATCGTCGTCGGCTTGGGCAATCCTGGCAAGAAGTATCACGGCACGCGGCACAACGTGGGATTCGCGGTGATCGACGGATTGGCGTCCGGCTCCGACGTGGGAGGGTTCCAGGAGCGCTTTGATTGTGAAGTCGCCGAGTGGAGGACCGCGGACGAGAAGGTGCTGTTGGCCAAGCCGGAAACCTTCATGAATCTGTCCGGCCAGGCGGTGCGTGCGGCTCTGGATTTTTACCAGCTGAGCGCGGCGGACTTGTTGGTGGTATGCGACGACTTCAACCTGCCGCTCGGCAAGCTGCGCTTTCGGGCGCGCGGCTCGCACGGCGGACATAACGGCTTAAGGGATATTCAGCAGCATCTGGGAACGACGGAATACAGCCGGCTCCGCATCGGCGTCGATGCCCCACCGGAAGAGGGCGCCGTGGACTTCGTATTGGGAAAGTTTCGGCCGTCGGAAAAGAAAGTGATCGAGGATGCGATCGCGCAGTCAATCCAAGGCGTGGTCCTTTGGGTGCGCGACGGAATCGAAGCCTGTATGAATCAATGCAACGCGTAAGACAGGTATTGAACCTGTCCGTTTATTTCCAGCGAGGACAGGTTGAAAACTGTCCCACGGAAGCAAAGAGAGTTCAATGGCAGCGAAAGTCTACGAGTGCATGTTTCTTCTGGACACGACCAAGGTGGCCGGCGACGTGGCGGCGGCGGATAAGCAGCTGCGCGGCCTTTTGGAAAAGAACAACGCCGAAGTGTTGGTGGCGCGGCCATGGGACGAACGCCGCCTGACGTACCCGATTCGGAAACAAAAGAAAGGACTCTATTACCTGACCTATTTCTCCGCCGAAGGAAAAAGCCTGGTCAACATCGAGCACGACTGCGCTCTCAATGAAATGATCTTGCGCATGCTGGTCCTCAATATTCATCCGAAGATGGTGGACACGATGTTGTCTTTGGCCAAGGGCGAGCACGCGGTGGCGCTGCACAACTATCAGGAACCGGCCGCGGAAGAGGCGACTGCGCCGGTCGCCGGGCCAGTGGACGAAGCCGCGCCCCCGCCCCGCAAGCGTAAAGAAAAAGCAGAGGCCAAGGATTAGAAAAGGGGTCCCGTTTACGTTTCGCGCTTGCAGTAACCCACGCGTAGGAGTGTTTTCGGCAAGCGCGAAACGTAAACTCGACATGGAAGAAATCCTTGCGGAACAGGTTGACATGTGTATACTGCAAGAAGGACGACACCCACTCTTCTTCCTTGAGGTTTTCCCATGGCGAACCTGAACAAAGTGATGCTGATTGGCAGGCTGACCCGCGACCCGGAAGTGCGCGTGTTTGCGAACGGAGGAAAAGTTGCCGCCTTCGGCTTTGCCGTCAATAACCGCCGCAAGAACCAGCAAACTGGTTTGTGGGAAGACGATCCGGTCTTTTTGGATGTGGAAGCGTTTAATCGTGGTGAAACCGGCAAGCAGGCGGACTTGATTGAACAAGGCCTTCGCAAAGGACATCAAGTGTTTATCGAAGGCCATCTGCGCCTGGATCAATGGACGAGTGCAGAAGGCCAGAAGCGACAAAAACTGAAGATCGTTGTGGACAACTTCCAGTACCTGGAGCCGCGCGGCGATGGCGGCGGCATGCGCGGTCAGGCCGCAGCGCGAAAGCCAATGGGCCCTGGCGAAGACCAGCCCTACGAGCCGCAAGACCAAGGGCTAGAACCGCCGCCGCCCGGCCGTTCGGAGGAAGACATACCGTTTTGACGCGGCGTTGCAGGCGAATTCGGAAGTGCGAGGCACGAGTGCTATCATGACAACCAAAAGACGCAATCAGATTCTCAAAGGCAAACACGGCGGCATGCAGCTGGTCTTGACCGAAGACGTGGCGCACCTGGGCAAGCAGGGCGACCTGGTCGAGGTCAAGGCGGGCTACGGCCGGAATTACCTTTTGCCCAACGGCCTGGCCACGTTGCCGACGAAACACAACATGAAGCTCCTGGAGCTGTACAAGTCGCGCGTGCACCAGGCCCGCGAAGCCAAGGTCGCCGACCTCAAGATGCTCTCGGAGCAGATTCAGCGCGTGCCGCACATCACCATCGAGGCGAACGCGAACGACGAAGGTCATCTTTACGGCTCCGTGGGGGCGCCGGAGATTTCCAAGTCGCTCAAGGGCAAAAACCTCAAGGTCGAGCCGGAAATGGTGCGTCTGCAAGGCGTCATCAAGGAATGCGCCTTGTATGAAGTCGATCTCAGCCTGGGCTACGACATCGAGACCAAAGTGAAAGTGATGGTCGTGCCTCTGAAGCAGTCGGAAAAGAAATAACCTGGATGGGCCCGGACAATGGCGCAGGACCAAGGAACGGTAGACCGCCTGCCGCCGCACAATCGCGAAGCGGAACGCAGCGTCTTGGGCAGCATGCTCCGCGACAACCGGGTCATTCCCGACGTCGTGCAGCGCTTGCGGGCCACTGACCTTTACGTCTTCGCCCATCAAAAAATCTACGAAGCCTTGGCGGACCTGTACGTCAACCAAGGCAAACCCGCCGACGCCGTCACGCTCGCCGACTATCTCAATGAAAAACAGCTCATCCAGGACGTGGGCGGCTACGCCTATCTCGTCGAGCTCTGGGAAGCCGCCCCCAGCTCCGCCAATGCCGTCTACTACGCCGACATCGTTCGTGAAAAAGCCATTGTCCGCAACCTGATTCACGCCTGCAACGACCTATCGCGCGACGCCTACGATCAGGTCATGCCGGCCACCGAGTTGCTCGACAGCGCCGAGCGCAAGATTCTCGAAGTCGCGGAAATCGGCGTGACTGGCGCGACGACGACCTTGCAGCAAGCTGTGCACGAAGCGTTCGATCGCATTGACAGCCGCAAGGAAGGCGGCCATCTCGAATACAGCGGCTTGCCCACCGGCTATGTCGATCTCGATTCCTTGACCGCAGGCTTTCAAAACTCGGAACTCGTTATTGTTGCGGCCAGGCCCAGCGTCGGCAAAACCAGCTTCGCGCTCAACGTTATCCGGCACATCGTCGCGGAAGAGAACCTGCCCGCCTTCTTCGTCAGCCTGGAGCAAGCGCGCATCGAGCTGGCCGAGCGACTGTTGTGTTGCCAGGCGCGAGTCGATAGCCACAAACTGCGCAAAGGCCATCTCAATGCGGAAGACATGGACCGGCTGATGGCGGCCGGCGACGTGTTGCGCCGCGCACAGCTGTTTATCGACGATTCGCCGGGGCAGAACATGCTGCGCATCGCCGCCAACGCCCGCCGCCTCAAGTTGCGGCACCACATCCGCATCGTGGTCATCGACTACTTACAGCTCATCGATCCGGACAATCGCCGGGACAGCCGGCAGGAACAGGTCGCGGTCATCTCGCGGCGTTTGAAGTTCCTGGCCCGGGAGCTGGACATCCCCGTTGTCGCGCTGGCACAGGTCAACCGCAGCTCGGAAGACCGGCAGGACCATCGGCCGCGGCTTTCGGACCTGCGCGAATCCGGGGCGATTGAACAAGATGCCGACACGGTGCTCTTGTTGCACCGCCCGGAATATCACGAGCCGGGCCAGCACGAAGGCATGGTTGAGGTCATCGTCGGTAAACAGCGCAACGGGCCAACCGGCGAAGTGACGCTCATGTACGTGAAGCAATTCATGCGCTTCGAGAACTTCGCGGTCGAGCACGCGTCCAGCTTCGGCGCGCTGTGAAACCTCGTGGGGCAGACATTCTTGTCTGCCGGCGCGGGGCGAACATCCTTGTTTGGCCGGGCAAGCAGTTCGCCCCACGGGTTAGCATTGTTCACAATGACCGGCTGATTCTACAATCACATCATGCGCGTCGGGATCGGTCACGACACACACCGGCTGGAGGCGGGCAGGCCGCTGATACTGGGCGGCGTGCGCATCGAGCATCCGCGCGGGCTCGCGGGTCATAGCGACGCGGATGTGGTGCTCCACGCGGTGACAGACGCGCTCTTGGGCGCTGCGGGCCTGGGCGACATTGGGGACTGGTACCCGGACACGGACCCCGCTTTCCACCAGTGCGACTCGGCCGTGTTCCTCCAGGAAACGTTGCACAAGCTGAACCAAAGTGGTTGGTGCGTGGTCAACCTGGACGTGATCTTGTTCGCCCAGGAGCCGAAGCTCGGACCGGTCAAGCAACAGGTCCGCGCCAACCTGGCGCGCCTGTTGGGGCTGGCCCAAGACGCGGTCAACGTCAAGGCGAAGACGGGCGAAAAAGTCGGCGCCATCGGCCGCGCCGAAGCCATCGCGTGCCAAGCCGCCGTGCTCATCGACCAACGCGCTGCACCACGCGGAGCGTGATACCTACGTTGTGAGGAAGCAGCATGCGGAGCGTGATGTCGACATTGGGAGGACGACGCCATGGAGGCGCATAACCTGCGCGTCTACAACACGTTATCCAGGGAAAAAGAGCCGTTTCGAACGGTCGATCCGGGTAAAGTCCGCATGTACGTGTGCGGCCCCACGGTTTACAAGCCGAGCCACCTGGGACACATGGTCGGGCCGGTTATCTTCGACACCGTCAAGCGTTACCTCACGTACTTGCGCTACGAGGTCACTTTCGTCATTAACATCACCGACATCGACGACAAGCTGATCGCCGAAGCGCCCAAACAGAAGGTCACGGTACCCGAGCTTGCCGAGCGCGTCAGCAAGGACTACGTGGAGAATCTGCGTCTGTTGAACGTGACCGGCGTGGACCACATGCCGCGCGCGACGCACCATATCCCCGAGATTCTGACAATGATCGAGGGGCTCATCGCCAAGGGCTTCGCCTATGCCGCGTCCGGGGACGTGTATTTCGACGTCACCAAGGACGACGACTACGGCAAGCTGTGCCATCGCGATC
Source organism: Gemmataceae bacterium (assembly GCA_022616245.1). Classification (GTDB taxonomy): domain Bacteria; phylum Planctomycetota; class Planctomycetia; order Gemmatales; family Gemmataceae; genus JAKEFD01. The sequence goes on from JAKEFD010000419.1 coordinate 4,952, forward strand.
CGGCGCAACTGGAAGCCGGCGCGCGCATCGAGGTGAGCGACAAGAAACGCAATCCGGGCGACTTCGCGCTCTGGAAAGCCGCCAAGCCCGGCGAGCCCGCCTGGGATAGCCCGTGGGGGCAAGGCCGGCCCGGCTGGCACATCGAATGCTCGGCAATGAGCGTGAAGCTATTGGGTCCGACACTGGATATTCATGGCGGCGGCCTCGATCTGCAATTCCCGCATCATGAAAACGAGCTGGCGCAATCCGAATCGTTTCATGGAACGACCTTTGTGCGCTACTGGATGCACAACGGTCTCATGAAAACCGGCGCCGAGAAGATGTCTAAGAGCAAGGGGAACGAGATTGTCGTTTCCGAGCTTTTGAAACGACACGACCCGGAGACGCTGCGGTTCTTCTTGCTGGCCACGCACTACCGCCGGCCAATCGACTACAGCGAAGACCGTCTGGACGAAGTGCGCCGAGGGTTGGAGGGCTTCTATCGATTTTTCGAGCGCTTCGAGCGCATAACGAAAGCGCGCTTCTTCGATTTGCAAGCTCCGACCGAGCGCGCTTCGTTCGGTCCGGGACAGCCTGCCTCCGACTTTATTGTTGAGATGGTTCGCCTCTGGGAGCAGTTCAACGAGCACATGGATGACGATTTCAACACCGGCGGGGCCATCGGCATCCTGTATGAGTTATTGACCGCGCTCAATCGCTTCGCCGATAGCCGGCAATTGGAAAGCGCCGCCGCCGATCCCGCCGACATTCGCGCGTTGCAGCGCGGCGCGCTCGTCCTCAAGGAATTGAGCCAGATTCTTGGCATTTTCCACCAACCCCCGGCGACCAGGGAAACGGTCAGCAACGAGCTCGTGAGCGGTTTGGTGCAGTTGATCCTCGAAGTTCGCAACGACGCGCGCAAGAACCGCAATTTTGCGCTTGCGGACCTGATCCGCAAGCGCTTGGGCGAGCTGGGCGTCAGTCTCGAAGATCGCAAAGAGGATACGCTTTGGCGATTGGGCATAGTTCATGATGCTAAAAAAAGTGACCCAGAGACGAGGTGAGCACATAGAACAGGATAAAACTGCTTGCGTTCTGGGCATCGATCCGGGCTTGCACATTACTGGGTATGCCGTCGTCGAGCGGTCGGCGTCTCGGCCCATCCTTCGCGAAGCGGGGGTCATTCGAACTGTCGAGTCTAAGTCGGGCATGGCGGCACGTTTACTTTGTCTGTACAACGGTCTAGTTGAAGTGATCGAACAGTATCGTCCCGCAGTTTTGGCAGTCGAGCAGCTCTATGCCCACTACAAGCATCCGCGCACCGCAATCCTGATGGGCCACGCGCGCGGCGTGGTTTTGTTGGCGGCGTCCGCGGCGGGCTTGGAAGTGAACAGCTATTCGGCGACGCAGGTGAAGAAAACCATCACAGGCAGCGGCCGCGCGTCGAAGGAGCAAATGCAGCGCGCCATTCAAAACGAAATGGGCCTCGCGAAATTGCCTGATCCGCCGGACGTGGCCGACGCTCTGGCAGTGGCGCTTTGTCATTGCTACGCGCAGACCTACCACAGAGCCGCGCACGCAGTAAGTGATGATTGCCGATGATTACCAAGATCACAGGGATGGTGAATCGCGTTCTGGACGAGGAAGTCCGGCTGCAAGTCGGCGCGTTGGAACATCAGGTGCTGGTGCCGGAGTTCGTTCGCCGGGTCGTGCAAGGATTCGTAGGCCAGGAAATCACGTTTCACACAACGGAGTACATGGAAGGCAATCCAATGCAGGGGCGCATGACGCCGCGTCTCATCGGCTTCGGCGCCGAGGCGGAATTGGAGTTCTTTGAGCTGTTTTGCACCGTGGACAAGGTCGGCGCGCGCAAGGCCATGAAGGCCCTGGTCCGGCCCATCCGCGAGATCGCCGACGCCATCCATCGTCAGGACGCCAAATGGCTGACCACGCTGCCCGGCATCGGGCCGGCGACCGCGGAGCAAATAGTCGCCACGCTGCGCCGCAAAGTGACGAAGTTCGCGCTCATGGCGTCCAAACCGGAGGCGGCGGAAGCAGGCCAGACGCCCGTTGAAGGCCGCGTGCTCGAAGAGGCGTATCAAGCGCTCTTGACGGTCGGCCACGGCCCGCACGAAGCGCGCGAACGACTGGACCGCGTGCTTGCCAAGGGCAAGAAGTTTGCTTCCGTTGAAGAGATTCTGGTGGCGATTTACGAGCGTGAGAAGGCAGGATAGTTTCAACCTAAACTCAACCGCGGAGGCGCAGAGGAACTCAGAGAGAAAAGTCGGAACAACAGGAACTTTCGTCTCTTTGCACTGCGATTCTCTGCGCCTCTGCGGTTTTTCCGAATTCGACAATGGCTCGAGAACCCATTTTGCAGGGCGAAGGCCAAAGCGACGAGGATAAGCGTCGCGACGCTGCCCTGCGCCCGCGATTCTTGCGCGAAGTCATCGGCCAAAAGGCGGTCGTCCAGCGGCTCAATATCGTCCTTAACGCCTGCAAGAAGCTGAAAGAGCCGTTGGCCCATATCCTTTTCGACGGGCCGCCCGGGTTGGGCAAGACCACGTTTGCAACGGTGTTGCCTAATGAATTGGGCACATCCATTCAGTTAACTAGTGGGCCCGCCCTGACCAAACCCGCCGACCTGTTGCCTTTTCTAACCAATGCCGTCGAAGGCTCCTTTCTTTTCATCGACGAAATCCACCGCATGCCGCGCGTGGTGGAGGAGTTCATCTACCCGGCCATGGAGGATTTCCGCGTCGATATCGTTCTGGGGGAAGGACTTAGCGCTCGCACCATCTCGATGCCGCTCAAGAGGTTCACGCTGATCGGCGCCACCACGCGCAGCGGCATGCTTTCCAGCCCGATGCGCGAACGCTTCAAGATGCACGAGCACCTGGACTTCTACAGCCAGGAAGAATTGGCCCAGATCGTGACCATAAACGCCCGCAAGTTGCAAACGCCGTTGACCCCGGAGGCGGCTTTGGAAATCGCCCGCCGCAGCCGGGGCACGCCGCGCTTGGCCAACGCCCGGCTTTGGTGGGCGCGACATTTTGCCACTAGCGAAGCGGACGGACGGATTTCTCTCGAACTGGCCCAACGGGCGCTGCAAATGGCCGAAATCGACACGGAGGGATTGGACAAGCAAGACCGGCGCTATTTGGAGGTCTTGATCCAGACGTTTTCGGGAGGGCCGACCGGCGTGGAGGCCCTGGCGGCCACCATGAACCTGCCGGTAGATACACTCAGCGATGAGATCGAACCCTATCTATTGCGAAACCAAATGATCGTGCGCACGCCCCGTGGGCGGCAAGCCACCGCACGGGCGTATGACCACCTCGGCAAGACTCGTCCATCCGACGAACAAGGATCGCTTTTCACGGACTGACCAGGCCATGTCACTCGGCGTACGCTCCGAAACAACCGCTAGTGTACAAAATGAGTGTACAAATACTGCCACTTGTTTGTCAGTGGTGAAATTTTCCACAAGATTTTATGGCCGTTTGGGTTGGTCATTCCTACTTTAACGGTGACAGCGCTGATGCCGGCTTTGTGCCGGCCAACCAGCGGTATATGGAAACCACAGGAGAATGGACTTTCCAGGTATCCAGCCGCGCTTTGCATCTTTTCCTATTAGGAGAGCGGCCCTGGATGTCACGCACATTGACAATACTCTTTCGTCGTGATCCGTCCCGCGACAGGCAATCTGAGGCAATCCAATTCGAAGGGTATCGGCCCTGCTGGCCCGATGGCCGTCCGGTTGCGGTCGGTTTGGACGCCTTTTGCAAGCACGGGCAGCGTCTTTTGGGCCTGGGTAAGCGCCTGGCCGGTTGCCAGGAGAAGTTGATCCGCATGCTGTGCTTCCCATTGAACGGGCGCGGCGACGATATGAATCGCATTCCCGGCCACCGCGTGCGTCGTTTCTACATCGAACGGCGCGGTATGACCGGGCGCGTGCACTTCATGGACGGAACTCCCACCACGATCACTTTCGAGGCAGGCCGCGACGAACCCCGGGTCGTTCGCTGGATCGGATTGTCCGATCTGGACGACGGCGAACAACTTTGGTTTGATCTGGCGGCCATGGAAGTCGACAGCCCCGTGTCCTACGTTTCCCATTCGAGCCGGCTGGTTCCCTGCGAAGTGTAAACCAATTCGCTCATAGTCCTCGATGATTCGATTCCTTGGCGCTGTATCGGTGCGCGCTTTGACAAATTCAATTTGTAAGTCGAATCAATCCAAGATACGCTGAAGGATGGCGGAAGCCGTTGACACTGGCCCAACGCGCGACCAAGGGAATCACTATGTCGGCCGTCCAAGAAAAAGCCGCGGGCAAACCGTTGCTGCCACCCGACGAGAAGTTTTGGCAACGTTATTCGCCGCACCATGAGTTTCCCTTGGCCGGTGTTACATCTCTTTGCCTACACGGCTTGGCCATCGTGCTTCTTATCCTTGCAGGCGTTTGGCAGTTATTCCAATGGAATAGTCCCGCGCATCGGCCGCCGTCATTGGACGTCGTTCAAATCGAGGGGGGCGGCGACGGGTTTGAAGGCGGCGCGGGCGGCGACCCTGGCCCGTCCGGCGAGCCGTCCCCTACGGAAATCGCCCACGAGCTCAAGAAGTCGCCTGTTCCGGAAGAGATCGATCCGGTCAAGAAACCGCTGGAACTCGATATTCCTGAGATCGTGATTACCAACACCAAGGATGAACTGGATGCCGCGCTCGCCAAGTTAGGCAAGGAAGCTGAGGACCAGGCCAAACCCAAGCCGATCAAGACTCCCACCGCGCCGTCCAAAGGAAGCCAGAAGGGAGCGTCCGGCCAAGGCGGCGTCGGCAGCGGAACCGGAAAAGGCACGAAGGGATTCGGACCGGGCGTTGGCGGACCCGGCGGTCGAAAGCTTACAAAGGCAGAGGTATACGCCATCCGCTGGCATTTCAATTTGAGCGGCACTCCCAAGGAACATGTCGAGAAGCTGATTGCAATCGGCGTCACCGTTGCCGTGCCCCAACCGCGCAGCGGCTGGGCGTTCATCCCGGATTTGCGCCGCCGACCTGTGGAATTGCAGGCGGGAAACCTGGATAAGTACAAAGACGCCGTCAAATGGCAGAATACGGATCCCATTTCGATGCAAGGACTGACACACGAACTCAAGCTTCCCTTTGTCCCCCCGGCTGTGCTCATGCTGCTGCCCAAAGACAGGGAGGAGAGGATGGCCGCCGAGGAGTTGCATTTTGCGCAGCAAGTCGGCCGACCGCCCGAACAGATTCGCAAGACGGTGTTTGACTTTCGCCTTAAAGGCGGAGTATTTGAGCCGGTGGTGATCGATCAAAACTGACACATCCGGATCGGGCTTGTCCATTTTCGCAGTTTTGGCTAGCATCTCCTGCTACCCGTTTCTTTCAAGGAAGAAAGGAAGTCCTGGGTGCACGCCACAATCCAGCAACTGGCGGAATTGGTCCACGGCACAGTACACGGCGACGCCGCCCTCTTGATACACGCTGCCCGCAGCCTGCGCGACGCTCAGCCGGGTGACATCACCTTTATCGACAACGACAAGAAGTTTGCGCAATTCCAAGCCGGCCCCGCTTTCGCTGCCGTCGTTCCCGCAAACCATTCTCACCTCGCCCCTTCTGGAGAAAGTCAGGGCAACGGCAAGACGCTCATTCAGGTGAATGATCCGCTGGACGCGTTTATCGCCATCGTGCGCTTTCTGCACGGACGCCCCGAGCCGGCCCCACACGGCATCGACCCACGCGCCGTGCTGCATCCGTCCGTCCGCATCGGCGCGGAACCCAGCGTGCATCCCTTCGCTACGATCGGCGAAAACAGCGCTGTGGGCGATCGATGCCGTATTCACAGCGGCGTCTCGATCGGCAGGGATTGCCGACTCGGCAACGACGTCGTCCTTCATCCCAACGTGGTGCTGTACGACGGCACGGTGCTGGGCGACCGCGTCATCGTGCACGCCAACGCGGTCCTGGGGGCCGACGGCTTCGGCTATCGTTTTCAGCAAGGAAAACACGCCAAGGTGCCGCAGATGGGCTACGTGGAGATCGGCAACGACGTGGAAATCGGCGCTTGCACCGCCATCGACCGCGGCACGTTTGGACCAACGCGCATCGGCGAAGGATCCAAGATCGACAACCACGTGCAGATCGGCCACAATTGCCAGGTCGGCAAGCACAACATCCTGGTGAGCCTGGTCGGCATGGCCGGCTCGTGCGTTACCGGCGACTATGTCGTCATCGCCGGCCAGGTGGGCATCGCGGATCACGTGACCATCGGCGCCGGCACAACGATCGGCGCTCAAGCCGGCGTCACAAATGACATTCCCGCCGGCCAGATCTATTTGGGCAGCCCCGCCCGGCCCGAAAGAGACACCAAACGCATGCTCTTGCTCATGGAGAAACTGCCCGACATGCGCAAAGATCTGAAGCGGATCAAGCAGCACGTAGGGTTGCCGGCGGAAGAATAAACCGAAGTTCAAAATCCGAAAACCGAATCTCGAAATCCGAAACAAATCCAAAATTCAAAGAAGAAAGCTCAAAACATGCATTCTTGTTTGGTCATTTCTTAATTGGATTTGTGATTTGTTTCGGATTTCGATATTCGGATTTCGGATTTAGACCACGGAGCACTAGAAAAGATGGGTGAACCCGTGGGCCTGCTCGCCGGCTGGGGGCGGTTTCCCATTCTGTTTGCGGAAAAAGCGCGCGCTTTGGGATTGCCGGTGGTGTGCGTCGGCATTCGCCACGAGGCTTCGCCAGACCTCATTCCGCTCGTGGATAAGTTCTACTGGACCGGCGTCGCCAAGCTGGGCCGCACCATCCGCTGCTTCCGCAAGGAAAAAGTCCGGCACATGGTCATGGCCGGCAAGGTGCACAAGGTCGCCATGAACCGGCCGTGGCGTTTCTTTCGCTACTGGCCAGATTGGCGCTTCATTCGGTTTTGGCTGAACCGCGCGCGGCGCGACAACAAAGACGATTCCTTGTTGCTTGGCTTCGTCGAGGAATTCGCCAGGGACGGCATCCAGGTCGCCTCAGCCTTGGACTTTTGTCCGGAGTTGCTTGTGCGTACGGGACTACTCACGCGGCGGGCGCCGTCCGCCAAGGAAGAAGAAGACATCCAGTTCGGTTGGGAACTGGCCAAGGAAATGGGCCGGCTCGACGTGGGCCAAAGCGTGGCCGTCAAGGAAAAGGCGGTGCTCGCGGTCGAAGCGATTGAGGGCACCGATCAGGCCATCGCTCGCGCCGGCCAGCTCTGCCCGCGCGGCGGCTTCGTCGTCGTCAAAGTCGCCAAGCCGCAACAAGATATGCGCTTCGACGTCCCGACCATCGGCGCTTCCACCATCGAGACGCTGCACAACGCCGGCGGCAAAGTCCTCGCGGTTGAAGCCGGCAAGACCATCCTCATCGATGAGGCCGAAACTATGGCGCTGGCCGACCGCTACGGCATCACCGTCGTGGCGCGATAATCAGAAACCGCAGATAAACACAGATGCACGCGGATAGAGCTCTATCTGCGTGCATCTGCGTTCATCCGCGGTTTCAGCTAATTCAACTCGCCGACTTTGTAACGGATGAATCGACCCATCGTTAAGCCGGCCGACTTCAGCAACTCGCCGACCGTCTTCGAGTCGTCCTTGACGGACGGCTGCTCGACGAGCACGTTCTCGGCCAGCCAGGTCTTGATCTTGCCCTCGATGATTTTCTCGAGAATGTTGGCCGGCTTGCTCTTGTTCTTGGGGTCGTTGGCGATTTGCTCGCGCGCGATCTCGGTTTCCTTGGCAATCGTCTCCGCGGGCACGTCTTCCCGGCGCGCCGCCACCGGGTTCTTGGCGGTGATGTGCATAGAGATGTCGCGCAAGAGCTGAGTGTCCGCCTTGTCGCCTTCCACCTGGACCATGACGCCGACCGAGCCGTCGTGATGGCTGTAAGCGCCCAATAGGCCCTCAAGACGCGTGAAGCGCTTGGGCTTCATGTTCTCTCGAATCACGCCGATCACTTCCGCCACCAGGTCGCTGCAGGTCTTCTTGGCGTCGTCGATGGAAGGCTGAGCCAAGAGCTCGTCGACCGAAGCCGGATTCTTCAGCGCGACTTGCTTGGCCAGGTCATTGGCCAGCTTGACGAACTGCTCCGCCTTGACGACGGGCGCGCTTTCGCAGCGCATTTCAAGAATGGCGCCAACCCTTTTGTTCTCGTCAATGAAGACGGCGATGCGCCCTTCAGCGGCTTCGCGATCGCCGCGCTTCACAACCACTTCCTTGTGCTTCTTGCGCAGGATCTCCACGGCCTTGTCCATGTCGCCGCCGGCTTCGACCAAGGCGGACTTGCACTCCATCATGGGCATGTTGGTTCGGTCGCGCAACGACTTGACATCCGCCGCGGAAATACGCATGGCTTTCCCCTTCAACTCTTTCAAAAATCAATCCACGAATTCACACGAAAAACACGAAGAGTCTATTTCGTGTGCTTTCGTGTACTTTCGTGGATCAAGGTGCTTCGACAATTGGACAATCGACTACGGTTTCGGGTTCGGCCCGCGGCCGCGCTGGGCTTCGGGCGGCAGCGACGCCTTGCCTTCCAGGACGCTGTCGGCCAGCTTCGCCAGGATCAGCTCGATGGAGCGAATACTGTCGTCGTTGCCCGGGATCGGCAGATCAACGCAATCGGGATCGCTGTCGGTGTCGATAAGCGCCACCGTGGTCACGCCCATCCGCTTGGCTTCCTTGACGGCGATGTCTTCTCGCTTGGGATCGACGACGACTATGGCGTCCGGCAAACGGTTCATTTCGCGGATGCCCTGGAGATTGCGGGTGATTTTTGTGAGTTCGCGGTTGAGCGTGGCCACCATTTTCTTGCTGTAGCCGCGGATGGCCGCCGTTTCGGGCGACTTGGTGAACTCAAACTTGCCCGAATCGTTGCGCATGGTCTTCATGTAGGCGACCATGTCGATGTTGCCGGGCTTCTCGCCGGCGGGCAGCCACAGGGATTCGAGCTCGTTAAGGCGCTTCAGGCGATCGCGGATGGTGCGATAGTTTGTCAAGGTGCCGCCCAGCCAGCGCTCGCTGACATAGGGCATGCCGCCGCGATGTGCCTCGCGTTCGATGGATTCCTTGGCCTGGCGCTTAGTGCCGACGAAAAGCACGAGACTGCCGCGGCTGGCGACTTTGGCGAGAAAGCGATAGGCCCTTAGCAGGCCGCGGACCGTTTCACGCAAATCGATGATATGGATTAGATTGCGCTTGCCGTAAATGTACGGCCGCATCTTGGGGTTCCAGCGGCTGGCCCGGTGCCCAAAATGCACGCCGGATTCGATAAGCTCTTGAACCTGCACGATCGCCACGCGTCTCTCCTGCCAAAGTGCGATTTTACGGGAACGGTAATTGTAGAGTGAACCGCCTTCGGGGGAAAGAGGGAAAGAGTAGGGAGTGGTGAGTGGTGAGTGGCGGCATTAACGCCGCGTCGGATCTCTCTTACTTTCTGGAAGCGAAAGCACTAAGGCCGTTGTCGCCCAACCGCTCGCGGCGATCGAGATGAACTGGTCGTGCCCGTGCGGGAAGCCGCTTTCGTAATAAGTCTGAAACGGCTTGCTGCGCGATTTCACGTACCAGGAGCCGTCGTCCAGTTGCGCGTCAAGCAGATAGCGCAGGCCACTCTGATAGACCGGATCACTGGTAGCGAGGCCGGCGGCGTCGTACATAGCGACGAGAACAGAGCCGGTCGCGTACGCGTCGGATTCCATGCTGTCGAGCTGGGCCCAGCCGCCGTCGTCGCGCTGCTTGGCAATCAGCTCTTGGGCGGCTTTCTGCCATTCCGCTGGATGCGCTCCCACGTGTTTCAAAGCCAGCAAGCGAAAGACGCGATCTTCCGTGTCCTTGGCGCGCGTTCTTGTAAGCCAGGCGCGCACTTGCTTCAGGCGGCGCTCGATGCGCTCTTGCTGTTCGGTTGTCCCAGCCGATTGCAAGCCGCGCAGCGACAGGTAAGTGGTGGTGAAGGCGCTGGCTTCGGTCGGCGGGCGATTGGAAGTCGCGCGCCAGTGATCCAAGTCCTGATGATGCAACAGCAAATACTCCGCCACGGCTTCGAGAGTCGCATCGCGCTTCCAGCCGCCCAGCTCCAGCGTCCAAAGCGCGTAGCCGGCCGTGTCTGCCTGCCCGCCCTGACCTTTGCCTTGCCGGTAGCTTTCGCGGTTCCTGTCGAGGAAAACATGGATGAACTTCAGCTGTTGTCGCAGCTCGTCCTCGTCGATCTCGAAACCGCGCGACCGCGCCGTGGTCAGCGCGAGGATGGGAATTGCTTGGTTGTGGCACGCGAAACACGTTCGCTGCTCGCGATGGCCGACCGCGCCTTTTTGGATCAACGGCAGAGCTTTCGTCACCGCTGCGCGAACGGCGTCGGGGGTCGGTTCGCTGGCAAGAGCATCACCACAGAGGCACAGAGACACAGAGAATGCACAAAGAAATCCAATGACTTTTTTCTCCGTCTTCATCATTGTGCTCCCTCTGTGTCTCTATGCCTCTGTGGTGAATTCCCTCGCTCGCGCGTCGGGCTAGTGTTTACTCTACCACGAATTGCCGCACCGGAATCGCATTCCGCCCCGACTTGGGATAGGGCCGCGGCTCGGGCTGGGCGAAGTCGTTCTGGTCCACAGTGCGCACACGAAACTCATAGGCGCCCGGTTTTACATCGCGCATACTCGCGGACCAAAGCGCCACACTGAAACGCAGCGGCCATTCCTTGGGCCGCCCGGTTTTGGGATCGAATCCCCAAACCTCCTTGGGCATAACGCCGTCGGGCAGGTTGCCGCCCCAATCCCTTGGCGGCGGCTCGATCCGGCACGGCTGCCAACGCGCCGTCCGCCAGGCCGGATCGTCGCCCGCCAATTGGCCGTGCTGTCCCGCCGCCGATCTCAGCCAATACTCCACGCGTTTGAGGCCGGACCAGCCGACCATGGCCGTGCCCGTGAATTCGATCGGCGCACCGGCGCGCACTTTCTGCGGACCCGCGTCGAGGTACGCCGCGGTTTTCAAATACGACTCGATGTCATTGTTGCCGGCGGCGTAGGTGTCGTTGGCACGATGGTCGTTGGTGAGGACGATGCGCTGCAGCCATTTGATCGACTTGAAGCCATGCGCCCAGGGGACGATCATGCGCACCGGGCCGCCGCGCAAGAGCGAAATGGGCTGACCGTTGAGCCGGTAGGCCACGAACACCGGCAAATCCCAAGGCGGCGTTTCCATCACGTGGTTGTAGGCGAGCGACGACTGAAACACCTGCTTGGGATCATTATTGTGAAAGCCCCAATAATAAACGCGGCGAATATTGTTCAAACGGCCGGCGAACTTGAGTACTTCCCTGAGCGGCACGCCTTCCCATAAACCCTGGCCGAGCGGCTGGTCGATGTTGTTGCACTGCATGGCCTTTAGGAACTTAATGCCATGCGTCTTGCCCAAACCTTCGATCGCGGGCAAATCAATCGCGGACTTGTCTTCGAGCCGGCGCGGCCGTTCCACTTCGGTGGAGCCGTCGCTCATTATTTCCAGACGCCAGGTTTCGGGAGTGAGCCGCGCTTGGACGAGGGCGTCGCCCTTGAGTGTGAACGGACGCGGATTGCCCCGGCTGACGTCGCGAAAATCCTGCGGCACAGTGAGAAAGGTCCTGGCCTTGTTTGCTGGGGCCGCCGGCTGCGTTTGGCTGCACGCGGACATGAGCTGCCTCTTTGCGGAAGAAGCGTCACAGAATCATTATCGCCATTGCACATTGGATTGCAATGAAATCGAAGCGCTGCACAAATGCGTCGTTTTTTTTCGTCGTTTTTGAATTGGCCTGCGTTTAACACATAGATATGGAGTTTGCCGACCGCGACCTCATGGAGCGCTGGCAACAGGGCGACGCGGACGCGTTCGAATTCCTCGTGCGCCGCTGGCAGCGCCCGGTCGCGCGCTTTTTGGCTCGTTATGTCGGCAGGGACGATCTTGTCGCCGACCTATGCCAGGAGGTTTTCCTGCGTGTGTTTCGCGGCGGCGCCTCGTACAAGCCACGGTCGGCGTTTTCCTCCTGGATTTTCCAGGTTGCCCTCAATGTCGCCCGCGACGCGGCCCGCCGGCAAAAACCCGGTTTCTCGCTCCCTTGCCCGGAAGTGTCGGACTCATCCGCACCGGACGCCGCGCTCGCAGAACGTGAATTGGCGGAAGAAGTCGGCCAGGCGGTCGCCGCCCTGCCTGAGCCGCTCCGTCTGGTGCTGGTCTTGCGCCACTACCAAGGTATGAGCTTTGAAGAAATGAGCCGGCTGTTGCGAACGCCGCCCAGCACGCTCAAGTCGCGCTTCGCCGCCGCCCTGTCGCGCTTGCGCAAACGGCTGCACTCGTTGCAGCCCGACTTGTAGGACGGGTCTCCAGGCCCGTCCTGTTCGAGCGGAACGAAGGGACGGCCCTGGAGAGCCGTCCTACTGCTAGGTCAGAGGTATCGAGCCATGAATTGCACTCAAGCCCGCGCGCTTTGTCCCTTGGCGCATTACGGCGAATTGTCGCTCGAGGAAAAACAAGCGCTGGAGCGGCACGTCGAAGCTTGCGCGGCATGCAAAGCCGAGCTGCAGACCATTGGGCAAACAGCGCGTCTGTTGGAGACGGCACGAGAGCCGGCTGCCGCGGTGGACGTGGCCGCCGTATATCGCGAAGCAGCTCGTCTGGCGGAACGTGACCGGCGGCGCTGGCGGCGCTGGGCTTGGGCGCTCGGAAGCGCGGCGGCAGCATTGCTGCTCGTTTTGTGTTTGCGCGTCGAAGTGCGCTGGGACCAGGGCGAGCTGGTCGTCGGTTGGCGCTTGGCGACGCCGCGTCCGCCCGCGCCGCGCGAAGTAATCCGCGAAGTTGCCGTCGTGCCGCCCGAAGTCGCCCATGACCTCAAAGTGCTTCGCGACCTGGTGCATGGCGTCGCCGCCGTTGCCGTTCAGCCCGCCCCGGCGCCGGCGGACCAAGCCAAAGAGCGCGGCGCTGTTGCCGAACTGAGTAAGCGCTTGGAACGCTTTTTGGCCGACACCGACCGCCGTTTGGCCGCGGCGGAGAACAGTTTGCGTGCCTTATACTTCGCCCAATTCGGATCGCGTGACAAAGGAGAGTAACATGAATCGCTTGTTGTTGATTGGTCTAGTGTGCGCCGGCTTGGCCCTGCCGCAGACTGCTTGGGGCCAGACCGAAGAGATCCAAAAAGAAATTACCAAACTACTCGGCCAGCGCCGCATGTTTGACGACGTGGAGATTATGCGCCGGATTCTGCACCGGCACGTGTCAGTGCTCCAGAATCAGTGCCAAAAATGTCACGACACGGGACGAGTGCTGTCCACCGCTTTTTCTCCAGACGGCAGAACCATTGCTTCCGCCTTCGGCGACGGCACGGTGCGCCTTTGGGACGCGGACTCAGGCAAAGTCGTGAAACCACACCCGGACTGGCCCAATCCCTCCATAGAAATCGACGGCTTGTATCTCAAAGGCATCGGCGTCTTGTTCCTGGCACAAATCCCACCGGGCCTTTCCTTCACTTCGCCCAGGCAGAAGTCTGAAGACGCCGGGCAGCCTTTGACCGAATGGGAACGCATTCAACATCAGATCTATGGCCTCAAGACCGGCGCGCAGCCAGCTCAAGGGCCGCCCCATTCCGGCGACATGATCGATGACGTGCTACTGAAGGCGATCGCCGAGAACGGCAAGAACTTTAGGCAATTGCTCGAAAAGGAAGCGATCACCATCGTGGCAACCTTTCGCCCGAAGGACCAAATGGCTTCCGCCGCGTCCGATGCTCAACAGCAGCGGTATTTGGAGAGAATAGTCGGCGCGGAACGGGACTTCGCGGCCGCAATAGGATTGGGCAGCGAAGGGGGCGGAAGCGCCGATCCCAATTCAGGACAGAAAGGCAAAGCGGGACTAGGCAGCGGCGGTTCCATTTCCTCCTCAAAAGATTACGAACTGCTTGCCGACCTGCACTGGAAGCAAGGCAAGTACAAAGACTCGTTCGCGGCCTATGAGAAAGCCATCGAGCTGAACAAAGAGGAGGCCCGCGCGCCCTTGCTTTATCGCAAACTGACGCAGGCGCTCTTGGACATGCATGCCGGCTCGGCCGACGCCCAGGTCTTGGAGCAAGCCTATGACCTGCTCAAGATGGCCAAAGACCGTCTGGCAAAGAAAGCCGCCGCGCCGCCGGCCCAGCCGCCGCCGCCGTTGCGCTTGGTCGTATCCGCCAACAAGAAACTGACGGAGCAATACGCCGCTGGTTCGATTACCTACGCCGAATTCCGTCGCCGGGCCACGGTCGAATGGGTGCAGTTTCCGGCGACGTCGGACGACAAGACTTTGCCGGGATCGAAGCCGAAGTGAGCTGATGCCACGCCGATCCGCTCTTTACATCGCCCGGTGATTCCTTAACAATAGGTTCCTCCTACGTGGGACAGGATTCCGATCCTGTCGGCGCTTCGGTCAGGAGCGGAGTCCTGACCCACGTGGGGCAGCCAACTCTGCCTGCCCCGCGTCATTCCGCTTTGACCTGGAGGAACATGGCCTCGTTCAAGACCGCGCGCGGAAAATGTCTGCCGCTGGGGGCGACTCTGGCGGCCGACGGCGTCAACTTCGTGTTGCTCTGCCGGCACGGCACATCGGTCCGGCTGGTACTGGAAGACTTGGAACGCGACGAAGTGCTTGCGGAGATCGCGCTCGACCCGCGCAAACATCGCACCGGGGACCATTGGCACATCCTCGTCAGCGGATTGCCTGCCGCCTTTCGTTACGGCTGGCGCGTCGACGGGCCCAAAGGCAGCGCCCATCGCTTCAATCCCGAGTGGATCCTCCTCGATCCGTCGTCGACGGCGCTTTCCAACGGCGACAAAGTAACACTCCGTGTGCCGCCAAAGGCTGACGGCACACGGAGTGTGCCTGCTACTTTTCCTACCACCACGCGCCGCAGCCTTTTCCTGCGCCGGTCCTTCGATTGGCGCGAAGATGCGCCGCCCTTGACTCCACTCGAAGACTCGCTCATTTACGAGCTGCACGTACGCGGCTTCACCTGCCATCCGTCGTCCCTCGTTGCCAAGAAGGGAACGTTCGCCGGCCTGATCGACAAGATCCCTTACCTGAAACAGCTCGGCGTCACTGCTGTCGAACTGTTGCCCGTGCACGAATTCGACGAGGACGATTGCCCGTTTACCAATCCGCTCACCGGCGAAAAGCTGCGCAACTTCTGGGGCTACAACAGCATCGCCTTCGCCGCGCCGAAGGCCGCCTACGCCGCCAGCGCCCGCGAGCATGGCCAGCTCAACGAATTCCGCGACATGGTCCGCGCCTTTCACGAAGCCGGACTCGAGGTCATCCTCGACGTCGTCTTCAATCACACCGGCGAAGGCGACGATCGCGGCCGCACGTATTCCTTTCGCGGACTCGATAACGAGCTCTACTACATGCTCGGACCGGACGGCAATTACCTCAACTTCTCCGGCTGCGGCAACACCGTCAACTGCAACCATCCCGTCGTCCGCGAACAGATTCTCTCCTGCCTGCGCTTCTGGGTCGCCGAGATGCACATCGACGGTTTGCGCTTCGATCTCGCCTCCATCCTGGGCCGCGATCCGCACGGCAACGTCCTGGTGGAGCCGCCGGTCGTCGAGATGATCTCCGAAGACGGCGTGCTGGCGGATACGAAGCTGATCGCCGAGCCGTGGGACGCGGGCGGACTGTACCAGGTAGGCCTGTTTCCCTTTGGCCGGCGCTGGTCGGAATGGAACGGGCGCTACCGCGACGAGGTGCGCCGCTTCTGGCGCGGCGACCCCGGTTTCGCCGGCGCGCTGGCAACGCGGCTGTGCGGCAGCGCCGATCTTTATGAAAACTCGGGCCGCAATCCCATGCACTCGGTCAACTTCATCACCTGCCACGACGGCTTCACGCTTTGGGACCTCGTTTCCTACAACCAAAAGCACAACCTGGCCAACGCCGAGTCCAACCGCGACGGCCTCGACGAGAACTTCAGTTGGAACTGCGGCGCGGAAGGACCAAGCACCGACCCTGAAATCAATCGCCTACGCAATCGGCAAGCGCGGAACCTGTTTGCCACACTTATGCTGTCGCAAGGCGTGCCAATGTTGATGGCCGGCGACGAATTCTTGCGCACGCAGGAAGGCAACAATAACGCGTGGTGTCAGGACAACGCCGTCAGCTGGGTCGATTGGACATTGACCCAGGGGCACAGCGACTTCCTTCGTTTCGCCGCCATGATGATCGCCTTGCGCAAGCGCCATCCCGCACTGCGCCGGCGCGAGTTTTTCCGCGGCGCCGGCCCCCAGGGCGATCTTGTGCCCGACATTATCTGGCACGGCACGGAGCCCTATGCCCCCGACTTTTCGCACCTTAGCCGCACCCTCGCCTTCTGCCTCGACGGCACGCAGACCAGCCGCGAGCCCGACCGCGACTTCTACATTGCGTGCAACTCCTGGAAAGAAACCCTCCCCTTCCGCATTCCGCCATCGCCCACACGCCGCAGATGGCGTCGCGCCATCGACACCTTTCTTCTGTCTCCGCTCGACATTGTCGGCCTCGACGAAGGCCCCTTCGTCACCGTCGATAGTTCGTACCCGGTGACGGCCCACTCGTTGGTGGTGCTGATTTCGGAAGAGTAGATACTGTTTGGCGTTTGCGCTCAGGAGTAAAGCAAGTAGGGTTGTCGCCGATGTCGAAATGCGGCCTCGCCCTCCTCCCAAAGCTGCGCGATGGATTGCGGCGATTCGCCGGCTTCTAGTGCGAGCCGTTCGCGCGGGCTACCGAACAAGAGATCTATGGCCAGGCGGTCGGACACGAATTCATAAGGCTCGCGCCGCCAGTCAAAGTGCGGGCCGCAAAGATCGCGCAGCGTCGCCAAGACGAATAATCCGGTCCGCACGGGTCGAAACGCCTCCCGGTCCGTCACATGCAGTTGCACGCCGCCGCAGCTTTGCCCCGCAAACTTCTGAAACGTCGGGCGAAACCACATGGGCCGAAACGCGACGCCCGGCAAAGCCTCCTGCTGCAGCCGATCCGCGAGTTCGTGCGGTTGGGTCCACGGCGCACCGCAGATCTCAAACGGCCGAGTCGTGCCGCGGCCTTCCGACAGGTTCGTGCCTTCCAACAGACATTGACCGGGATAGACAAAGGCGGTTTCCAGCGCCGGCATGTTAGGCGACGGCAGCACCCAGGGCAAACCCGTTTGGTCGAAGGTCATGCTCCGCCGCCAACCTTCGCAGGGGATGACGCGCAGCTCGCCGCTTAGGCCGCGCTCGGCTCGATAAAACTGCGCCAGTTCGCCCATGGTCAGGCCGTGCCGCGTCGGGATGGGGTGCGGGCCGACGAAGCTCTCGTAGTCGGGTTGGAGCACGGGCCCTTCCACCGCCTCGCCGCCCAATGGGTTGGGCCGATCGAGGATCACGGTAAGGAGCTTGCGCCGCGCCGCCGCCTCCATGCAATAGAGCATCGTCGCCTGGAACGTGTAGTAACGGCTGCCGATGTCTTGCAAATCGATCACCAAGGCTTCCAAGCCTTGCAATTGTTCATCGCTCGGGCGAAGGCTTTCGAGCGTTGCGCCATACAAGCTGTAGAAAGTAGTAGGCACACTCCGTGTGCCGTCCGCACGGAACGGCACACGGAGTGTGCCTGCTACATTGCCTGCGGCAGGAACAAGATCTTGCTCCTGGCCGGCTAAGCCGTGCTCAGGACCAAACAGCGCGGCAAGTTGGACCGGGGCTTCGCGGAAGAGATCAACGGTCGCACGAAACGCACGATCAACCGCGGCCGGATGCGTGACCAGCCCGACGCGCATTCCGCGCAGGCTCGCCCACTGGTCACGCACAAGGCATTCCAAGCCGGTTAGTACGCAGTTCGACATTTTCCTGGCTTTATAGGAGCCCACCGGCAATTGACCGGTCGATGGATTGCATTGCACCCAGATACACCAACGATGCAATCCATGAAACTCTCTTATCTCCAGTTTTCGAGGTGGACAGTTTCCCGCAATTAAGGATGTTTGAAGTGGCACGCACGGCTCGTCAGTGCCACTTTTTTCGACCATGTGGCACTGACGGGACAATGGTCATAAAGTGTTTGTTATAAGGAACTTGAAAATCTCAAAAACGTCGTCAGTGCCAACTCGTGCACAGGCATACCCCTCCACTGCTAGCTGTTGCTAACAAATTGTCCAGTTTTGCCCAAAAGCCCCTTCGCAATGAATCTACGCTCACCGGGGTCGCTGACTTCACGGTTTTTTCACAACCCCCTCACCGATTCGTCTCGTTGGCTTCATAGATTCCCTTCCAACCACAATACTGTGACCGAAACTTCACCACTCTTTTGCCAAAGGGACGGCAAACCCACACCGCTCGGGCCGAAAATGCCGGCGGAGGAGAACGAGTCACCACTTTAGACGTTAGGAGGTACGGCCATGTTGAAATTCGTGAAAGCGTCGTTGGCGGCATTGGTTTTGGGCGCGGTCGCACTGAGCGGCCTGGCGCAGGACAGCAAACTGAAGGGCGAAATCAAGATCGACGGCTCGAGCACCGTGTATCTCATCACGGAAGCGATGGCCACCCACTTCAAGAAACTGCATCCCGGCGTCAACATCAGCGTCGGCATCAGCGGCACCGGCGGCGGATTCAAGAAATTCGCCGCGGGTGAGACGGACATTTCCGACGCTTCGCGGGCCATCAAAGATGCCGAAGCGAAAAAGTGCAAAGAGAACAATATCGAGTTTACCGAGCTGCAGATTGCGTGGGATGGCCTCGCCGTGATCATCAACAAGGACAACAATTGGGCGACTAAGATGACCGTGGAACAGCTGAAAAAGATCTGGCACCCCGACTCCAAGGCCCAGAAGTGGAGTGACGTCGATCCCAAGTGGCCGGCCATGGACATCAAGCTCTACGGCGCCGGTCCCGACTCCGGCACGTTCGACTACTTCACCGAAGCGATCAACGGCAAAGAAAAGGTCTCGCGCACGGACTACGTCGCTTCGGAAGACGACAACACCACCATTAACGGCGTACTCGCCAACAAGGGCGCCATGGGTTACCTGGGTGTGGCCTATTACGAAGCCCACAAGCAGAAACTGGGAATTGTCGCTGTTGCTCCCAAGGCCGGCGCTGATTACGTGCTGCCCACTAACGAAAACGTGCTGAGCAAGAAGTACAGTCCGCTCGGCCGGCCGTTGTTCATCTACGTCAAGAACGCGTCGCTGAAGCGCGAAGAAGTGCGTGGATTCGTGCAGTTCTACAATCGCCGCGGTGACATTGTCGGCGAAGCCAAGTACGTGCCGCTGAGCTCTATCCAGCAGCTGCAACAACGTAAGAGGTTGGACGCGGCTCTCAAGACCATCAACTAGCCTTCCATGTTGTGTTTACGTTTCGCGCTCCTAGAGCCTTGCCGACGCGGCATGGCCTAATCCGGGCGCGAAACGTAAACCAATGTCGACCCATCCCTGAAAGGCGCCGCGGTGGCTACCGCTCTGACTCAGCAACCTGCTCGCCGCACGATGCACGACATGATGAAGGGCAGCCGCACCGCGCGAAGGGTGCGCGAGGCCATCATCGAAATGGCGCTTCTAGGCTGCGGTCTCTTGTCCATCGTGGTCACGCTGGCGATCGCGCTGGTGCTGATCGTCGGCACAGTGCAGTTTTTCACACTGCATAACGGCGAGGCCATGGCCTTCGAGTCCATCTGGGATCGCGTGGCCTATTTCTTCGTCGGCACGGACTGGACGGCCGCGTTCGCCGGCGCCGTCTACGGCATTCTGCCCTTGTTGGAGGGCACTCTTCTCGTCGCCGCGGTTGCCGGGCTCATCGCGTTGCCCATCGGTCTCATGACAGCGATTTATCTCAGTGAATACGCGCCGCCGCGAGTGCGTTCGTTCGCCAAGCCGACTTTGGAGCTGTTGGCCGGTATTCCCACCGTCGTTTATGGCTTCTTCGCCATCACGGTGGTGACGCCGTATTTCCTCGTCCCGCTTTTTGGCGAAAGCATCGGCAACCCGAACAATGTGCTCTCGGGCGGCATCGTCGTCGGCATCATGATCATCCCCATGGTGGCGTCCTTGAGCGAAGACTCGCTGCGGGCGGTGCCGCGCTCGCTGCGCGACGGCGCCATCGCGCTGGGTGCAAACAAATTTGAAACCTCCGTCAAAGTCGTGCTGCCGGCCGCGCTTTCGGGTGTGACCGCGTCGTTCTTGCTCGCTGTCTCCCGCGCCGTCGGCGAAACCATGGCCGTCGCCCTGGCCTGCGGCGACACGGCGAACTGGACCTGGCCGCCCAATCCGGCCGAAGCCGCCGCCACCATGACCAGTTTCATTGTCCGCATCGCCAAAGGCGACGTGCAGCACGGCACGACCGACTTCAACAGCTTATTCGCCGTCGCCTGCTTCTTGTTCTTCATCACGCTGTCCATGAACATCCTCGCACAGAAAGTGCTGCGCCGCTATCGTCAGGTGTATCAATGAGCGCCGAGCCAGGCCGCAAACCGCCGGAAGCGCCGCCGTCCGTGACCACGCTCTTGGGCCGGACGCTGGCTTGGTCGCGCAATCGTACTCTGCTTGCCGTGTTGGCCTATGTTGTGCTGACGCGTTTGGGCGCTATACTGAATTGGTTCACTCCTGAGTGGAAGGACGTGGCCATCACCGGCGTAAAAGGCGGCATGGCCTTGTTTGTTTCACTTTTGCCAGCTCGCTTTCTGTACCTGGTGTCGACGGTCTCGAAGACCGACCTGGAAGAAGTTCGCTTCAACTATGGCAGCTTCCTAACCGTGGCGCGCTGGGGTCTGGGCGCGACGCTGATTCTTGCCAGCTATCTGCTCCTTGTGCAACTCCTCGGCATCGCCCTGGGCTGGTTCGCGCCCAACATGGCGGCTGTCCTTTATCGGCTGGTGCTTCTGGGCCTCTTGTATGTGGCGCTGCTCATGCCGCGGCACTATTTCTTGCCGGCAGCCGCCGCAGCGCTCTTCGTGTATGTGGCGTTTGGGGCAGCACGCGCGGGCATCGGCTCGGACGTGTCGTGGGGGGAAGAATTCGCGCGCGGCCTGGTCAACGCCACCTTTGTGCTCTTGCTGTGGGCCGGCGCGACCTTTCTGCGTTTTGTCATGCTGTCCCGTTCTTTACAGGACAAGGCCTTTGTCGGCGTCGGCATTCTGGCCACGTTTTTCGGCCTGTTCATGCTGCTGATATTCATGTGGCGCATTGCGAACGAGGTGGGCGAATGGTTCCACTACGTGCCGCAATTGGTGGCGCGGCAAAACGAATTGACGCTGCAGGCGCGCAAGGACCTGCAGCAGACCGAAAAAATCCGCAAAGACAAGAAGGACGAACTGGATCGCCAGTATCGCGGCGAGCTGATACGAGGCGACTTGGGTGAACCGCTCCCTGAATATCGGCTAGCTCTGGAGCGGGCCAAGAAGACTGCGCCGCCTGAAAAACAGAAGAACATCGCCGAGCTGGAAGCGGACCTGCGCGGCGCCGACAAAGGCGATGAAAAGACGCGGGCGGCCCTGGAGGCGGCGGCGAAGGAATTTCGGGCCAGCGTCGCCGAGCTTACCAAAGAGTATCAGGCGAAGCTCAAGGCGGCCGCTGTCGAAGTCGAAAAAATGCTCGCGGCCGCGATCAAGTCACTTACCGCCCAGGTCGCCGCGGAACCCGACTCCGCGGCGCAGAAAAAGCTCGATGCCATGAAGGCCGTGCACGCGGAAATCCTCGGCGCTGCCGATCCCTACAAGCCCGTTATCAAGCACCTGCGCAAAGCGCAGAACTTCTTTCGCGACGACGTCGAATTGGAAAAGCTGCAGCTGATTCGCGTCTTGCAAGAGCAGTTAGACACAAGCGACGGCATTTTCCTCAACGAGCGCCGTTATGAGGAAGCTTTGGCGGCCGCCCCCAATCCCAAGGTGGCCGAGAAACTCAAGGTCATCAAAGCAATCCAGGAACAATTCGACGGCAAGGACGGCCTTTACAAGACCAAAAAGCGCTATGAAGCGGCGCTCGCATTGGCGCCCACCAATGAAGTCCAGGAAAAGCTGGCGAATCTCAAGCTGCTTCAGGATCTCTTCGAAGGTCCCGGCGGCGTCTATGAAGTCCAATTCGCCGACCTGGAGATTGACATTGCCGAGAAAAAAATCGTTGCCGACATGCCGCTGCGCGATACGTCCGGATGGGGCGTCTTCACCTATTTCCTCACGCACGGCCCCAGCAGCCAGCCGCAGGACGCCGGCATCTACCCGGCCCTGTTGGGCAGCCTCTGGGTCGGGCTGATCACGCTCTTGTTCGCGGTGCCGGTGGGCGTGGGCGCGGCGCTGTATCTCGAAGAATACAAGCATGCCGGCTGGCTCGGCAAGCTCATCCAGGTGAACATCAACAACCTCGCCGGCGTCCCATCGGTCGTTTACGGCATCCTGGGCGCGTTTGTATTCGTCGAGCTCATCTTCAAGCACATGGAAAACGCCTACCCCAATGCCGGCATCGCGGCGCGCAACGTCTTGGGCGGCGGACTTACACTCGGCCTGCTTACACTCCCGGTGGTCATCGTCGCCGCTCAGGAGGCCATCCGCGCCGTGCCTAGCTCGATCCGTCATGGCGCCTACGCCCTCGGCGCGACCCACTGGCAAGTCATCTGGAACAACGTGCTGCCCATGGCCCGGCCCGGCATTCTCACCGGCACGATTTTGTCTTTGTCCCGCGCCATCGGCGAGGCGGCCCCACTTGTCCTTTTTGGCGCGCTCTTGTTCGTCAATCAAGATCCGAGCCTGTTCAGCCGGTTTACCGTCATGCCGATGCAGATCTTCGGCTGGGCCGATCGCCCCGCCCTCACCTTTGACGGCGAAACCATCGAGATTTGGCGCTTCAATGCCGCCATGGCCATCGTCGTACTCATGGTCATGCTTTTGGCCATGAACGCGGTCGCCATCGTGCTGCGCAACCGGGCCCAGCGGCGGATGCGCTACTAGGTAGCGAAATTCTACAAGAATTCCGGAGCATCCCCACGCCGCATATCGTAGCGGAATTCGCCAGAATTCCGGTCGCATCCCCGCCGGAACTCTGGCGAGTTCCGCTACATGAGTTGTCTTTTTCCTTGACATCCTCGTCTGAGCCCGTAGCCTCAACTGCGTCAACTCCCCGCGCACCGGTTCGGAAAGGATTCGGTATGAACCGTTCTCCGTTCATGCACGTTCGTCCGGAAGTCGCCGAGGCCGTCGAGCGGCAGCGGCCTGTGGTCGCGCTGGAGTCCACGCTCATCGTCCACGGACTGCCGTGGCCATTGAATCTGGAAACCGCCTTGGCCGCGGAGGCGGCGGTGCGGGCCGAGGGCGCGGTGCCGGCCACAATTGCCATCTGGGAAGGCAAGCCGGTCATCGGCTTGGACGCCGAGCAATTGCACGCTTTGGCCCAGCAAAAGAACGCGCTCAAGGCCAGCCGGCGCGACTTGGCTGTCGCCGTCTCGAAGAAGCTGTCCGCGGCGACCACCGTGGCCGCCACCATGTATCTGGCGAACCTGGCGGGCATACGCCTGTTCGCCACCGGAGGCATCGGCGGCGCGCATCGCGACTCGACGCATTCGTGGGACGTGTCCGCCGACGTGTCCGAGCTGGCCCGCACGCCGGTCGCCGTCGTTTGTTCGGGGGCCAAGAGCATCCTCGACATACCCAAGACGCTGCAAGTGCTCGAAACCGCAAGCGTCCCCGTCATCGGATATGGGACGGACGAGTTTCCCGCGTTCTACATTCACTCAAGCGGCGAGCCGATCACCGCCCGCGTTGATTCGCCGCGCCAGGCCGCCGATTTGCTGCGCGCCCACTGGAATCTTGGCGGCGCGGGCGTCATCCTCGCGCAACCCATCGACCCGCATGTGGCGCTGGAGCCGGAATCGTTCATGAGCGCACTGTCAACCGCCGAAGAAGAAGCGGTTGGCGCCGGCGTGCACGGCAAGGAATTGACGCCGTTTCTGTTGAGCAAGCTGGCGGAAATCACCGAGGGGCAGACGTTGCGGGCCAATCACACGTTAGTGCTGGCCAACGCACGGCTGGCGGCTCAGGTGGCGCGGTCGCTTTGGGGGTAGGGGCCGATTGCCGGCAGATGGGTAGAATCGAGTATCAGCGCATGATGGTGCCCGCGGACCCAGGCGCTTTGAGGAAGCGTTGTTCACTCACTTGTCAAGTCCGTATCAGCCAATCCGCTACAATTCGAAGATCATTCTTGACATTGGGGCAAGCACCGACGATCATGATTCCAAAGAAACCAATCTCTCGCGACTGGACACAGAGGGATTGATCATGTCGGTCATGCAGCGCGTCTTGTTGTTGCTCTCGATTAGCTTGATGGGGCTCATCATCACCCAGAGCTCATTGCGCGCCCAAACCGCAATGACAGGCAAGGAACTCGAGAAGCGGATTGACGAGCTGATTCAAGTGTTTCGAGCTTCTCGGCCAATTGCGCAAGACTTCAAGCAATCACTGAAAGCAGTCGAGGAGCTTGCCGTAATCGGCAAACCGGCGGTTCCCAAGTTGCTCGAGGCCGTCACGGATCGAGACGAAAACACCGCTATGTTCAGCAGTGGAGCATTGCGAAGAATTGGCTTCCCAGCTGTTGGACCGGTTCGGGCGAAGTGGCCTGATTTGACAGAAGAACAGAAATGGAGATTGATGGGATTGCGCGGCGACTTTGATTATCAAGAGTCACTGGGATTCGCACTCCAGTCCTTCGAGTCAAAAAACGCCAAGATCCGCTGGCTCGCAATTCAGCACGCGGGCCTGTACACGGAGCCAAAGGCCAGGCCGGTCCTTCTGCGGATGCTGAATACGGAGGTCCCCGAGCGGCATCGTTGGTTCATTATTGAAACCCTCACCAAGATCCCGAATGACGACGTCGCGGATGCTCTTATTGCCTTATTGTCGCCCGACAGCTGGGTGGCCAAAGGCCAAGGCTGGCTGTTGGCGGGATTTCCCCCCTATTGGTGGCCGGACGCGCGCTGTCAAATCATCCCCGTCTTGGAAAAAATCGAGGCGAAAAAAGCCGCGCCTGTGCTTCTCGACTTACTTCGAGCGAAGGGACCAGGCAAGGGTTATTTCGCCGAGTTTATTCTACCAGTTTTGGCGAAATGGCGCTACAAGGATGCCATTCCCGAGATGAAGCGTGTTTTCGCTTCTGGAGACGAATACCACAAGAATCTGGCCGCCAAGTTCCTGTTTCAACTGAATGATCGCTCGGCTATGGCAGCGTTGCTGAAAGAATTAGACTCGACTGTTCCAGAGTCGCGGCGCGATGCTTGCAAGACCATTGCATTTCATGGCGACAATCGCGACGTTCTGACCCTTGGGAAGTGCCTGAATGATCCGGATGACGATGTCCAGATCTTTGCTTGTGAAGGCCTGGAGCGAATCACTGGCGTCGCGATTCGCGTTCCCGGCCAAAGCATCCGGACATTTGGAGTTGTGCCGCTGTGGAAAACCTGGGTTGAACAAAACAGAACGAAGTACGAAAAGCAACATAGGGAATTGAATGAGAGAGATCGGCGCTGAGTTCCGCTTACCGTTTTCATATCGAAAATACAGGATAGTGTTATTCATGACCCCGTTACAACAGCGTTTCCGGCCTTGCGTTGAAAGACTGGAAGCTCGCGAACTCCTTGATGCTGATGCGATTTGGCCGATAAAGCCAATTGCCGATGATCATCAAATGTTGACCGGGTTTGGCGACGGGTCGCCCAACAGCCTTGCATCTTTTCATGAAGGAATCGACATTCTAGTTGATGGTCAAGGTGGGCAATTCGTTCGCGCCGCTCGCGCTGGACGGCTTTTTTGGAACAACCCGAACATTGCCGGCGGATATATCGTGATCGAAGTCGAACTACCCGGCAACCAATTCGAATACGACGTCTATCTGCACGTTAATCCTGATCCAAATCTCCCGCCGCGAAATTCTCAAATTGAACAGGGTCGTGGGCTAGGCAATATCTCCAGCTTTTTCCCAGCCGGCGCTCGCCATTTGCATTTTAGCGTCGTGAATGCACCTCCACCCGAAAACGCGGACCCTGAGATTCGCTCCTTTCGCAACCCTTTTCTTCGCTTTGCAAGTAACGATGACATTGATCCGTTAGGCCTAATGCCAAGTTGGAATTTTAGCGACGAAGTTCGCAATCCGCCTGCCAATGTATTGCGGAGGTTGACCGTCGCACCGAGCGGAACGACGAACCCGTTCCCGAATGGAGTTGTTTCGGGCGAAGTCGACATCATTGCCGATGTTTACGATCAAATGAACACGACCACTCAATGGAGTTGGGGAGCCGCTGCCCCGCATTCGGTCGGATGGGCTGTGAGACCGTTATTCACTGGCACTCACGGGGTAAAGAGTATTCAACAGCCGTATCTGGTCGCCGAATTTGACGATAACTGGTTCGGCCAAATACAAGGTTCTACCGAAGCGCTAAGGAGGGGAAATGCTCTCGAGAAAATGCGGCTTGTGTACGCGACTGGACTTCCTGTTTGGAACCCGCTCGGCGCTCCCAAAGTCTTGAATTTCATTGTTACTAACACCAATGGTACAAGTGGGGCCATCACAAACGTCAATGAGCGATATTGGAAGACTGATGCCCTCGACGACGGCGCTACCGATGACAGCGGGCATGCTTATTATTGGGACATGCCACCGACGAATCACAATGGGCGCGCACGCTTCAAGGACGGCGACTATCGGATTCACATTATCCTTACTGAAGCGACCGGTTTCACGCGCGTCTTGTCTGCTGACATTAGAATGCAAAACTTTGTGCGAGCCCCACGCGTAAGACCCGGCAACAATGCTCTGCCAGCACCAGTGGGCATCACACAACCGCTTTACGACACCACCATCCCCAGAGAATTCGTCGCGGATTTCGTGCCGTTGCCAACTGAGGCGTCATCTTCGTATTCCTCCGTCTTTGGTGAAATGGTTGCCGTCGGCGGCAACGGTCAGACGGGTTATCTCGACACGAATTATTATCCCAATTTGTTGATGGATGTTTATGTCGTTCCGCACCGGATTTGGAACGAAGGAGATTCGCTGAGCGCCGGCGCGGTCCACCATTCTCTCGTGCAATCAGATTCGGAAGGCACAATTCCTCTAACGCAAGTGTGGTTGTCAACTCAAATCGGTCAGTTCGACCTCATCGTCGACTACGATAATGACGGCAAGTTTTCCTGGAAGCTCGATGGCTTGACCGCCTTCACAGTCAACAAGGCTCACACCTACGCAACTGTCGGGACTTCCCCGAGTCCCTCCACATTTGGACAGAGCGTTACAATCTCTGCGCAGATTTCCGTGATGTCTCCCGGGGCCGGCACACCGACTGGGACGGTTTCTTTCTTTGACGGTAGCAATCTATTGGGAACCACTGCGCTCAGCCCATCTGGCTTCGCCAGCATCGCAGTCAGCACGTTAACGGTTGGTTCGCATTCCATCTCCGCTGTGTACAGCGGAGATGCCAATTTCCACCCGACGACCGGCTACATTTTCCACACGGTGCAAAGCGGCGGAGGTGGCGGTTCCGGCGGCCTAATCAGCGGTTTGGCATGGAATGATGCCAACGGCAATGGCATACAAGACTCCGGCGAAGGCGTCTTCGCCGGCTTGACCGTGCAACTCTTCAATTCTTCCGGACAGCTCGTAGCGACTGCGACGACGAATACTTCCGGTAGCTACCAGTTCAACAACGTCGCCCAAGGGTCGTACTACCTTGTCTTCCAGAAGCCGACCGGCTACCAATCGACGCTGCAAGACCAAGGCAGCGACGATACGGACAGCGACATCAACATCGACGCCATCACCGCCTTGTTTTCGATCATGGGCAGCCAGAGCCTTGATTTCGACGCGGGCTTCAGGGCGATTTGAACTTTACCGGATCTTCATAAAAGAAACTCTAGAGAAGTGCAGCTGGAACTGTTATACTGTCGTTGACGTTGACAATAAGGATGTCACACTACCACTAGGTGTGTTGTCGCCAACGTGCCTTTGAGGTACCCGCCACGATGGCCAACGATGCCGATTTCGTTCGTCAGGCAGCCGCCTTGCCAATGCGGAACGGGCGCGTCTGCCTGGTCACCTCTTCCAACGGCAAACGCTGGGTCATTCCCAAAGGACTGATCGAGCCCGGTCAAACCGCCGGGGAAACCGCGCTCCAGGAAGCCTGGGAGGAAGCGGGCCTCGTGGGCGTGCTCCAGGCCGAGCCCATCGGCAGTTATATCTACGAGAAGTGGTGCGGCAGGTGTCTGGTCACCGTCTTCGTCATGCACGTGACGGACATCGCCCAGAATTGGCCCGAGCGCGAGCTGAGGCAGCGCGTCTGGCTTGGACCCATGAGCGCCATTGAGCGCATCGAGGATCCCGGACTGGTCGACCTTGTTCGGCTCGCCACCGGCAAGAACACCCGCGACAAGGTCGTTCTGGGTCACTAGTCAAGTTTGCTCGACACTTTGTAACTAAGGATAACTGTGTCGCCATAAGGCAGTTTCCGGAGTTGCGCGGATTCTCATTAAATTTGCACATATCTCAAGGAACCTTCTGGCAAATCGGGATGAGAAGTCATTAGAATGCCCTTTTGGGATTCATCATTCTTTTGCACGGGAGTTTCCATGAAAAGGTCTAGAACGGGGTTCACGCTTATCGAACTCCTCGTTGTCATCGCGATTATCGCGATTCTCATTGGCCTGCTTTTGCCCGCGGTGCAGAAAGTGCGCGAGGCGGCGGCGCGGCTGCAATGCTCGAACAATCTGAAACAAATCGGCTTGGCGGCGCACAACTACCACGGCGTCTTCAAAAAGCTGCCGCCGGGGGACCAGCAGCCGCACCGGGCCAGCGCCTTGATTCAGCTGTTGCCCTATGTGGAACAAGCCAACAAGTACAATCAATTCGATTTCACGCAAAACATCAACACCAGCGCCAGCAATGCTGCCGCGCGCGCCCAAGACGTGCCGATTTTTATTTGCCCCTCAGACCCATCCAACGCCCAATTCACCGTCACCGTTGCCGGCGTGACCCAGACCGTCGGCCGGACCAATTACCAGTCGAACCTGGGCAGCCGCGGCTGGTTTCGCAATAACGATCCCAGCACCGGCGGCCTATTCTATTTCGATTCCAAGGTGCGGTTGACGGATGTTCTGGACGGCACCAGCAATACCGCCATGTTCGCCGAGGTCAAGCGCAGCAACCGCCAGGGTGCCGCGGATCCGCTCAAGATCGTCAGTGTTCCATTCGGGATATGGGATGGTGCACAGCCCGCCAACGATCTCAGCCCAAAATTGCCTGAATGCAATACCTCAACGCCGCAATTCGACTACACCGGCCTGCAATACTATCGGGCCCTCATGTGGACTTCGTTTTACACGCACACGGTGCCGCCCAACTATCAAGGATTCGATTGTGTGCGCAGCGTCGGTTTGGATAAGGGCCACCAAGCCGCCCGCAGCTGGCACACCAGCGGCGTCAACGTGCTGATGGGGGACGGCTCCGTCCAGTTCATCAGCAATTCGATCAACTTGACCACCTGGCGCGCCATGGGCTCGCGCGCCGGCAGCGAAGTCATCGGCGGCTTTAACTAGTCTTGGAGTTTAGGAGTGCATGTCTTGAGGCCGCATCGTGCTTTATTCTTGCTGGTGGCTGCCGCGCTGCCGCCAATGGCCGGCTGCGGCGGCGCCCAAAACCCGCCGATTGCCGCCGCGCAAACTATGGAGGAAAAGCTCGCACGCGTCGGCGCGCTCTACCATCACTATTTGGCGGACAAAGAACAGCCGCCGGCCTCAGCGGAGGATTTGCGCGCGGTTCAGGCCCATGCCGCAGACTTGACGCCGGTGGACGCCGGAGACATTGTCGTCGTTTGGGGCGTGAAGATTCGCGACGACCCGCAGGCGGGACGGCTGGTGCTGGGCTATGAAAAAGACGCGCCCAAGGAGGGCGGCTTCGTGCTTTTGGTGGACGGACAAGTGAAGAAAATGTCCGCGGCCGAGTTCGCCGCCGCACCGAAAGCGAAGCGCTGAACGCAGTCGAATCGACTACAACTTCTGCCGCCATTGCGCGATTTGCTTCTCCACCTCCGCCGGCGCCGTCGATCCGGCGCTCTTGAACGCGGCCAAGGCATTCGCCACGCCGAGCACCTTGTGCACCGAACCGCTCAGCCCCGGCTTGATCGCGTCGAACAATTCGGCCGGCAGTTGCGCCAGCCGGCAGCGGCGTTCTTCGCAAGCCTTCACCAGTTTGCCGACCGCCTCATGCGCCGTGCGCAACGGCACGCCTTGCAAAACCAGGTGCTCCATCAAGGTCGTCGCGTCGAGGAAGCCGTCCTCCAGGCGCGACGCAATCACCTCCTTGCGAAACCTGGTCTCGCGAATCATGGCGGCGGCCAACTCCACCGAGGCGTGCACCGTGTCGTAGGCGTCGAAGAGCGCTTCCTTGTCCTCTTGCAGATCGCGGTTGTAGGCGAGCGGCAAACCCTTAAGGAGCACCAGGAGCCGCTGCAAGTCGCCGACCACGCGTGCTGTTTTGCCGCGGATGAGTTCGAGCACGTCCGGGTTCTTCTTGTGCGGCATGATGCTCGAGCCGGTGCAAAAGGCGTCCGGTAATTCGAGAAAGCCAAACTCGGTCGTGGACCAGAGAATCCACTCCTCGGCCCAGCCGGCCAGGTGTAGCGCGATGAGGGACAGGTCAAAGACGAATTCGAGCGCGAAATCGCGGTCGCTCGCTGCATCCAGGCTGTTGGCGGCAACGCTTTCGAAGCCGAGCTGGCGGGCGACACTGGCGCGGTCGATAGGCAGCGACGTGCCTGCCAAAGCCGCCGCCCCCAAGGGCAGCACGTTCGTGCGCTTGCGGCAATCGGCGAGGCGGCCGCGGTCGCGCTCGTATTTTTCCACGTAGGCGAGAAAATAGTGCGCCGCCAGCACCGGCTGGGCCCGCTGCAAATGCGTGTAGCCGGGCAGCACCAAATCGCGGTCGCGCTCGGCCGCCTCCACAAGCGCCTTTTGCAAATCGCGCAAGAGCGCGTCGAGCGCGTCGATGCCGTCGCGCACCCACAGCTTGACGTCGGTCGCGACTTGATCGTTGCGGCTGCGGCCCGTGTGCAGCTTGCGGCCCACGTCGCCCAAGCGCTCGATGAGCGCGCGTTCGATGTGCGTGTGGATGTCTTCAAGCTTGGTGGAAAACGTGAACTCGCCGCGCTCGATCTGCCCGCCGATCTCGTCCAGCGCTCGGACGATGGCGTCGGCTTCGTCCTTCGAGAGGAGTCCAACCTCGGCCAGCATGCGGGCATGCGCCTGGCTGGCGCGGATGTCCTGGCGATAGAGCCGGCGATCGAAGCTGATCGACTCGGTAAGAGCCACGACGCGATCGTCCGTGTCGCCGCTGAACCGGCCTCCCCAGGTCAATTGGGACATGATCCTCTCCAAGAAGCTAACCACAAAAACGTTGAACGTTGAACATTGAACTTTGAACGTCAATGTTTGACGTTCACAGTTCAACGTTCAACGTTCA
>JAKEFD010000420.1 GCA_022616245.1 Gemmataceae bacterium
ACCCTACACCGACCGGGGTCATGGGATGCTTGCCGGGCGAGGGGCATTCCTTTCCGCAACTGCACATTGACCAGCTCATGAAATGACACGGAAACACGTTCCACCCCTTGGCCGCGTAATCCAAGGCAGCTTCTGGCTTCGATTTGAAAGTAGGCATTATCCGCTCCCGAAAAAACGAAAGGAAGATATCGCCGCCACGTTGACGGCTCTACCCCTATCGCAACCGGATGGGGCGGATTTGCTGATTCGAGGGAATTACCGCAATCGGATTCCTGAGAGAAATCCGGTCTGCGGCTAACGAGTTGACGAATGCAAGCCAGCCGCCTACGATTTAGGCGCGATCGCCGATCAGGAGGTCAAACGATGGAAGAGATTCCGGTGGTGAAACTGAGCAAGAAGGAACAGGCTCTCGAAAACGAGATCTGCTGGGATATGGTCGAGTTGACGAAGAGAGACGACCGGCTTGACCACCTTGAAAAGATGGGCGAACTTGCGGAGTTACTGTTCGAGCGGAACGCCATCCCGAAGGTCCGATTGGCCTACTTCACTGACCCCAAGATGAATGTAGGCGGGCACGGCAAGTCTCGGAAGCAGGTCTTTGAGCAAAATGGTACGTCCGGTCGTGACCTTCGTCGACACCCACACTACATGGCCTACCTTCGCTACTTCATTTATGGTCCCGACCTGCCAAAGGAGACCATCCGAGGTTTTTGCAAGATCATCGAGGATGACGCCGGGACATCGGGCATGGTCCTCAAGCAGATTCGGGCGTTTGTCAGAAAGGAAGTGCGCGACAAGAAGCTGGACGCGGGTCATGCAGCAGACGAGTTCTTCAAGCTGGCCCACGAGATCGACAAAGCGAGCTTGGCCGAAAGCGTGCGGTCTGCTGCGAAGAGTGCGTGAAGGTCCGCCTAGTCCACAACGGCGCGAGGGTTTTCAATGTCTCGCACCGACACAATGCTTCGGCCCTCCCACCCGTGCCTCGAATGATTCTTGTTTTGCCCCGTCAGGCGTCGGGCTTCACGCAAGTATCGCTGCCAAGTCGCAAAGCCAGGCAAGCTGCGCTCATGCGGCCTATATTCCTTTAGCAAATCGTGGGCTTCCCGATCAGTCAATTCCCGTCCAAAAGCCTCTTCTGCTGCCTGAAACTCCCGTAATACGATTGCAAACCGCTCTTTGACCACTGGCTGAGCGGATGCACCGCTCGGCCCAGGAGTGATGACGGGCGCCTGCGAATCGGGATGACGTATGACTGACAATGCCTTGTCAATGGCATCGGCATCCCAACGAAGACAGCTTCCCTTTGTTGCGTCTCGGACGGCTTTGCGAAACCGCAGAAACCGTCTTCGCTCTTCGCCGAGAAAGTCAACCGGACGTAAGGCGAGCAATTGCTTTCGCCCAGAATAGGCCCAAGCCACCGCCTTCATGGGACCGTCTTGTCGAACCCAGAGGATTCCCGAAATCAGTTCATCTGCAGCTGTAACTACTTGTTGGAAGTTATCGGCCATGATCATGCTATCTCTTTCTGAACCTGGAACTTTTCCGATAGGGAGGGGCGGGGGCGGATCGTGTCGAGATGTCGCCGCTTCGCTAACGAGATTTGACCCCTCCCCCCGTCACCTGCCGAAAGCTGGTTGACGATCCGTCGCTGTTCATCCGCCGAAAGAACGCTGCCGGAATTCTGCCGTTTCGTGGGACACTCAAGATCAACATTGAATCTCCGCAAAACCAATCCTATAATTTCCTATGTCGTTCGTTGTCTCGGACTTGCAACGCAAGTCCCAAACAAAGCCAACCCATACTTGATGCACGGTTCCTACCTTCGAATCCTAGTTCCCCAGCTTCCTTTCTCAGTCGAATCCTGAACATAGCGGAATGCGGCCTTAAGGACTTGCGTCGCAGACATGCCCTCCACGCAGGAGGCGGAATCGCCTGGGCGCGGCCTATGGGCGCGTGCGGGCGGTTTCGTTTCCATTTCCCCAACCAAAAGGAGGACCATCGTATCATGGCCGTCAAAAACGCACCGCCCAAGAACGGCAAGGCGCCAAACGGCGATAAGCAGAAGCCCGCGCACGAGGTTCGCATTGGCCGAATCCGTGCGACCATCTGGGCCAACGAAAACGACAACGGCGTCTGGTACAACGTGACCCTGACCCGCTCTTACCGGGACAACGAGGAGTGGAAGTCCTCGGCGAGCTTCGGCCGTGACGATCTCTTGGTCGTCGCCAAGGCCGCCGATCTGGCCCACACCTGGATCACCAGTCAGGGCCAGAAGCAAAACGGCAAGGCGAACGACACGGAAGCTGAAGAGGAGATTCCGTACTGAGACGCTAGCCAGAGAACCGTCGCGAGCGGACACGGGGTTCGCCCTGCGGCGGTCTCTCTGGCGCGGGAAGCCGAAAGGCCACGCGGTTTTCACGAAGGTTTACGCAGCACCGCTTCTCACCGCTTTGAGAGTGCGCGCCTTCGCGCATCGTCGTCGGCGCATCCGTGGAGATGGCCGAAGCGTTTCTGTGGGAGATGGATTTGTCGCGCGATTGCGACAGCTCCGCACCTCTTTGACATTTTCCTCGAGTAGTTGCCATTCGACCGGTTCTCGATGACGCCGTGCCTGCCTGCGCGCTGTTGCCGAGACCCGGTGGTGCACACATTACGACCTGTTCGCTTTTCTCATCGACGCGACCGGCTGGGCAGAGATCGGCGGCCAGGCGTTTGCTGAGCCAGACGGTCAGGGTGCTGCCCATGCGGTTGTAGAGACCGCCGAGGTTGAACCAGGGCCGGCCGTTGTCGTGAGCGCCCCGATGCGCACGTCCGGCTCGACGGCGAGAAACTGGGTGCCGTACATGCCGCCGAAGGAAACGCCGAAGTAGTAAATGCGGGCGGGGTCGAGGTCGCCGAATCCGTCGCCCTCCACATCCATGCCAACCTGGATCACGCGGACCAGCTGCATCAGGTCCGCCGCGATCTGCCGCTGTCCGTCGCGCTGCCGGATGATCGTTCGCGGTGCGCTGGCGAACAGACCCTCCGTATCCCCAATGACACCGTCGCCGTTTTGGTCCCTGCCCCGTCCACCGTCCAAAAAAGTCACCGGACTACCGGCGGTTTGGCTGACCGTCAGCGTGCCGAGCGGGCCGAAGCCGTTCCCGACCGTGTTGATGACGATGCTGGCGAACCCGTGGCTCGCCATGACTGCGGCCCGGGGGAGCGCTTCGGTGTTCTTGTTGCCG
>JAKEFD010000421.1 GCA_022616245.1 Gemmataceae bacterium
CGTTCCGCACATTGATCGCGGCATTGCCACTCGACACGTCGAGCGTGAGGGCACGGGGACCGGCAATCGTGTAGCGATTGGGACTGTCAAGGTTGATAAGCCCCAATGTGACCGGAACGTCCACGGCAACGGTGCGTGGCGCGGTTGCCGCGCCAACGAATTGCGCTACGGCACCCGTGGCGTTTGGCACGGGAACCTTCCAATTGCCTGAGTGCGACCAGACGCCATCGGCGTCAAGCTTCCATCCGGGCGGATCGGGAATCGCTGCCACCTCGTGCCGGCTGAAGAACTTCCAGATTTCGGTGCTGGCGCTGATGTCATAGTTTGTGGGCGAGCCAAGGCCCCCGCCGGGCCAACTGTGCCCTCCATTTTGAATTCGATACAAGAGGACTTCCGCTTCCCGTGAATTGCCGGCGTTGTCGAGGTAAGGGCCGCCCCTATACGCCCGCAATTGAACCGTCGAATTATCGGCGGTGATCAAATCCGGCAGATTCGTAATGCTCGGCGTAAGATCGCCGCCGTTGCGCATCACGTAGCTGGGCAGCAATTGTTCCACTTGAGCATAGGGGATCACTGTGTCAGCCGTGCCGTGAATGTGCAACAAAGGCATCGGCCGGCCCGGAGCATTGACAATCCCCGCCACAGGTGCGATCTCGGCAAACGTGTAGGGCCGTTCCGCGCCCAGAACGTAGCTCATCATGCCGCCCTGGGAGAACCCGGTGGCATAAACCTTCGACGCGTTGACGGAGTACAGCGACGATATGTCCCTTAGCACGCTGTCGATGAACCCCACGTTGTATTGACCCCCGAACCAGTTCCCATTGACTGCGTCGGGATAAGCGACCAGAAACCCCTCTCGCTCGGCCACCGCGTTCATTAGCGAGCCTAACATTTGGACGCCTCGCTCCGAGCCGAATCCGTGCATGCTAATGACCAAGGGCAATGCGGATTCGGGCTTATAACTCGATGGGGCGCAGAGCGTATAGTCACGCTGCAATCCGCCGTGAACGAGCCTTCTTTCCAGAATCTGGCCTTGTCCGTAGGCGATTGCACCTGGCAATGCGAGCAGCAGCAATGCCAGTAGCCGTGGTCCTGTGCAATACATGAGCGGTGCCCCTTGGTTGGATTGCCGGCGACCTCGGGCCGAAGTCTGAAAGCACGATGCACCTCTTAAATCGCCCCTCTATACATAAAGCGACAAACGAGAGACCGTTTTCCCGCGCTCCGCGGGAAAAGCTGTCGCCCTATGTCACCAGTCCAGCCTGAGGGCCTCGCCACACGCGGGCGTCACGGCGGCCCACCACACTTCGCCATCAACGTCACAAATGCTGGTCCAGCTCGATACATCGGTGTTAACCCGAATCATGATTTGCGCAATCGCAGCCGCCTCAGCCGCCAGCCCACAACGCCGACCATCGCGATCCCCGCCAGGACGAACGTCGATGGCTCCGGCACGAACTCAAACTGCAATACCGCAGGCGCCGCCACAAAGGTCCCGCTTGTGGCATTGAGAGGATCGGTGTTGTTGACAAGCACCAGGTTTTGAGAGCTCAACACCGCATCAAGGTTCGCGCGTGGAGACGGGTTGGTTGAAAACACCAGCCGTTCGACCAGCAAGTTGCCTTGCGACGGATCGTAGAAGAACGCCGTGTCAAGCAGCCGCCCGTCGGCGATGTCTCTGGGGCCTCCCGCGGGACCGGTCGCCAGCAGGGGGTACCTGATAGGGCCGTCGTGAACCAACGTCTTGTCTGCACCATGGTTGTTTCCAAAGACAGCCGTCAAGTCGCTCAAGTTGGTCGTGGACATCCAGATCCGTTCTTCGCCACTGCCCCAGTCGACCGGCTGAGTTTGCGAATTATCGGCCCTGAAGTTGAAGGCCACAATGAGCCGATGCGATGCGGGCAGGGCGCCAAATTCGGATGCCAGCATGAGATGCTGGACCCTGATTGGTGCAGCGGCGGGAGTGACGAAACTAACGCCTTCTACATTCTTGTGCGATGCCGGCGCTACTACTTTAATCACCTCCCCCGACGCTCGAACGCCAATCGCGACACTCAGTACGATGCTAGCCAACCCCAAAGTGATCCAACCGAGTCGAAACGTTTTCATGGTGTTCCCCTAAGGTACGATGGTGGTTTAACAGGGTGGTATATCCCAAGCTCAAAGGCACTATCTCCCCGCGCGGCCGTGATGGCTGCCAGTGGCCCGGCCGGCCCCTAGCCCGGCCGATTGGCTTTTACGGTTGAGGCTGTGGAGAATTGCCCGGCCCCAAAGTAGAATGCGACAAACGGGCGGCCGCCGTCCCACGCTTCGCGGAATAATCTGGCGGCGCCCGGTCCGGCGGCAGTCCCATGAATGAAGTGAGGCGGCTTATTGAGCGGATCGAGCTCGGGGGCACACATGCAGCCGACGAGCTCGTGCCGATCGTCTACGAACAGCTTCGCCGGCTTGCGCATAGCCAATTGGCAAAGGAATCACCGGGGCAGTCCCTGCAAACCGTTGACCTCGTGCACGAGGCCTATCTCCGCCTGGTGGGATCGGATCAAGATTGGCACGGCAAGGGTCACTTCCTGGCGGCTGCGGCCGAGGCTATGCGGCGAATTCTTGTGGAGCGCGCACGCAGAAAAAGTCGCATTAAATATGGGGGCCGCTATGCGCGGGTGGAACTGAGCGACGCGGCCGCCAGGTCGCAGGCTTCGCCGGAAGAAGTGATTGCGGTTAGTGAATTGCTCGATGCTCTCGAAAAACAACACCCGCAGGAGGCGCAAATCGTGAAGCTGCATTACTTTGCGGGGCTTTCCATCAGCGAGGCCGGCCGGGCGCTCGGCCTTCCCCGCAGCACCGCCCACCGGCATTGGACTTTCGCACGTGCCTGGCTGCACGAAGCGATGCGTGAGCAGGATGGAGAGACGCCGACAACATAGGTACCCATTGCGGTGCCTTTAGAACCGCTTCGAATCGTAACCCGACGCGTAAGCAAGGGCGCAGCAGACGCGCGAGTAATGGCACGCGCGGCGATTCCTCGCTGACGCTTCGGGTTACCTGTACGGTTTTTGCAGGAGCTGTTTGAATGTCATCGCCCGATTCGACCGACGAAAAAGAAGTCTTCCATCAAGCCCTCTGTTTGTCCGATTC
>JAKEFD010000062.1 GCA_022616245.1 Gemmataceae bacterium
CTGGAAGTAAGTCCTGTCCTGAAATGCGGCGTGATGCACCTACAGGGACCCGGGAGCTTACGGAATCTGGACGTCGTCTTGCGCCGCAACCCCCGGAGCGCCACCGCCGCCTTGGCCACCGCCTGCACCTGCTTGAGCGTCGGCGATTGCGGCCAGGGGAACGTGTCGAGGACGAGCGAGGTCGCCCGAACTGAATTTCCTAAGTTCGTGCTGCCGGAGTTTGGCATTTGGTAATTTCTGAGTAGTTGCCATCGACAAGCCGGAATTCGACTCCGACAGGTATCCCCATCGCCCTAACACACCATCCGATAATCGTACGCAAAAAGGCACACGTGTCTGGACGCGACAATACATGACGAAGATCGAGCCGGTCAACGATCTTTTTTCCGTGGTCGATTTCGTCGAAGCCAGCCAGTTTTGTTTTCAAATCGTTCTTTGGGTGAGCAAGCTCTTCCACGTCACCATCATAATCCGCCCACGTCGTTCCCATCACCTCGTTGATTGCTCGGGCATCAGCAAAGTAATAGGCTTCCATCATGTTGGCGAGAAAGTGGACGGAGGCACGATCTTGCAGCCCGAAGGGCTTGAGCATGGTGTCAAGCAGCCGTCGGTACCGTTCGAAGACGTCCTTGGCGAATTGGACGCGACTACCTTCCAGGTCATCGATCACGACGACGTACGAATCCGCGTGTTTTTGCAAGAACATGCGCGCAGCGATTCCGATCTCCTCATCTTTGGTCGGGATCTGTTTTCCCACACCCACCATTTTCAGTTTCTTTTTTGTGGAGACTATTGGCGAGAGTTGGCTAATCCTAGCGATCACCTGGAACGTACATTGGCCGTTCTCCGTCAGCGCGCGAAAAAGTCTCGGCAAGAATCGTTCTTCTCCCTTGCCGGTGACAAGCAAGCCAAATCGAACGAATCG
This sequence comes from Gemmataceae bacterium, assembly GCA_022616245.1. Classification (GTDB taxonomy): domain Bacteria; phylum Planctomycetota; class Planctomycetia; order Gemmatales; family Gemmataceae; genus JAKEFD01. Next base: position 926 of record JAKEFD010000062.1, read on the forward strand.
CCATGCTGGTGCCTCTTGCGCGGCCATGGTCAATTCCCCACCGACGACACCGCTTCCTGCTTTTGCCCCCCTACGACCTCAGCCATGTAAAGTGAACCAGTCGGGTATTGCTCAAGGAGGTCTTTGATTTCGACAATGTCGCTGAGTCGCCGTAAGTGGGTACGTCCATCGGCCACTTCCGTAGCGAGGATTTCGTCGGGCGCAAACTGGCTCAGGAGAACGGGAGAATGTGTCGCAATGAGCACTTGCTTGTTCCAAGATTGAGTTGCCTCTTGAACCGCTTTTGCAAAAACGGCCAGCGGCCAGGGATGCAACGATACCTCGGGTTCGTCGAACAGCAGGACGGCGGGCCGATCTTCCGCGAACAATGCCGTGAGCAACAACAATTGCTGAAGGTGGCCGTCTGATACTCCGGACGCGTAGATTTCTTTGCGGCGACCTTTCTCATGGAAATGCGCATAAACGGTCGTGGGGCCGGTCTGTTCGAGTCGAATTCCGTCGAACGACGGAAAACTCTCGGCCATGTATTTCATGATCGTTACAAATCGATTGTCTATGGCCTTTCGATCATGCAGATTGCGCAACACAGACCAAAGATTATTGCCTCGATCCCAGACTCGCGTTTCATAGCTCATTTCTGAGCCCTGCTGCTTCAACTGGAACATGAAAAACGAGCGTGAATGGTAAAGGCGGACAAAATGCAACAAGCGATCCAGGTCATTTGCTTCTGGATCTGGGTTCTTGTTGAAGTCCAAATAGACGCCGATGCTGAGCTTCTCGGGCTCCCGCAATGGGACAGGAATAAGGCTTCCTGCCATTTCGTTAAATAAGGATGCTCTGTCGGCCCCGAGAGTTCTGTCGATTAGGGGTCCTCGTTGACTCGATCGCAACCGCTCCCCGACAAACGGCTCAATTCGCCCAGATGAGATCCCAAAGCGCAACTCGTACGCAATTGCCTGTGTGCTCAACGAGACAGTGATCTGGTCAGCGTCAGCAGCACCATCCCAAAGCAGACCAATGCCATGGCTGCGTGCAGCAGATGCAGTTTCCACCCCACGGATCGCACAATCGCGAAAAAACCAAATCGTGTCAAGAATCGTCGACTTGCCCGAGCCGTTGGGGCCGAAGAATACATTCACGTCGTCAAGTCTGAGGGTCACATCCGCCAAGCATCGATAATTTCCCACCTTTAGCTCGGTCAGCTTTGTAGACATCAACAACTCCTTCGCTTGAAGCCAACGGCAATTGTATCCTACCATGGAATGACGCATTCCCCAGCAAATGGTTCGGATTCAGCTTCTTCGCCAGCATCCGCGTCACCTTCGCTAACTCCACGGCGGTGCTGGCGGACGTACTTGACGAATTCGGCGATGCGGGCGGTAGGGCTGTCCATAGGTTTGGGAATTGTTCGCTATCTATAATCGTATTTGCGTACCGTAGCAAGGTGTTGGGTGGGGAGCAAGACATTTCAAGCATGCCAGAACTAGTGCACAATTCTTGGCTATGGAAGCGATGTGCTTTTCTGTTGGCAAAAAACCGCAACAAACACTGATCCGGACACGTGCGGCTCAATCAGACTAATGGCCTGGCGGATCGAGCCACCCGATCGATTGTTACATTTATCGCCGTTTAACCAACCAAACCCATCGCAGCGCCCAACGCCGCCCGTTTTCTCTGCATTTCGGCCGGCAGCACGAAGCAATGGGCAAACAAGCCTTCCAACGTGCTTAACAGCCACTCGGCTTCGTTGGGCTCCACGTCTTGAATCTCTCCTGGGTTCGTGCTCTTGAAGGGGAATGCCGCAAAGTCGCCAATGATTCGAACCTCGTTCAGCGAGTTCGCCAGGTACTTCGGCAAAAGCTTCGTCGCCGCCAGAGTCTCGATCTCCTTGCCAAAATCCGTCGCTCGAATCCCGTAGACCGAATGGATGAGGTTACGCAGGCACTTTCGGCTCAAAGCGGCGCTCGCCTTGGGACTATGCTGCAACAACTGATTGGCCTCGCGGTAGTCTTCGTAAAGCTCGTCGGGCACATCTTGCCACACGACGGGCCGGGCCGGCTCTTTCGGGTAGAGCAATTCCGCCTGGCGTTCGCCGACTGCATTCTCCTGAAGAAAGTACACAATGGGGTCGCTGCAGTTGGCACAAGTTTCGATGGTGACGGCGAATTTGGGATAACCCCAATCGCGAAAGTCCACTTCTTTCGGGGCCGAACGAAAATGTTGCAGACAATGGGGACATTGCATCGCGTGCTCCCTCGTCCCAACTTGCAGTCGGCGATTGGATCGATTCTTGACGTGACTAGACCGATCCAACAGTACCAGCGCCTGTTTGATGTGGTTCCCAGCGGCTGAACCCAAGACGGCGCGGCGGACCCAGGCTCCACTTCGATTGTGCCATTAGTGCTTTGCAATTACAAGCAATTCATAGGGATTCGACGCTGCGAAGTGACGGGTTGCTGCGCGACATCTCATATACTAGTAGAATGAATGGCGGACGTTCGAGGTCGCAAGCTGGTGCCCGTGGAACTAACACCGATGACACGCATCCAAATAGATTGTCCCGATGACTTGACGGCGAGCCAAAGCCCTGACGCTCTGACTGTGCTGGCGCAGCAGGCGTTCCTCGTTCGGCTTTATCAGCTAGGTCAAGTCTCCTCCGGACGCGCTGCCGAGATACTTCGGATTTCCCGGCGAGCATTCCTCGATCTCGTGTCCGCGCATGGTGTGTCGATCTTCGACGACGACACCGATGTCGAAGCCGAGGCACGCTGTGTCCGCTAGTCAACCTCCGGTCGTTTCTCCCGTGCCAGCGACTCGCAACTTGACGATTGGACAATTCCTAAGCCGCCATTTTTGAGGCGTTGACCGGTCGCAAACGAGTCTGATGATACGCCGTTTCCGCCGCCGATTCTTCATCCCAGAGCGGGCTGAGCAAGTCCAGGGGCAGCGGCCGGCGGTCAGCAGCAAAACGCAAGAGCGCCAGCATCAATGGAACCATCGTCTCTTCGCCGCCGTTCCGGATTGAAGCGTAACGAGGGAGCCGGTGCGACGATCACTTCAAACTCTCCCGCACCACCGCCCGCATCTTCTCCAATCCCGTGCGCGCCACCTGGGCGGCGTCCTGCTTCCAGTATTCGCGGTTGAACAATTCCAAGGAGAGTACGCCGCGGAAACCGGCGCGGCGCAATTCGCGGAGCATGCGTGCCAGGGGCGCCACGCCGTCACCGGGATAGACGCGGTGGGCGTCGGTGATATCGGCGCGCGGCGGCTTGTCCGGGTAATCGTTCATGTGGAACACCTGCAGCGCCCCCGCGCTAAAGAGGCGCAGACCGTCAAAGCCCGAGCCGCCTTTGTGCAAGTGATACACGTCGGCCAGAATGCACGCCTGCGCATGGCCGGCCTCGGCAGCCACGTAAGCGCATTCTCCGAGCTTGCTCAAGCTGCGCGAGAAGCCCCAGACTTCGACCTGCGGCACGACGCCGATCTTGGCGCCGATTTCCAAGAGCGCGCGATAGCGCTCGGCGGCGCGCGGCAGCGGCAAGTCCGCCTGATTGGTCGCGCCGACCGGCGGCGCAGCCAAGCGCCGTCCGCCGATCTGCCGGACCATGTCCATGTCGCGGCGGGCCTGCTCCAGGCCTTTCTGACGCCGGCCGTCGTCGTCCACGATCCACTCGCAAAAGCCGATGGCGCTTTCCACGCGCAGACCCGCATCTTGAATCCGCTTGCCCAGGTCGCGCAGGTCGCCGCCGTCCCGAACGTATTGCTCAAGCTCGCTCAGCCACGGCTCGATGGCGTGATACCCTGCCCGCGCGGCAATGGCCACCTCCTGGACGATCGGAATCTTCTGGCCGCGAATGGTGCTGGTGTTTAGGGAATAGACAAAAGGATCGGCGTTGTCGCCGCGCACCGGCGCGTCCGCCTGCGCCGAAGGCGCGACCGCCGCGCCGGCCACGCACGTGCCTGTCAGGCCAAACCACTCGCGGCGCGTCAATGTGGTTGTCATTGCAGGCCCTCGCAAGAACGACTAGAAAAGGGAGAATAATTCACTTTTTATAGTCAAACGGGTGGGCTTCCAACAATTCAATGCACCGAGGACACATGACGCTGCATGGTCATTTGCGAAACTGTGTCACCGTGAAAACGCGACGGGACTTCCGTAAGGGACATTATTTCCGACTTCAAGGCGTCAGTCGATTCCCCAAAGAAATGCAACACCTCCGACGGGGAAAGAAATGTCTGTCAACGCCAGTTGACGTTTTGGACAACTAAGCCTCAGCTCCATTGCAGCGGCAAAAATCAAGGCGGCAATGAAGCGATTGCGGCTTTCTGCCTCACTGGATCGGCCAGGATTTGATCCAAGATGGCGAGAGCTTGTACTGAGCGGCGTATCGCATTCTGAGCGGTCGCCGGTGCGGAGAACATTACAGTAGCGGCAAGGTCATAACTTGCTTTATTCCGCATGCGCACCAGTTCGTCCAGAGCGTCGCCAATCGCCTTCAAATCACTGGACGACGAATATGCGAACTTGAGTCGCGCCCAAGCGTGGACATTTTGCCCCGGAGTGGGCTTATGTCCCCAGGCCAGCAAAGCGTCGCGACATTCCAGAAAAAGAGCGTAATACGCGTTGACAACGGCGGCGCGCCAGAAATACTCCGACTGGCCCACGATCAAGGCGTGTGCAACGTCCAAAAAACGTCTACCCGCCATTTGCGTTTTTCGACAAGAGGATCAGATTGACATGACGCCACACATCTGCTGAATAACGTGCGATTTTCCAGGCGCTGAATTGTTCCCAATAATCATGCTTGGAAGGGTCAACCGCATCACGAACGCCGAGAATCAGAATACCGTCCTCGCCGGTATCGTAAGCTGGGGCAAATTCGACCGTGACGCTTATCAAGCCTGGAACGTTGCGTTTGACATGATCCACCATCTCGCTCAACTCAGATTGCAAGCCCAGCCGGACTGCGAGGGCAGAGGCTTCCGGGTCGATGGTGGTCGGAATATCGGCGCTGATCATGAGGACTCGCATTCGTCAAGAGATCGACGCGTGTTATTCTACATCGTCCAAGCGTTGTGTTGCAACGTTGACCAGCGAGGCGAGTAGTTCCTTCCATGCCCCTCATCGAACTCCGCGACGTCCGTAAAGTCTACGACCTGGGCGAAGTCAAAGTCGAAGCCCTAACCGGCACCACCTTGAACATCGACCGCGGCGAATGCCTTGCGCTCATGGGCCCGTCCGGCTCAGGCAAATCCACGCTCATGAACACGCTTGGCTGCCTGGATCGGCCCACGAGCGGCAGCTATCGCCTGGATGGCGTGGAAGTCGCGACCATGTCCAGCGATGAGCGGGCGCGCATCCGCAATCAGAAGATCGGCTTCGTCTTCCAGAACTTCAACCTCTTGGCGCGCACTTCCGCCCTGGAAAACGTGGAGATGCCGCTCCTCTACGGGGCCAAGATCTCCGCACGCGAGCGCCAGCGCCGGGCATTGCGCGTGCTGGAAAAAGTCGGCCTGGGCAATCGGCTCGATCACCATCCCAGCCAGCTTTCCGGCGGGCAGCAGCAGCGCGTGGCCATCGCCCGAGCGCTCGTCAATGAGCCGTCCATCCTGATGTGCGATGAGCCGACCGGCAATCTGGATTCCAAGACCAGCAAGGAGATCATCCAGCTCTTTCGCGACTTGAACGAGCAGTCGCACATCACGGTCATCCTCGTAACGCACGATCAAGATGTGGCCCGGCACGCCAAGCGCATTGTCGCCTTGCACGACGGTGCCGTCGTTGCCGACACGCCCGATCTTGCCCACGCTCTCCAGGTTCTGCATTCTTGCCAGGTGACCGACGGCGAACCCACGGATTCTTCGGCATAATCGGGATTCTTGCACCAGCTTGCCTCGGCAGGCCGATATGCATGAATATGCCGCGTTCTTGGCTATTATGGCTCTTGGTCTGCGCCGGCGGGCTCCTTGCCGGGTGCGCGCTGCCGGGGGTGTTTCCAGAACAGCGGACGCTCGACTTGCGTCCGCCTGGCTCGCTGCCCAAGGCGCGCATTCCGGACATGCCGCCGCCCATCACTGTGTCCAATCCGGAGCCCGAAGCCAGAGAACGCCTTTTGTCGCTGGACGACGCCATCCGCATTACGCTCGAAAACTCCCAGGTGGTGCGCGTGCTGGCCGGCGTCAGCGCCGTCGCGAGCGGCAAGACGATTTACGATCCGGCGATTTCCAATACCTTCATCGATCAGGAGCAAGCGCGTTTCGATCCGGCTCTGGAAGTGACCAACACGTTCACGCGCACCGAGCAGCCGCTCGGCGTGCTGACGCCGTTCGATCCGGTGGGCTCACTCATTAGAGGTAACCGCACGGATTTCTACAACCTCGGCACGGCCCTGACGCGGACCAACGCGGCCGGCGGCACGGCACGGCTGGGCTTCATGGACGATCTGGGCCGCTTTCAGCCCGGCGTCGTCCCGCTCAATCCGCAGAATCAGCATGCGCTGACGCTCAGTTACACGCAGCCGTTGCTGCAGGGCGCGGGGCCGCGCGCGAATCTAGCGCCCGTGGTCATCGCGCGGCTCAACACGGAACGCTCCTATTTTCAATTGAAGGACGCAGTGCAGGATTCGGTGCGCGGCGTCATCGAAGCGTACTGGGCGCTGGTATTCGCCCGGACGGACGTGTGGGCGCGTCAGCAGCAGGTGCGGCAGGGCGAAGAGGCATTCAAGCTCGCCGACGCCCGCAAGCGCGCCGGTTTTGCCGACGAAGCCGAAGTGGCACAGGCGCGCTCGGCGCTGGCGAACTTCAAGGCCAGTCTGATCGGCGCCGAGGCCAGCGTCATCCAGCGCGAGTCCGCCTTGCGCAACATCATGGGCCTGTCGCCCAGCGACCGGACGCGGCTCGTACCCATCACGCCCCCTTCGACGAGCCGATTGGAAGTCGATTGGAACGGAATACTGCGTCTGGCGGAGGAGCGCCGGCCTGACCTTATCGAGCTAAAGCTGATCGTCGAGGCCGACGAGCAATTCCTCATCCAGGCGCGTAACCAGGCGTTGCCGAAGGTGGACACGACGATGCTCTACCAGTGGAACGGCCTGGAAGGCACGACGCCAGGCGGAACGCGGCTGGCGACGCGCGGCAGCCAGTTCTCCGATTGGACGCTCGGCGTGAACTTTGCCGTGCCGCTCGGACTGCGCAAGGAGCGCGCGGCCCTGCGCCAGCAGGAGTTGATACTGGCGCGCGATTGGGCCAATCTGGATCAAGGCCTGCAACAGGCGAGTTTCGGTCTGGCTGACAGCGTGCGTAATCTGGCCCTGTACCACGATCAATACCGGTCCTTCAAAGACGCGCGTGAAGACGCCCGCGTCAATCTCATTGCCCAGGCGGCGAAATTCAAGGCCGGCGTCCGCAAAGACGTGATCTTCCTCAATGTGCTGCAAGCCATCACCGATTGGGGCAACGCCGTGAGCGCCGAAGCACAGTCCCTGGCTCAGTACAATACCGAACTGGCCAATCTCGAAACCCAAACCGGCACCATCCTTGAGACGCATGACATTTACTTCTTCGAAGAGCGCTTCGCCGCCATCGGTCCCTTCGGCCGGCTGGGCCATCCGCGCCTTTATCCGGCGAGCGTGCCGCCCGGCCCCAACGCGCCGCGCTATCCTACCCAGGCGACGCCGGCCGAGAACTTCTTCGAGCTGTCACCGCCCTTCAAGCTGGATGAGGAGAAGGGTGTGCCCAACAAAAATGTGCCGCAGGTGCGCTTGCTGACACCGCTGGTGATCGAAACGAAATAATCACCATCGGGAGCTTCAAATCGAAGTGTCATTCATGTTGGGTGGCATGCTTTCGCCGATCCTGTGCAAGGACAACGAAGTCCGGACCAGCACGGCGAAAGCATGCAAAGCGCCAAGTTGCGTGACGCTTCGCATGCCTTGGCGGTGCTGGTCCCGGGTTCGCCGTCCTTGCACAGGAGCCGCCAAGGCATGCCACCCAGTTCCGAATTGATCCCTCACTTAACGCCCAGTTTCACCGATTGCACCCACGTCAAGCTCTTGCCGACCTCGTACGTGTGCAGCCGTTCCAGGCGGCCGCTGGCAATATCGACACGATACACTGCCAGCTTGCCCGATCCCTCGCCGGCCCCAAACACATA
>JAKEFD010000422.1 GCA_022616245.1 Gemmataceae bacterium
AACCGTTCGTGCCGCCGCGGCCGGAATGGGCGTTACTTTTTGAATTCCGTTTCCGGCGGCCGTTCCGGCTTCTTGCCGAATTTGGCCTCGTGCATCGCTTCGAACTTGGCGTACTTACTGGGGTCGCACTTGAAGCACTGCGATTGGGCACGGTCGTGAAGCTTGCACCAATCGCCTTCCTTCTTCAGTTTGGCGGCTACGTCCGCGCTGCATAAGCTGCACATCTCCTCGGGCACGCCGTGCTCAGCGCACCACCAGCCTTCGTGCGGCCCCTCTTTCCCCTTGACGATTTCCTGTTTGCCGTCGCCGCCGGACTTCTTGGGCGGCTCTTTGGCGCAGCCCGACGCGGATACAAGCACAGCGGCAGCAGCGAACATCAGGATGCAACTGGCCCAGTGTGCGAACTTCATTGCTTTCTCCTTCGGCAAGAGCCTTCATGGGGTTAATCAGAACCGGTCCCTGACGCCGTCCGCGCGTCCGGCGCGGCCGGGGCCTCTTTCTCGTCCTTATCCAAAGGCGATTTGAAGATCACGTACAAAATGCGCACCACAAACAACGACATCACCATGGCGCTAATGACGCCGCCGATGACCACGGTCGCCAGCGGCCGCTGCACTTCCGCGCCCATGCCCGTGCTGAACGCCATCGGCACGAAACCCAGGCTGGCCACCAGCGTCGTCATCAAGACCGGACGTAGCCGTGTCTGGGCCGCTTGTCTGACAGCTTCGTCCAAAGGGAGCCCCTTGCGGCGCAGTTGGCGAATGTATGAAACCAAAATCATGTCGTCGAGCACGGCGACGCCGGACATCGCGATAAAACCGATGGCTGCGGAGATGGAAAACGGCATGTCGCGAATCCACAGGGCGATGATGCCGCCGACCGCGCCGAACGGCACGCCGGTGAAGACCCGAGCCATGTCCACGAAGTTGCCGTAGGTGAGATAAAGCAAGCCGCAAATCAGGAGCAGGGCCACGGGGACAACGATCAACAAACGGTTGCGGGCCGAAATCAAGTGTTCCCATTGGCCGCCCAACTGCATGTGATAGCGCGACGACGGCATTTGCACCTCGTCTTTGAGCTTCCGCTCCGCCTCGGCGACGAAGCTGCCCAAGTCCCGGCCGCGCACATTACACGTCACCGTGATGCGGCGTTGGCCCCATTCGCGCGTGATGGTGGACGGCGTGTCCTCCAGGACTGAGATTTCCGCCAGACGCGCTAGCGGCAGGCGCTCCCCCTTGGCCGTGACGATGGGCAATTCCTCGATCAGTTTCTTGGCCTCACCGATTTCGCCCTCTCTGCCCCGTGGGCCGAGATGCGCGGTTGCCCGGTATGTCTCCGGCAAGCGAATGACGAGCGGGAAGCGAAATTCACCCTCCACGACCTCGCTGATGCGCGTTCCGCCCAGCGCTTCCACCAGGTCCATGACTTCGCTGGCCGGGACGCCGTGCCGTGCCAGCTCTCCCTGCTTGACCTTGATTTGCAAGAGCGGCAAGCCGGTCAGCGGCTCAATGGCCACGTCGGCGTTGCCTTCAATGGATTTAAGGACCTTGTCGATTTCCACGGCCTTTTTTTGCAGAGTCTTGATGTCGTCGCCAAAGAGTTTCACACCCAAATCGGCGCGGACACCGGAGATCATTTCGTCCAGCCGCAGCTTGATCGGCTGCGTGAACCCAAAGCGCGGTCCCAAAAACGGCCGGACTTCCTTTTGGATCAGGTCGGTCAATTCACTCTGGGTGCTGGTGGTCCGCGCCTTGAGCCGTTCGATGAGAGTTCGATCATTGTCCACTTTCTTTTGCAGGCGCTCGATCCGCTCTTGGCGCGCCTTGGCCCACTCGGAGCGCGGCTTCAAGGACAGGAAAATGTCTGTAAGCTCCACTCCCATGGGGTCGGTGGCAATCTCGGCCGTGCCGATCCGGCTCCATATGTGGTTCACTTCCGGAAAAGCTTGCAGAATGATCTGTTCGATTTTCGTGTTTTCTTCGATCGAGCGTTCGATGGGCGTGTCGGCCAGCCGGACCACGTTGATGGCGATGGCCCCTTCGGACAACGTGGGCACGAATTCCGAGCCCAGCTGGGGAGCGACAAAGCCGAAGGCGAAAATCAGCACGCCCACGGCGATAGCGATGACCAACGACTTATGCGCCATCGAGAACTTCAAGATGGGGTTATAAACGGCGAGGGCCAGCCGCATGAACAGCGGTTCGCGCTCCTCGATCTTCTTGGGCAAAAAGTAGCTGGCCAAGACCGGCATCAGCGTCATCGACAAGATCATCGAGCCGGCCAGGGCGCAGATGACCGTCAACGCCATGGGGCGGAACAGCTTACCCTCAATCCCTTCCAGGGTCAGGATGGGCAGATAGACGATCATGATGATGAGTTCGCCGAACATCGTCGGCTTGCGCACTTCGACGGCGGCGTCGCGGATCATGGCCAGCTTAGTTTTCTCTTTGAGATCACCGTGGGCGATGTGGCGGACGCAGTTCTCGACCATCACCACCGAACTGTCCACGATCATGCCGAAGTCGATCGCGCCCAAACTAAGGAGACTGGCCGCGATGCCGAAGCGCAGCATGCCGGAAAAGGCGAACAACATCGACAACGGTATGGCTAGAGCAACAATGGTCGCCGCCCGCAGATTGCCCAGAAACAAGAACAACACCGCGACGACGAGCAGGCCGGCTTCGAAGAGATTGTTCCTAACCGTGTGGATGACAAAATCAACAAGTTCGGTGCGATCGTAGACCGGCTGGACTTTGACGTTGGCCGGCAGCCCGGCCTTGATTTCGTCCAGTTTTTGCTTCATCGCCCAGGTTACTTTGTGGCTGTTTTCGCCCATGAGCATGAAGCCCAGGCCGAGCACAACTTCGCCTTGGCCGTTCGCGGTGACCGCGCCGCGGCGGATTTCGTGGCCGATTTCCACGTCGGCGACGTCTTCGATCTTGATCGGCACGCCGTCTTGAGACGTAATGACGATGCCCTTGATTTCTTCGACGTTCTCGACGCGGCCGATGCCGGTCACCAAGAGCATTTGGTTGCGATGGCGGATGTTGCCGCCGCCGACGTTGCGGTTGTTCTTCTTGACGGCCTCGATCACCTCGTCGAAGGTCAGCTTGTGCCGGTCCAATTTGTTGGGATCGAGCCGGATTTGGAACTGCTTCTCGAAGCCGCCCCAGCTATTGATCTCCGCCGCCCCTTTGACGGTGCGCATCTTGGGCTTGATGACCCAGTCGTGGATCGTGCGCATGTCGGTCAGGTCGGTTCCTTGTCCGCTGACGACGTAGTGAAAGACTTCGCCCAAACCGGTCGCCACCGGTCCCATCTTCGGCCGTTCGATGTCGGCGGGCAGCTCCGCTGTCGTGAGCCGCTCGTTGACGAGCTGGCGGGCAAAGTAAATGTCGGTGCCGTCCTCGAAAGTCACCACGACTTGCGACAGACCGAACTTGGACACGGAGCGCAAGAGCTCCAAGCGCGGCAGGCCGCTCAATACTTGCTCGATCGGAAACGTGATTTGTTGTTCGATTTCTTTCGGCCCCAAGGCCGGTGCGACGGTGTTGATCTGCACTTGGACCGGCGTGGTATCGGGAAACGCGTCAATGTCGAGCTGGCGCAGAGAGAATACACCCACGGCGGCCGCTGCGAGCGCAAGGAGCACGACGAGCAGGCGATTCCGCAACGAAACGTCAATAATCCAATTCAGCACCGCAAGCTCTCCAAAGGAATTCACCACAGAGACACCGAGGCACAGAGAATCACAAAGAAAACAAGAACGGATTGTTCATTTCCGTCTTTCTTTGTCTTTGTGCTCCCTCTGTGTCTTTGTGTCTCTGTGGTTCAAAACGCAACCGCCCATCAGTCCGACCGGGCTGTTAATGGCTGCAGCCTCAGCCCGCGCCGAGGTTGTTCTTCAGCAGCTCCGCACGCATGACGGCGCTGTTCTTGGTGGCAACGACTTCGCCTGGAAACAGTCCGGCGATAATCTCGGTGTTGGGACCGTTTTTCACGCCAACACGCACGGTGCGTATGTGAAACACCTTGGGCGCTCCCGGCGTGTGAAAGTTCTTGTCCTGCACAAAGACAATTTGGCAGTCCCCTTCCCAAAACACGGATTCACCGGGGATGAGGACCGCGTCTTTCTCCTCGCGCAAAACAATCTGGCCGACGCCGAAGGTATTGGCCAGCAAAGCGCCGTCGGGGTTGGGCAATTCCGCCCGGAGCTGGACAGTGCGGGTTTTCTCGTCCACTTGGGTGCTTTTCCAGATGAGCTCGCCGGTCACGTCTTGATCGCTGCCGTCCGGTCGAAAGCGCACCACCTGGCCAGGCTTGCCCAACTTGGGATCGCGGACACGAACATACTTCAGGTCTTCGTTGCGGACGTTAAGCCGCAGCCACATGCGGCTCGTATCGGCAACGACGAACATGGTCTTGGCCGGGTCCGCGTTCTCACTGGCGGTGACGTTGGCCGCCGTCACGATGCCGTCGCGCGGCGCGAGGATGGGAATGAGATTGGCCGACGCGGTCTTGGCATCCAGCCGTTGGGCGATGGCTGCGGGGATGCCGAATAATTGCAAGTATTTGCTCAAGCCTTCCGGCGACAAGTCTTTCACTGCGTCGAGTTGTACCGGCAGGCCAAGGTTGACCAGAGCCTGTTGCGCGCCCAACAAGCGGAGTTGCGCTTCCCGCATGCTGGTTTCCGCCTCGCGAAAGTGCGGATCGGAAATCGCCCCGGATTTCACCAGGGGCCTCATGTATTCGACCGACTTAGCCTTCAGCTCGAACTGAGCGAACGCCTGCAGAAATTCCGTTTTCGCCTTCCCAACCTCGAGCGCGTCCACCAAGGCGAGCACGTCGCCGCGTTTCACCGCCGCGCCCACTTGCCCGAATTCGGTCACATACCAAACGCGGCCAGGCACGGCAGTGGACACGGATGAAACACGCGGCTGCTCAAAAGTGATCTCGCCGCTGACAGCGATCGTCTCCGCGATGAGTCCTGTCCAAACGGGTAGAACGCCGACATCCATCTTGTCAAAGACCTCTTTCGACGCGAATTGCAGCCGGCGATGATGCTGCGTGCACTTGGGGCTATTCTCCGGCCGGTCTTTCAGATCGAGGGCTCGTTGCGCCCGGTCGAGGTCGGCCTGAGTGATTTGCGGCTTCACCTTTAGCTGCGCGATTTCGGGCCGTTCAAAAGGACAATAATGCACGCCGTGTTTGGGGCACCACTTGGCCTTGATGCGCGGCAAGAGCGACTCGTTGCACTCGACGCAGACCGATTCCGGCACGCTGTGCGCGGCGCACCAGTCGTCCTTCTCAACTGAGCCGTTGCCGAAAAACTCGGAGAATTTGGGAATGGTCCAACTGTTCTGGTGTCCCCAATATGCCAGGCCCCCAAGCAATGCAAGCACGAGGATGGTCGGAAGGCTTCGAATCAGCCAGGCCCTCGCGCCCTGTTTTTCAGAAGCGTGCGTTTGGGGTTCCGGCTGCCGCCGATCCTGTGCCGCAGCGATTGCGGAGGTCTCTTCTCTTCGGGTCGATGTTTCTAACATGCTCATCTCCTGCTGACCAACGGCTTACTCACCGTTGTAGCCGCAGGCTTTAGCCTGCGGTCGTCGTAATATTCATCGCACCCGGAAGGATGCGCCTACGGTTGTCGTTCTTTGGTTGAAAACGGTTGAGTTCGCCCACAGGACCGCGGGGCCCAAGGCGCGCACAAGGAGCGTGGAAGAAAGGTTAGGCTCGAGGCGGTCGAATTAGACCGTCACAGAAGGGGGGGACATAGTTGGAATGGAACTCCGCAACAATCTCACAGAGAAACTCGACAGTCGAAGTGGGATTTGTAGGAGAATTCAAACACGGCGCTTTGGCCACGCTGCACATGGCGCAGCCACCCGGGACGGGACAATCGCGGCCCTCATCGGGGCAGCAGGGGCAAGCCGGCGCTAACGGCAAGTTCGATTGTGCCGCATCGTCGAAGTGCGGATCACTGCTGACTGAAGGGTCAACGGGCTCTTCACAATGTGGACAAACGCCGGAGAATTCCTGCTTTTCGGCGTTGGTGCCTTGGTGTGGATGCGAAGCGCGAGGAGATGCGAAGGCTAGGTTGGCGTGGGTATTGGTAAACAAATACGCCGCCAGGCTAATGCAGGCAACCAATCGATTCCGCCAACCGCACATCACAGACAATCCCTTCAATCGCCACTTTCAGTATATTCTCATCGGCAAAGGGCTACAAGGCAGAATAGGAATTCGGGGACGCGTTTCGGTGATTCATGGAGGGCAGCTCGAATGTTTTTCCGCATGACCCTTGAATCGTTTCAATTATGGTTCAGTTTCTGGATGCTCACCATCCAAACCGTGACCGTTGTCTGTTTCTTCTGTTTTTCAACGGCAACGGAATCCAGGCAATGCCATAGCCCGAGTTCGGCGGCTGCATTCGATCCCACGTGTGCCCATGGATTCGTGGACCTGAACCTGATAAGGGGCATCCGGGCTTGGGTAAAAGAATGGGAATCCAAAGAATCCGCTTCGACTTCAGCGCAAGTTTTCGTGCGCCGTGCGTCACTTCAATGAATTCTCCTGTGCGTGGGTGTTTCGAACGTCCGGCCAAGTGCCGGACGTTCTTTCTTGTGGCGAGCACCAGCGCAAATCTCGCTTGTTTTGGCGTTTGATCAATGCAGCGAACAAGGACGCAATCCGACAAACTTAACGGATTGTGATTTCGCCGAGTAGCTGACGGAATTTCAAGGAGCATCGCATGCGCTACCTCATATTGACGCTGAGCGTGGTTGGCGCGAGTTTGATCTTGGCAGGGTCGGCCCAGGCCCAGTCCTTCGGCCACCGCCATCACTCGAACGGCGGCCATTACCACTACAACCCCGGTCACTACGAGCGGCACTGGAATCACTCCCATTACGTCCCAGGCCACTACGACTACCACCGCGGCCGCGACTATGTACCCTACGCCCCGTCGTATTCGCCGAACTTCAGCACCTATGGTCGCAGTTACGTCGGCCCGGGCGCCGGCTATTACCAAAACTCCACCGGCCCCGCCTATTATCCCCGTTCAGGTTATTACGCGCCCTCGTCGTGCGACTACTAATCCGGACGAATAACGAAGGGCCCCCCCCTCCTCCGTCGAGTTGGCCAAATCGTGCGCCTAACTTTGTCTAAGTTGTTTGTGAATAACGACATGTGCTGACCACACGATTTGGCCAACTAGCTCTTACTCAGAATGTCAATTTTCGACTTTCCGGCGGTTGACACATTTCGTTGCAATTCGTTGCATTCGTTTCTTTTCGTTGCGCGGAGGGGGGTGTGGGCGCGCGCGCGCAACGGATCCCATAAATTG
>JAKEFD010000063.1 GCA_022616245.1 Gemmataceae bacterium
GTAGGCTGGACCGACACGGACGACGCCTTCGCGGAGCTGGACGCCGGCAATCCGGTCGCCATGGTTTTCCCCGATCACGCTCCATCCAAGGACAACGACTTGGGCGCGCTGTTCATTCCCAACACCGTGGCAATGATCAAGAACTGCCCCAATCCTGAGGGAGCGAAGAAGCTCATCGATTTTCTGCTGAGTCCGGAAGTCGAAGCGAAACTGGCAAATGCGAAGAGCCGGCAGATTCCGATCAATCCCAATGTAAAGGTCAAGCTGCCCAGACAAGTGCTGACGCCGGCGCAATGTCAACTCTTGCCAGTCGATTTTGCACAGGCCGCGGAGATTTGGGACCAGACTCAGAAGGTCTTGGTGAATGAATTCGCCTTGAAGTGACCGTTTACGTTTCGCGCTTGAGGTATCCATTGCTGCGGCAAGGGATACTGCGAGCGCGAAACGTAAACGCGAATCGTAAACTACTTTCCTTCCGCGTCCAACTCACGCGCCTGGACCAGCTCCACTTTGTTGCCTTTCGACACCGCGTATTGGAAGTTCGTGCGGCTGGTGGCCGCCGCGCCGACGCGGCCCTTGACGTCGAGCGCCAGGAACGCCACCCGCGCGGGGTGCACGCCGCGGCGCACGGCCAGGCTGTTGAGGCGGCGCACGGCGGCCTCACACGCTTCCTGCGGGGTGCGGCCCGCGCGCATTTGCTCGACGACGAAGAAGCTGCCGTTGATGCGAATGATCTCTTCGCCCACGCCCGTCGCGCCGGCCGCGCCGGCCGTGTCGTCGACGTATAGCCCCGAGCCGATGAGCGGCGAGTCGCCTACGCGCCCCGGAAGTTTGTGCGCCAAGCCGGACGTGGTACACACGCCGCCCAGCGATCCTTTCTGATCCAGTACCAGGACCGTTACCGTGTCGTGCCCCTGGTCGCGCGGATTGGGGTTCGCTTTCGGGCGGGTCTTGTACCATTCCGCGACGCTCTCGGGAGTGAGCAACGTGTCGAGAGCAAAGCCCTGCTGTACTGCGAAGAGCCGAGCGCCTTCGCCCACGAGCAAGACATGCGGCGTGCGCTCCATGACGCGTTTGGCCAGGGCCGCGACATGGCGAATGTTTTCCACGGCGGCGACCCCGCCGCAATTGAGCGTCCGGCCATCCATGACACAGGCGTCGAGGCTGACCGTGCCAATGCTGTTGCCAACGCCGCCGTAGCCGACCGAATGAACCGTGGGATCATCCTCGATCGCTTGTGCTCCCGCGAGGGCGACATCGAGCGCCGGCCGTCCTTGCCGCAACAGGGGCATGGCAGCGCGGACCGCGGTTTGTCCAAAAGGCCAGGTCGCAACCACTGCGGGCATAGACTGCTCCTTACGTTGAGACTCAACAACTCAGCCAAACTGGGTGGCATGCATGCCCCCCTACCACCATCTGACACGTTGGACTGATCTTAGCGTGATAATTCCGGTCCGTTTGGTGCCTTATTCTTGGAACAGGAACCAGGAAACGGGGGTATTGTACCCTTGCCGAATGGCCCCGCGGCATGTAAAAACGCCAAGGTTTAACGTTTTGAGCAAAAAGTACGCTTCCTCGTGCAACCAGGTTCTTGCAAACCATGCCGGGGCTTTGTAACCTCTGGCATTATGTGCGCGGACGATCGACTGACTGACAACGTGTAGCTCTCCCGTTCCAGCAAGGGAAGTCGTCCCAGCGTGCTCCGTCGGAGGTGGTCCAGGATGTTGCGCGTCGGCCAGTACGTATTCAAACGAGCGGAAACCAGCCAGGAATTCGAGCAAATCCATCGCCTCAACCACCGCACCTTCGTGGAAGAGATACCGCAGCATCGCGCGACGGGCACCGGGGCTTTGGTCGACAAATTTCATCACAAGAATTTCTATATCATCGTGCTGCGCGACGACCGCGTCGTCGGCATGGTCAGCGCCCACGATCAGCCTCCGTTTTCCATTGCCGAGCGACTGCCCGAGCCCGGCATTCTCGTTAGCGACGGCACCCGGCCATTGGAAGTGCGTCTCCTTGCCATCGAGCCGGATGAGCGCAACAGCACGTTGTTTTTCGGGCTGATTTGGACCTTATACGAAAACGCGCGCGAGGAAGGCTATACGCATTTGTTCATTTCCGGGGTGGAAGAGCGCGTCGCCATGTATGAGCGGCTTGGCTTCGTCCGTCTGGGCCCGGCGGTGGCCTGCGGCGACGCCGCGTTTGTGCCGATGGTGTACACGATCGGCAAGATCCCCTTAAAAATGCAACGCGTCAAACGCAGGTGGGAAATGCACGTAGCCCAGGTGAGTCCCAAAACAAAGAAGAAGCTGGACAGCGAAAACGTCTGTCTGTTGCCCGGCCCGGTCACCATGTCGCGCGCCGTCCGCGACGCCTTCAGCCAGCCTCCCATCTATCACCGCGGACCGGAGTTCATTCACCGCTTCGTACAGGTGCGCGAGCACCTGGCCCGCATCGTTAACGGTCACGACGTGGCTATTCTCAATGGATCCGGCACCTTGGCGAACGAGTCCATCGCCGCCACGTTGGCCGCCTTGCCCAATCGCGGCAAAGGAGTGCTGCTCATCAACGGCGAATTCGGCGAACGATTGGCCAAACAGGCGATTCGCTTTGGCTTGACGCCGCACACACTGGAATGGAAATGGGGCGAGCCATGGGACCTGGAACAAGTGGAGCAAGTGCTGGCCCGCGAGCCGGAAGGCAGCTGGGTCTGGGGGGTGCATCAGGAGTCCAGCACGGGAGTGTTGAACGACCTGGCGGGGCTGGTTCGCATTGCCAAGAAGCACGGCATCCGCTTGTGCGTCGATTGCATCAGCAGTTTGGGCGCGGTGCCGCTCGACTTGAGCGAAGTGTTCCTGGCATCGGGCGCGAGCGGTAAATCCGTTGGCTCCTATGCGGGCGCCGCGCTCTTGTTCGCCAAGAAGGAGGAGCTGCGCGCGCTCGATCGCAGCAAAGTCCCAAGTTACTTTGACATCTTCGCGGCGCTGTCGAGCGAGGGGCCCTGCTATACGTTTCCTTCGCCAACGCTGACCGCTCTGGAAGCGGCCTTGCAAGAATACGCCACGGTGGAGCGCTGCCAGGCGACGTATGCGCGCTATAACGAACTGGGCGTGCGCGTCCGCCAGGAATTGCGCCGTGTCGGCCTGACGCCGTTGGCGGACGAGGACTACGCGAGTCCGGTCATCACCACCTTTGCTCCGCCCGCGGAGGAGTCATCGGCCTCATTTGTGGCCCGCTGCCGCCTTTGGGGCTACGCCATCGGCGGCGAAAGCGCCTACCTGTCGCGGCGGCGGCTCGTGCAGATCGCCACCATGGGCGCTGTGCACTGGGACATTTTCGGTCCTCTCTTCGATCACCTCGAAAGCTGGCTGGCCAAGACCGCCTTCCTGGCTGGCGTCTGACGCAGACCATTGCCTTTCTGCATTTCAAGTTGCGCCAACTTTTCTTCCGATAACGAAGACGCCGGCATTAGCGGCTTTGCCGAGGTTTCGGCGTGCGCATTCAGGAAGACCGCATGCACACTGCGAAGTTGGACAAACTGGGAAAGCAATGGCGGCTTATCCTTGTGGGGCTGACATTGTTCGCGGTGCTTTGGTCGAGCGGCTGCACGCGCCGGTTTTTTCGCAAGCGCGCGGACAACGAAGTAGCGGCCATTCTGAGGGACAAAGACGTTTTCCCGGAATGGAAAATCGAAAACTACAACGTCTACCCGGACCCGCGCGCCCGCTTCGCTGATTTGACCAACCCGGACCGGCCGCCCATGCCGCCGGACGATCCTGCTGCCAGCCGTTTGGCGCCCAATCCGCAACACCCTCCCAGGGCCGGCGTGTTCTTCGAGGTAGGCACAGGGTATTTGGATCTGCTCGCAAGCTGGGACGCCGAAAATCGGGCCGCGCGAGGTGAAGGCAAGGTCGAACTTCCAATCAGCGAAGCGCCGCCCGGCTTCATGAAGCTGATCGGGTTACAAGTACAGAATCCCATTGCTCAGGAACCGAAAGATGAGCCCGCTCGCAAACCCTATCTCCTTCGGATCGATCAGGCTGTCGAGCTAGGGGTCATCAACAGCAGGGAATTTCAGGACCGGCGTGAGAACTTGTATCTGGCCGCCTTGCCGGTGACCCAGGAGCGATTCGCCTTCGCGCCGCAGTTCTTCGCAATTGAAAACGCCGTGCGCGAGCGCACCGGCAACGCTTACGTCTCGCCGGCGGGGACCAATCTGTGGCGGGTCAACACCGACACGGGATTTACCAAGCTGTTTTCCACCGGCGCGCTCCTGGCGTTGTCGTTCGCCAATCAGACCGTGATCAACCTGGGCGGCAGAGTCACCTCGGAGACGATCAGCTTGTCGAACATCAATCTCGACCTGGTGCAGCCGTTCTTGCGCGGCGGCGGACGGGCGACGACGTTGGAGCCTTTGACGCAGGCAGAGCGGAACTTGGTTTACGAAATCCGCAACTACGCCCGTTTTCGCAAAGAGTTTTTCCAAACCATAAGCGGCACGGGTCTCGGTGGGCCCGGTTACTATCCAACACTTATTCAGTTATCGCGCTTGCGCAATGCGATGGAAAACGTCGCCGCCTTTGAGCGACTTCTGGAGCGGTTCAAGGCCTATGAAGAAGGCGGCCAGGTCGGAACTTTGGAAGTTGGCCAAATCGAGCTGGATTTGCTCCGAAGCCGAAGCACGGTTCTCGCGGAGCAACAGAATTTGGGCAGGGCATTCGACAACTTCAACTTGCAGCTGGGCCTGCCCATCGACCTTTCGCTTGAACTCGACGATGAGCCGCTGCGGCCCATCAGCGATCAGCTGAAGCGCTTTGAGACCGTCTTGAGTCAAACCGAGGTGGTTAGCAAGACGATGGAAAAATACGAAGTGATTGAAGAAGCGCCGAAGTTGCGCGAGCGCGTCCGTATGCTTTTGACCGAAACGCCGCTCGTCAAGGGAACCAAGGTCTTCCAAGTTGAATTGCCGCGCCGCCTGGGCATGTTTGAAGATCTGAAAGAGAAGGAACTCGATCAGTTGCTGGACAAGCTGCGCGGCCAGCGTCGCAAGCTGCTGGATTTGCGCGACGCCCTGGAGGAGAAAGGCAAGAAGCTTTCGGTCACTGATCAGGCCACGCTGCAGGAACTGGATCAGCTGATCCCGTATGGAGATTTGGAATACACGTTGCGGCAGTATCTCCAGTTGCCATGGAAAAACCTGCCGAATGAGAAAGATCGGCGCAACTTGCACTCTACGCGCTTTCGGGAAGTCCGGAAGGCGTTCGACTTGATTATCAGCGACGCCGTCAAAGAGCGCTTGGCGATGATTAAACCCAACTGGCCGACGCCGCCCCCGCTCGTGGTTGAAGGGCAGAATTTGCTGGATTTGTTGAGCGGCGAGGAAGACACTCCCCAGAAAGCGCAAAAGCTTGAACAGGCCTATGAGATTGCCACCCAAGTGGCGCTGGCCAATCGTTTGGATTTAATGAATGTCCGCGCCCAGGTCACCGACGCTTGGAGGCTAGTGGCCGTCTCCGCAAATTCCTTGCTTGGCGTGTTCGAAGTCGGCTATCATATGGATAGCCATAGCCCCGTGAGTCAAGCCAAGCCGCTCGCCTTCAGCATTAACCGCACTCGGCACCAATTGCTGTTGAATGCCGAGTTGCCGTTGGTGCGTCTAACAGAGAGGAACATCTACCGTGCCGCCTTGATTGACTTCCAGCGGGCACGGCGGGCGCTGATGGCCGCGGAAGACCAGGTGACGGCGCAAGTCCGGGCCGATCTGCGGCAACTGCAGTTCCTGGCCCGCGATTTCAAGATTAAGCAGCGCAACATGGAGGTGACGTACATTCAGTTGGATAGCGCTCTGGAGCGGTTTGTGGCGCCTCCTATACCAGGCCAGGCCGCCAGTGATGTGGTGGCCTTGACGACTACCTTATCAAATGCCCAAACACGAGTACCGCAAGCGCAAGACCAGTTGTACAATACATGGATCAACTACTTGGTCAGTCGCCAGCAATTGTATCTCGATCTTGAGTTGATGCCGCTAGACTCTCGAGGAGTGTGGATCGATGAGTACTCACCCCGCCCCCTTCAGCCCGCCGGTGACGGCCCAGCAAATGGAAACGCCGACTCCGCCGGCCGCCCTCGGCTCCTCCCGCCTGCCGAAATCGCAGCGACGCCTGTCCCTTAAGGGGCGTCTTCTCGCCTACGCCATCGGTCTGGCCCTTGTTGCCGCCATCGTGGTGGGCGCTTCCCTTCTTTTCTTCCGCGGCCTCGGGGAGCCATTCAACGGCCCGACCTGGACTGTCATCAAAGAACGGCTGCGTTTGACCATTGTCGAGCGCGGCGGCCTCGAATCCGCCGAAAACAGCGATATTATCTGCCGCGTCAAATCGGGCAGCAAAGGCGCGACCGCCACGACCATCCGCTGGGTCATCGACGATGGCTCGCGCGTGGAAAGGAACGATGTGGTGATGTTGCTCGACGACTCCGGGTTGCAGGAGCAGCTGCGGGGCCAGGTGAATACCGTGAACAAAGCCGAAGCCGATTGGCTGCAGGCCGTGCACCAGTACACGATTCAGGAAAGCACGAACAAAAGCAAAATCGAGACGGCGCTCACAGAACTGAGTCTGAAAGAGATCGATCTCAAGAAGTACGTCGGCAGCAGGATCGCGCAGAAACTGATGAAGAATGTCAAGGGCCGCGACCAGTTGCAAACCTATCTCAAAAATGAAGTTCATAAGGACCTGGAGGCCGACGAAGCCGAATTGGAGAAAGGCTTGAAGACCGACGCCTCAGGCCAACAGCAGAAGACAGTCAGCGAATTCCTGCAAGCGCGCAGCGACAATCGCGGCAAGCTCAACGACGCCCGCTCGACACGCGAACAGGCGCAGGACCGCGCGGCCTGGTCGCAACGCATGTTCAAGAAAGGTTACACCAGTCGCAGTCAAGCCGACGCTGACCAGGCTCGCCTCGATAGTTCCGATAACAACTTCCGCAAAGCCCAGCTCGAACTCGATGTCCTCGAAACATACACCCTCGAGAAAACGGTCACCGAGCTGTGGAGCAAATTCAAGGAAGCCGAACGATCGTTGGAGCGTGAGAAAATCGAGGCCGAGTCGAAAGAGGCGCAAGCGCGCATCGATCGCAATAACAAGCAGGTGCTCTTCCGGCAGGAAGAAGATAAGAAACTGGAGATCGAAGACGAAATCCGCAAATGCACAATCGTGTCGCCGCAAAAGGGCCTGGTCGTTTACCACATGACGGAGCAGAGCAGCCGCGGCTTCGGCAGCCAGCAATCCATCATCGCCCAGGGTGAACCGGTCCGCGAAGGCCAGAAGATGATGCGGATTCCGAATCTGAACAAGATGCTGGTCAATACCCGCGTCCACGAAGCCATGGTCGCGCGCATCCGCGGCGAGGTGACCCGGCCCACGTATTTCACAGATACGTTTCGCGCGGGTCTTGTGATCGGCACGCATTCTCTGGAAATGTTGACCCGTTTCGAGGCCATGGACAACCTCAAGGAAAAATTCAAGGATCGGGATTTTCGCATCGTCTTTCCCGGCCAGGTCGCCCGCATTCGCGTTGATGCGGCGCCTGGTAAGGTATTTGAGGGACATGTGAAGTCCGTGGCCGCTGTCGCCTCCATGGCGGAGTTCTTTTCCTCGGACGTCAAGGTCTACCAGACCATGGTTTCCATCGACACCGAAGTGGAGAACCTCAAGCCCGGCATGAGCGCCGAAGTCAGCATCCTGGCCGACGAATCTTCCGATTCCGTGCTGGTCATCCCGATTCAGTCCGTGGTCGGCTCGATTTCCATGGGCTCCAAGCGTAAATGTTTCGTGCTGGACTCGGACGGCTATCCCAAGGAGCGCGACATTGTCGTCGGCATGAGCAACGACAAAGTCGTGGAAGTGCGCTCCGGCTTGGAGGAAGGCGAGAAAGTCGTGCTCAATCCACGGCCCTTGCTCGGCGACAAGAGCGACCTCAAAGTTTCCGTGCCGCCAGGCAAGCGCGGCGCTGACTTTGAGGATGGCGCGGGCGGCGGCAAGAAGAAGGGCATGAAGGGCAAGGACGGCGGCGGCTTCCCCCCTGGCGGTCCGGGTGGACAGATTCCGGGCGGCTTCAACCCCGGCGGCAACGGACCGCCGGCGGGCTTCAATCCCGGCCAAGGCGGCATTCCCGGCGCCGGCGATGCCAAGAAATGGCAAGGCAAGAAAGGACAGCCGCCGGAGTGAGCTTCCACAACTACACACCTGTCCTCTCCACCATGCCTGGCGTCGTTCGCATTCTCGATCTGGTCAAGAATTACGAGCTTGAAGCCGTCACCGTGCGGGCTTTGCGCGGCGTTTCTTTGACGGTGGAAGAAGGCGATTTCCTCGCTCTCATGGGCCCCTCCGGCTCCGGCAAGTCCACGCTCCTCAACCTGCTCGGCTGCCTCGACCGCCCCACCAGCGGCAACTATTACCTCGGCGAAGAAGACGTGTCCGAGATGGAAGATGACCAGCTTTCGGAAATCCGCAGCAGATACCTGGGTTTCATCTTTCAGTCCTACAATCTGCTGGCGCAATACACGGTGGTCGAGAACATCGAGGTGCCACTCCTGTATCAGGACCGACGCCTGAGCGAAGAAACCAGACGGCGCTGCGTCGAGCTGGCGGAGTTAGTCGGGTTGGGCGACCGGCTGGATCACCGGCCCATGCAGCTGTCCGGCGGACAGCAACAGCGCGTCGCCATCGCCCGCGCCTTGGTCAACGACCCGCACCTGATCCTCGCCGACGAGCCGACGGGCAACCTCGATTCACGCACCAGCGACGAGATCATGCAGTTGCTGGCCAAGCTCAACCAGGCCGGCAAGACCATCATCATGGTCACCCACGAAACCGACATCGCCGCCTGGGCCCGACGCGTCGTCCGCATGCGCGACGGGCACATCGAAAGCGACGAGCCCAACCCGCACCCCAACGGCCACATAGCCCTGGTCACGCGTCATTGAGCCCTCGCTCACGCTTCGGGTTGGTATTGGACTAACCCGACGCGTGAGCGAGGGTTTGAACATGAACAGCGATTCTCCACTCCTGGTGCTTTGGGACAAGTGCTGCCGGCTCATGGTGCTGGCCCTGCGCAGCTTGTGGCTGCACAAACTGCGCGCGTCGCTGTCCGTCTTGGGCATCATCATCGGCACGGCGGCGGTCATCTCGCTCATGGCCTTCGGCGAAGGCAGCATGCACGACGCATTGGAAGACATCAAGCGCCAGGGCGCAACCAACATCATCGTGCGGAGCATCAAACCGCCCGACGACGGCTCCAGCCAGCGGCGTAGCTTCACCGTCACGTATGGGCTGACTTACGCGGATTTTGAGCGCTTTCAGATGGTTAGCTCCGTGATTGGCAGCGTGCCTATGCGCATTGTCGATCCCCAGGAAATTCGGCGGATGCAGTATATGCACCGCGGCCGGGTGGTCGGCACGACCGCCGCCTACCAAAACATCAACAAGATCCAACTAGTGATGGGGCGCTTCCTCGTGGACGCCGACGAAGAAGAAGGCGACGGCGACGACGTCGGCATGCGCAACGTTTGCGTCCTGGGATCGGACGTTGCCGAAGCGATGTTTCCCTTCGAAAGTCCGCTCGGCCAGACCGTCGTGCTCAACAAGCATCTCTTCGTCGTCGTCGGCGTGCTGGCCGAGCGCATGCCGACCGGCGCCGTCGGAGGCAGCAGTGTGTCTGCGGAGGAATTCAACAATGACGTCTACATTCCGCTGCGAACCTGCCGCGGCCGCTATGGCGAGAGAATCTATATCCGGCAATCCGGCGCCCGCAGCGGCGAGCAGGTGGAGTTGCATCAGGTGACCTTGACCGTGACGGACATGGACCAGGTGCGCACCACCGGCGACGCCGTCCGTGACTTGCTCGAGCGCAATCACCTCAAGAAAGATTGGGGCGTCACCGTGCCGCTGGATCGACTCGAAGCCGCGGAACGGCAAAAACAGCGCTTCACCGTGCTGCTCGTATTCATCGCCAGCATTTCGTTGTTTGTGGGCGGCATCGGCATCATGAACATCATGCTGGCCACCGTCACCGAGCGCACCCGCGAGATCGGCATCCGTCGCGCCCTGGGCGCCAAGCGCCGCGACATCACGTTCCAGTTCCTCATCGAAGCCATCGTGCAAACCAGTGTCGGCGGCTTATTCGGCGTCTTGCTCGGACTGGGCATCGTTTATGGCGTCCCCTACGCGGCGGAGCAGTTCTTCAATTCCCATTTGCCGGCCAAGCTTCACGTCTTGTCCATCTTTTTGTCGCTCGGCGTATCCATCTGTGTGGGCGTATTGTTCGGCTGGTACCCGGCCCAACGAGCTTCGCGGCTTGATCCTATTGAAGCATTACGGCATGAATAGTAATGCTTGCGGCTTCGCGCTCGCCACTCTAACAAAAAAACCCCGGCCATTCGGTCGGGGTTTTTTGTCGGTGGGCGCACAACTAACCGCCTTGTTTTCCATTGCGTGCGTGCCAGGGGAACGGATGCACCACTTCCACTGGCCGCGTGGTGATGCGCTCGCCCAGGATGCCCTCAAACACCGAGCCATACAGGCGTTCGATCTGGCCCATGCAGTGAGCGGCCAAAAGGTGATGGGCCCGCCCTTGGTTGTTCAAGCCCCAGCTTCGGCCTTTGCCGTCACGAATCAGCGCGGCGCCGGCGGCTTTGGCGGACCGTTCTTGCATGAGCAGGAACTTGACGTCGGGACCGTCGATGGGCGTCGGCGGCAGCACGGGGGCAAGCGGCTGGCCCGAGGGATCGCGATAGGTCAAGGGACCGGTGTTGTCCTTGGGGTCCGGCGGATCGAAGGTGACAGGCTGGACCACGAGACCGTGCTCGGTCCGCAGCTTGTCGGCGTGCGCCTTGCGCATATGCGCCTTGAACGCAGCGCCGTCGCCCTTGCTGACCTCGATGCCCTTCTTCGCGGTCTCCACAACCCATTTGGCTTCGCGCAACATCGTCTGCGCATCCACAGGACCGGGGATCGTGTGCAACACGCGTCCGTCCGGGGCGCAGAAATAGGTGGCTACATTGCCGCCCTGTTTTTGCTTGCCCACGATGCGGAAAGTGCCGACACGTTGGAACGAAGAGCAGAAGTATTTTTCCACGTACTTGCCGACTTCGGGATTAGCTAAAGCGTTCACACGGAGCGCTTCGGCGTTGTTTCAGGTGAAGTCGGGATCTTCGAAGTCGCCCGAAACGTGAAGCACCATCACCAGTTTTTCTTCTTTCTGGGCCTTCCTGGCGGCATCGGAAGGCGTCTTTTCAAACTGGACGGTCGTACCGTACTCGCCGCACGTTTCCGGGGTCTTGGCCGCTTTGTCCGCTGACTCGGCCTTGGCCAAAAGCAGCAAAAAGAACATTGCTGCCGTGCCAATTCTCATGATTGGTCGCACGCCGAACCTCCTTTGCTACTTCCGAGTTTCTGAGCTCTAAACTCCAGACGAGGTGAGTGAGCGCTTGGATTGAAGTTTTTTCCATTGTAACCGACGCTGCCAGCGCCGAGCCATGCGAGTCCCTCGTTTTCTCCCATCCGCGCTCATCCGTGTAATCCGTGGTTACAAATGGGCTGTTTCTCGACTACGTAGGAATGCTCATCCGCTAGACCTAAAATTATTGACGTGATCAAAAAAAAAAAGCTACTTTTCTGGTAGATGTTAGGACTTGCTCCTTCTCAAGTGGAAGGAGCGCATAACCGGTGGCAATGGCTTTGTCCCTCTCGCTTTTCGATACTGCTATCCAAAACGCTGCCAAGCCGCGCAGCGTTGATCGCTGCGCGGGTCAAACGCCGATTCCGGGTTACGAACTGGTCGAACCCCTCGGCCGGGGCGGCTTCGGCGAAGTGTGGAAATGCAAGGCGCCGGGGGGCTTTTTCAAGGCCATCAAGTTCGTCTTCGGTCAAATGGACGGCATGGGCCGCGACGCCGTCTTTGCCACCCAGGAATGGCAAGCTTTAGAACATATCAAGAACATCCGCCATCCGTATATCTTGTCCACGGAACGGGTCGAAGTAGTCGAGGGCACGCTGCTCATCGTGATGGAATTGGCCGACCGCAGCCTGTTCGACCTTTTTCAAGAATGCAAAGCTCAAAGAAAGCCGGGTATTCCGCGCTCCGAATTGCTCGACTACTTGCTCGAAGCGGCCGAGGCGCTTGACCTCATGAGCTTTCAGCATGGCTTGCAGCATCTGGACATCAAGCCGCAAAACCTCTTTCTCGTAAGCCATCACGTGAAGGTCGCCGACTTTGGCCTTGTCAATCGCCTGTCGCACCAAAAGAAGGACGGCGAAGAAGAGGAGCGCGAGGACTGCCCCGGAGTGACGCCCACTTATGCCGCGCCCGAAACGCTGCAAGGCAAGGTGTGCCGGCAAAGCGATCAATACAGCCTGGCCATCGTCTATCAGGAGCTTTTGACGGGGACGTTGCCGTTCAAAGGCCGCACATCGCGGCAGTTGTTCCTGCAGCATCTCCAGGCCCAGCCCGACCTCAGCCCGCTGCCGGCGGAAGACCGCGCGCACGTGGCTCGCGCCATGTCCAAGGACCCCGCCGAGCGCTTTCCAAGTTGCCAAGACTTCCTACGCGCGTTGTTTCTGAGCGGCCCGTCCGAGGATCAAGTTCCCGATTGGAAAAAAGGCAAGTCCTCGTTCCTGCGCCGACTGAAGGCCAACAGCAAGATAACCACGACGCAAGACGTCAGTCCCGAAACTCCCGGACCCATTGAGACGATGCCGCCGCCGGAAGCGCAGCAAGCGGGCGAAGGCGTGCGGCTGTTTTCCTTGGCCGGCTACAGCTATGCACACCAGATCGGCCAGACCGCGCTCGGCGAGCTTTGGCTCATTCGCAATGCCACGGGTGAAGAAAAAGTCGCGTATCACCTGCATGGTTTCTCGGTGGAAGACAAAGCCGAACAGATCAAGGCGCTCAGTTATTTGCAGTCGTTTCAGCATCCGGCGCTATTGCGTTTCGAAATTGCCGAGCTGACGCCGTACCGCATCATCCTGGTGCTCGATCCATGGGAAAAGACGCTGGTGGACTATTGCCGGAACGCGGATGTATTGACCAATCAAGTGTTGCCGTATTTGGCTGAAACGGCTGCCGCGCTGGACGAATTGGTGGTCCGTGCCAACCTGTTTCACCTAAGCCTCAATCCAGCGAACATCATTATAGGACTGGACGGCGTGCAATTGCGCGATTTCGGCCTGGTGCCGCTCTTGTATCAGCCCAGTAAAGACGCGCTCGCCAATCTCAATCCCGGCTTCGCAAGCCCGGAGCTGGGCGGCAGCCGACCTAGTTCCGCCTCCGATCAATACAGCTTGGCCAGCGTCTACGCTGCCTTGCGCTCCGGACGGATCGGCGCCAAGGAGCGGGCACATGGGCCGGCGAAAAAGCCGACCAGCTTTACGGTGGATTTATCGCAATTCAAGGCGCCGGAACGCAAAGTCTTAGTACAGGCCCTTGATCAAGACCCGCGCCGGCGCTTCGACAGCTGCTCGGAATTCATGCAAGCCTTGGACCAGGCGCGCGGCGGTGTGGTATCCGCGTCCACATCCGCCAATGCACTGTGGTCGACACAGGAAGGCTTTCTGCGCGCTCTGTGCTCTTGGGTACAAGACAAAGAGAAAAAGTGCGGCGGCGGCTACGAAGTGTTAGCGGACGGCAGCTTGCAGCAGACCTGCGCCGTTCAGCTCCTCCCGGGCACTGCCACGCTCTGGCTCTGTGTCTTTGTCCAGGAATGGAATGTCAGTGTGGAGCACACGAGCGAGCAAGAGTACGTGCTGTTCTTGCCGGCGACGCGCTCGTTCTGGCAAAAAATGAGCCGCAAAGTGATGGGTCTGCGCATTCGCTTGCAATTTAAGCTGCCCGAGAAGAACAAACCCGGCTTGGCCGAATTGACGACGACCATCACGCCCATCGGCATCGGCCGCCGCTTGATGGAGCTATTCCATAGGAGCTCCGGACCGGATATTCTCGAAAGCGTGCGCAAATGCCTCAACGCCGTGCCCGAACGCCGCGGCGCCGCGCGCTTTCCGTTGACCATGCCCATCCACGTGCGTCACCGGGCTTCGGGCCAACGCCCCGCCGAATTCGAATGCAAAACCAAGGACGTGTCTCAAACCGGCATCGGCTTGCTTTCGCCGGCGCCGATGGAAACCGGCGAAGTCCGCGTCGTCCTGCGCTTGCCCGGCACCGACGCCGAGGCCCCGCCTATTGTCCTGCGCGCCAATGTCAAACGCTGCCAGCCCTTGAACAACGGTTGGTACGAAATCGGCGCCAGCTTCATGACCGATCCAAACAAGAAGAAGCAGCCGCCCGCGGCCGAATCTGCGCCGGCCGCTCAAACCGCTTCCAGCGCCTGACGCAAATCCTCGCGCAAATCCGCGACCTCTTCAATGCCCACGCTCAGCCGCACCAGGCCGTCGTCGATGCCACGCGCTAGCCGCACCTCGGCCGGAATGCTGGCGTGGGTCATCGTCGCCGGATGACAGATCAAGGACTCCACTCCGCCCAGGCTTTCCGCAAGACTGAACAGCCTGGTCCGCGTCATGAAGCGCAGCGCCGCCTCCTTGCCGCCTTTGACACTGACGCTGATCATGCCGCCGAAGTCGCGCATTTGCCGCTTCGCTAGCGCATGACCTTGATGGCTCGTCAAGCCCGGATAAAAAACCCGCTCGATCGCGGCTTGTTTCGATAGCCATTCCGCCAGGTCGCGCGCGTTCGCGCAATGGCGCTCCATGCGGATCGCCAATGTCTTGACGCCGCGCAAAACGAGCCAGGCGTCGAACGGTCCGGGCGTGCCGCCGGCGGCGTTTTGATGGAAGCGGATCGGTTTCAAGAGGTCCGCCTTGCCGACGACCGCGCCGCCCACCACGTCGGAATGCCCGCCCAGATATTTCGTCGTGCTGTGCACCACCAGGTCGGCGCCGAGCTTGAGCGGCTGCTGCAAATACGGCGACGCAAACGTGTTGTCCACCGCCAAGAGCGCGCCGGCCTTGTGCGCTTCCTCGGCAATGGCCGCAATGTCCACGATCTGAAGAAGCGGATTCGTGGGCGACTCAAGCCACACCAGCTTCGTCTTGCTCGAAAGGATGGCGCGAAAGCCCGCGGGACTTGGGTCGTCGGTGTACCTGGCGACCAGGCCCCAAGGTTTATACACGCGCTCGAGCAAGCGATAGGTGCCGCCGTAAAGATCGCCGGCCGCGGCCACTTCGTCGCCCGGCTTCAATAGCGCCAGCACGGCCGCGGTAGCCGCCGACCCGGACGCGAAGGCCAGGCCGCGCTCGCCGCCTTCGAGCGACGCCAGACATTGCTCGAGGGCCAAGCGCGTGGGGTTGCCCGTCCGCGAATACTCGAAGCCCTTGTGCTTGCCCGGCGCTTCCTGCGTGAAGGTGGACGTGGCGTAAATCGGCACCACCGTTGCGCCCGTGGTCGGGTCCGCGCCCTGGCCGACGTGGATGGCGCGCGTGGCAAAACCTTGTTCAACCGGCTGCATGGGAGGATCCTGTAAGCACCTGGGGATTGTACAAACCGGCCGGATATCCATGCAATGAAATCCTCGTCCGCGCGGGCGATCGAATCTGCGTTCGTGGGTCAACGATGTTGCCAATTCTTCATCAAGAATGTCATTTTTCTTCTTGCAAATCATTTACCAGCTCGGTAGCTTTTCATCTCATCTATTCCCATCGCCCGTAGGTCGCCTCGCAATTTCCGCTTCACGTAGTCATTGCCGGCAGGATTCCGGAGTTGGTTCCTAGGTAAGGACACCCCAACAAGAGTCTTTGCGCCGGGAGACACGCGATGATCCCCCTTGCCAATCGGAAGCATTCGCGAAAAACACCCGTGTTTCCCAGGCTTCGGCCTGTGTCTACCAGGATGAGCCGCGCGAGTCGCCGACCGGGATGTCGCCTGGCCTCGAGGCGATACTCGGCGCGGGCATGGTCGCGGCCTTGAAACAAGAACAGGATCCTTTTGCAGCTGCGCCTGCGTATGACTACCTAGAATCGGAGCAGCTGCGCATCGCGACCGCGCCGCCCAACGCCAATGCCAACAAAGAAACGGAGCAGTTTGTATCCGCTCCCGCGAACCTTCGGCCACAGGA
>JAKEFD010000423.1 GCA_022616245.1 Gemmataceae bacterium
ACGCATTCGCCATAAGGCTCAAACGCATTCGTGTTGATGGACGAGTAGGTGACGACGACCATGTCGTTGTAATCGCAAGTGCCGTCGGAGCGGCGCAGCGGCCGCGTCGGCACGTAGTTCGCGCCCGGGAATTCGTAGGTGCAGTAAACGTGATCTTCCACCTCGCGGTCGTCCTGATAGAAGTGCTTGCCACCCACCGCCTGAACCGATAACGGTTTCTTTTTGCCGAGAAAGATCGAGCAGGCGTCGAGCTGATGGCTGCCCAGCTCGGCCATGAGGCCGCCGCCGGTGCGCTTGAATACCCGCCAACGGACCAGTTCCTCCATGCTCTTGTAGCCGAGTTGGCGAATGCGCGGCCCCAGTTGCCGTGCATCGTCGCTATTGATCGCCGGATACCAGCTATCGCGCAGCAGCAGCCGCCCCGTTGCCGGGTCGGTTTGCTCGCGGCCTTGACCGTCCAGGCGCGGCAAAGTGTTGTTGCGGTGCCACAAAGCGCGGATGTGGCGGATGTCGCCCAGAACGCCGGAGTTGATCACTTCCACCGCATGGGCATAGAGCATGCTGTAATGGCGCTGATGGCCGATGGACAGCAATTTGTCCGATTCTTGCGCGGCGTGAATCATCTGCTTGCACTGGCTGATGTTCCAAGCCATCAGCTTTTCGCACAAGACGTGCTTGCCGGCGCGCACGGCGTCGATGGACACTCGCGCGTGCAAATGCAAGGGCAAGGCGATGACCACCATTTCAATTTCCGGATTCTGCAAAAGTTCGCGGTAGTTCTCGTAAAGGCGGATGCGGTTGCGGGCGTCGTTGCCGTAGTGGTAATTGAAGCCTTTGCGCACTCCGGCCGGCTCGCCGCGGAAGATGCGCTCTTGGTTGCTGGGACGGATGTCGCTGTAGGCGATGAACTCGACGTAGGCAGGGTTGTGTTCGCCGACGAGGACGCCGCCTTCGTCGCCGGCGCCAATGAGCCCGGCCTTGACCGGCCGGCTCGCGAAACTGCTGTTGGAGTAAGCGAAATAGGCGGCGGCGGAAATGGGCGCGGCCGCCACGCCTGCGATCAGCCCTTGCATGAAACGGCGTCGCGTCATCCCCTTTGCCTGGGCCGCTTGCGGCGCCTCCGCCAGCTTGCCGACCACGCGCTGAAAGTTGCCCTGGCCGATCGCCTTTTGCTCGGGAGTCATGTCAAGAGCCATGTTCGTCTCCTCCTGCACTGCTATTTGGAACATTTGAAATCCGAAATTCAAATCTCGAAATCCGAAACAAATCCAAATCTCCAAAGACAAAAACGATTGCAGTTGTTTTGGATTTCGTACTTGTTTCGGATTTCGGTTTTCGGATTTCGAGCTTGTCAGTCGTTCAGCGGCTCGCCTTCTCCAGGCTAACCGATTTGCCTTTGGAACGCCAGTTCGACGGCCACAAAAGCTGCAGTAAGCCGTCCACTCCCAGCCAGCGGCCCGATCGTGTCGTCGCCAGCGTCAGGAGCGCGAGCATTTCAATGATGTTCTTGTTGATGTAAAGATAGTGCCCTTCGACGCGCGGCGGTTCGGGCCAGCCGGGCAGGGGCGGCATGGCCAGGAAAAACATCAAAAGGTACGCCGCGCCCGCAACACACGCGAGGCGTGTGAAGAAACCCGCGATCAACATTGCACCGACTACGGTCAGGCCCCACTTTACGGCCTGGTCCGACCAGTCGATGAGCTTCCACTGGTCAAACGGGCGGCCGATATGGTACGGCACAGGTTCGTCGGGATTGCGATCCTTGTACTGCGTATCGAAGACATACTCGAAGACCTTTTGTGCCTGCGCTGTCTTACCGGGATTACCCGGCATGGGACGCACCAGGGCCCGCAGCTTTTCGGCTCGCTCCTTGGGATCGGGCTTTTTTGGTTTCTCGTCTACCTTGTCCTTTTTGGGATCGGCCTTGTCCTTTTTTGGATTGACCTTGTCCTTGAAGTCGGCGGGTAGACTTTCGAGCGCGACATCGACCAGGAAATAGCCAACCAGAGCGATTTTCATTTGGCGGGTTTGCTGATCGAGGTCGCGCTTTAGCTCGGCGCGCCAGCGGTTGACGTTGGCCTTGGCGGCTTTGAGGTCGGGGAAAACTTCTTTGCCGTATTTGGGCCGATCCACTTCGTCCAGATGGCGGTGAATGCTCATCAGCCTTTCGTGCTCCTTGAGCCGCTCCGGAATCGTCATCGGCGCCACCAGGGGCGGCGGCTGTTCGGAGATTTTTTGCACCGGCTTCTTGTCCACGCTTAGCCATTTCAGCGTCTCCGCTTTGCTGTCGGAAACAATGTCCTTGGCTCGATTGGTCTGTTCCGGCGTTAGCTCATAAAAGCGCGTGAACTCTTCCAGATAGGCTTGCCACTCCAGGTCTAGCTCTTCGGGGAAGGTGTTGTTGGCGCCGACGGTGAGCTTGTCGATCAGGCGATCGCCGGCGATGTCGCGGAAATGGCCGGCGAGCGGGCCGTAGGCTTCGCGCATGTAGCCTTCACCGGTCCAGCCGGGCGTGTGCAGCTTGTCCATGCCTTCGACGAAGAAATGCCAGCCGATGGCCAGGCGCAACACCACGAGGAAGAAACGCGTCGGCGCGCTCGGGCCGGGCGTCTTGCGGCCGAGGAGCAGCGAAAGCACCAGAAGCACCGCGGTGAGGCCAAGCGCGCCGAGCAGCCATTTTTCGAGGTCGGGAGTCATGGGAGAGCGAGAATCTGGTGTAGCGGAATTCGCAAGACTTCCGGTCAACATCTAGTTCGGTTGGTATAGGCCGCCAAATTTCATTTTTCAATGAGGCCTGCCCAATTACCCCATCTTGATGCCGATCTTGGGCGCATGGGTCAGGAACGGAATCCTAACCTACGTAGGTTAGGATTCCGTTCCTGACCATCGCGCCGGCGACGCGGTCCCGTTCTGAACGGTCAGGATCGGAATCCTATCCTACGTTGGACACGTCTTTGCGCGATTACGGGGAACTGTTATAAACAAGCGCTGATTCGTAGCGGCATTCCGCCGCTTGCCGCTAGCAGGCAGCAAGCTGGCAGCTTGCTGCTACGAGACAGGAGAAGACCCATGCGACTTTTTTCCTTAATCGTGACGGCCATGCTCGCTGCCGGTGTCGCACTGGCTCAGCAAACTGGGGCCGATCCCAAGGCGCCCACGGTGGATGAAGTGCTCGAGAAGTGGGAAAAAACCATGGCGGGCGTGCAGAATCTCTACGCCGAGAAAGTGAAGCGGACCACAATCGACCGCACCTTCCAGACCAAGGAGATCTTTGAAGGGCACGCGATGTATCTCAAGTCGAACGTGCCGACCCAGGGCAGCCGGGCCAAGCTGGAGCTCAACAAAGTCACGGCTCAGGGCGTGAACAAAGAGGTGTTTGAGAAGTACATCTGCTCGGGCACCTTTCTCTACGAGTATGCGCCGGCAAACAAGGTAATCCGCGTCCACGAAATGCCGCCGCCCAAGCAAGGCCAGGTCTCGGATGACAGTCTGCTGTCTTTCCTGTTCGGCATGCGCGCCGTGCAAGCGAAGTTGCGCTATCACGTCGGCTGGGACACGAGAACACCCAACGATCAGCATTATTTCTACGTGCAAATCCTCCCGAAGAACCCGGAAGACAAAGCCGATTTCACGCAGGCCCGGCTGTCCCTGGTCCGCACCACGCATCTGCCGGCGCAAGTCTGGTTCCTCCAGCCCAACGGCAACGAAGTGACTTGGGACTTCCAGAAGGTGCACACCAACCTGGAGAAGCTCGATCCGCGCTATTTCGAGCAGCCGCAGCTGCCCAAAGACTGGCAATTCGAGCGCGTCCGGTCCGACGCCAAGCCGAAGGTCCGCAGCGCGAATCCGTAAAGGCCTTCCTTTCCAGCCACGCGTCTTCATCAGCCTCGGGGTTTCGCGCTCGCGCCGCGCCCCGTCGGTTCGCCCAAGATCGCTTGCACATCGTGCTTTGTCATGCCCAGTTGGACTTGCGCGACCTTGTGCCGCAAATCCTCGCTGTTTGCTTCGAAAGCGGCGAGCAGTCTTCCCTCGTGCCACTGCATGAAGAGGTAAGCGCCCGCGATGGCAGCCAATGCGAGGCCAAAAAAGAGCGCAATCCGGACCCAGATGCGGACCATGGCGGGAAGCGCGGCAGAAAAGCTAGTTCTTACTAAAGTACAGCTTGCTTAAATGTTCCTTGCCCAACGGATCGTGAATGAAGCGTTTGTGACATTCGCCGCACAGATCGTAGCGGAAAGTCTTGGCGGGTTCATCGAATTGCAATCCTTCGTCTTCCATTTCCTGAAGCATTTCGCTGACGGCTTGCAGGTGGCCTTCTTCCAGATCGGCCTCGGTCAGGTCTTGAGAGTCTTCGGCGGCACATGCTTCGATTCTCACCACAAACCTCTGGTCTTCGCCGGGCGTCAGTTCCTTGCCGCAATGATCACAGGTGAAATGCATCATAGCCTGTTCTCTCCTGGCGTCGCCGAGCTTCGCCCTGGAAAAAGGGCCATTCGGCGTGGCAAACAAAGAAGGGAGTTGTACCAATGCTGATACTTCCATCGTTGGCAGGTTTGGTCGCGACTGTCAAGCGGATTCTCGGAAGAATGACGGATTTGTCAATTGTGGCGGTAATGTTTGCGTAGCGGGCAACTGTCTCCCCTCGCCCTGAGGGAGAGGGGTTGGGGGTGAGGGTCACCTACGTCAGTTTCTTCGTGAGAACCTGGGAACGGCGGCCGGACGCGTCATAGGTTTGCCGGCGCTGCATGGGCAGGTCGTCGGGCGTGCCGAGTCGAAAGCCGCCTTTCTGCACGAAGTAGTTAAAGGCTTGCGTGGACAAGCAGAACAGCTCTTTGGCGCCAAGTTGCTTGGCTTTCTCTTCGACGAAATTCATGAGCCGGCCGCCGATGCCCTGATTTTCGTACTTGTTCGAAACGCACACGCACGCCATCTCCGCCTTGCTCGCCTCCGCAAACCAGTGCAACGCGACACAGGCCGCCAAGCTGCCGTCCACCTCGAAGACATAGAAATCGACCAGTTGCCGCTCAATTTCGGCGACGGTTCGCGGCAACAATTCCTCATTCTCCACGCCCTCTTGAGTGAGGTGGAAGATGCCGCGCGCGTCTTTCTTCCGCGCGGGACGAATTGCCTGGTATTCGTTGGCGTGGATGAGCGTGCCGATGCCCTCGTTGGAAAACACCTCCGCGAGCAAGCCTTCCTCGACCCGGCCGTCGATGATGTGGATGCGCTGCACGCCACCCTGCGCCGCTTTGATCGCGCTATGGAGCTTGGAAACGCTGGCCGGGTGCAGATCGTTGCGCTGCTTCTTCGCAATCGCGTCCGCTTCATTGACCGACAACTGCCGCAATACTGCGCCGGCTTCGTCCTTGTCGCTCTTGCCCATGACAATGCCCGGCATGTTGCTCAAATAAATCAGCTTCACCGCTTGCAGCGCCTTGGCAATCTCCACGGCAACGGCGTCGGAATTGAGGCGATAGGTGCTGCCTTCGCCGTCACAACCCAACGGTGGAATCACCGGAATCACGTCATGCTCCAGGAGTGACTTGAGGAAGCCGATGTCCACGCGCTCGACACGGCCAGTAAATTGGTGGTCCACGCTTTGAAGTATGCCCGCAGGATGCGCGACCAGGACATTGCCGTAGGCGCCGCGCAGGTCGTGGGCGGCCAGGCCTTCGAGGATTTCGTGAGTGACCCGATTCGCGGCGGTTAGTGCAAGTTGGAGCGTGGCCGCGTCCGTGACACCGGTGCCGTCGATGTTGCTTGCCGTCTGCTTGGTCTGCTCCGCCAGGCGGCGAATCTGATGTCCGGCCCCGTGCACGAGTGCCACGCCGATGCGCAGGCTGCGCAACAGAGCGATATCCAAAAGCAAGTTGCGAAAGTTATCGCATTCGACGATGGCGCCGTCGATCGCGATGACGAAGATCTTGTCGCGGTAGTGCGGAACGTAGCGCAGGATTTCGCGGAGGTCGGCAAGACGCAGCATTTTTCTAGTATACAGCCTCAAAGATCGTGGCGATGCCTTGTCCCGCGCCGATGCACATCGTCGCCAGGCCGAACTTCTTCTCTTGATCGATCATCGTATGAATCAGGGTCGTGGCGATGCGCGCCCCGCTCGCGCCCAAGGGATGACCGATCGCAATCGCGCCGCCGCGAACATTTACCTTGTCCGGGTTGGCGCCCAGCAGCTTGATCACGGCAAGCGTCTGAGCGGCAAAGGCCTCGTTGATTTCGATGAGGTTGATGTCTTCCAGCTTCAGGCCGGCTCGCTCCAGAGCTTTGTGTGTGGCCGGCACCGGACCGATGCCCATCACGGAAGGATCGACGCCTGCCACCGCCATCGCCTTGATACGCGCGAGCGGTTTGAGGCCCAGCTCTTTCGCCTTGTCCTCGGACATGACCAAGAGCGCGGCCGCGCCCACGTTGATCGGGCTGGCATTCCCCGCGGTCACAATGCCGCCCTCGGGCATGAAGGCGGGCCTTAATGCGGAGAGCGCCTCCAGGCTCGTATCGCGGCGAATGCACTCATCCTCTTGAAGGATCGACTTGCGGCCTTGCGCGTCGCGGCCCCAGGTGGGCACAATCTCCGCCGCAAATGCACCGCCGTCGGTCGCCTTGGCCGCAAGCAGATGGCTGCGCAGCGCGAACTCATCTTGTTCGCGGCGGCTGATCTTGTGCTTCTTGGCCAGATTCTCGGCGGTCAAGCCCATGTTCAAAGTCGCCGGACTGTGGAGATAAAGAAAACGCGGGCTGGGGTCGATGCCGGATTCCATGGGAATGTGCTGCATGTGCTCGACGCCGCCCGCGATTTGGATGTCTTCCGCGCCGGCCGCGATGCTGCCGGCCGCCTGGTGCAATGCTTGAAGACTCGAGCCGCAGTTGCGATTCACGGTGGCGCCGCACACCTCGACCGGAAAGCCGGCGATGAGCGCGGCCATGCGGGCCACGTCGAAGCCTTGCTCTTTCTCCTGCTTGACGCAGCCCCAGTGCACATCCTCGATCATGTTGGCGGGCACCTTGGCGCGTTGGAGCAGTGCTTTCATAAGGTCCGCGGACAGGTCGTCGGCGCGGACATCGCGGTACATGCCTTTTTCCGCATGCGCCCGGCCGATGGGCGTCCGGAGCGCTTCGATTACTACGGTTCTTTTCATGTTCGTTCCCTCCTTGTTTATTCTATCCTCGGGAACATCGGCTTCACTTTGCCACCTTCGAGTTGTGCTAGAATGCGCAGATCGCCCTGCTGCGCCGTGGCGCTCGCAGCATCCGCGTAAGATACCGATTCCCACGGCTTGGTGAAATGGAAACTGCGGTAAATCGTCTCACCTGTCCGTGGCAGGAACGGCTTGATCAGAATCGAAGCGACGCGCAAGGACTCCGCCAAACCGAACAGCGTTTCCTTGGCCGCGTCCTTGTCGGTCTTGACCAGCTTCCAGGGCTCACGGCGATCGGTGTATTGGTTGGCCGGATCGAGCACTTGCCGCCAGATCTTCTCCAAGGCCTGGTTGTACTGGCAAGCCTCAATGTGCGTTTTCACCTGACGCACCGTTTCGGCCAATCCGTCGTGAATTGGCGGCGGGGTCTTTCCCGCAGTCCCATCCAGGCAACCGGCAAAGTTCTTCGTAATCAGCGTCACCACCCGGCTATAGAGGTTGCCGAGATTGTTCGCAAGGTCGGCGTTGTACAGGTCGGCAAAGCGTTGCCATGTAAAGTCGCCGTCGCCGGGGAAGGGGCATTCCCTCATGAAGTAATAACGAAACGCCTCGCTGGAGAACTTCGTGATAATCTCCATCGGCTCGACGATATTGCCGAGCGTCTTGCTGATTTTCTCGCCCTTAAAATAAACGAAGCCGTGGCCAAACACCATGCTTGGCGGCTCAACTCCCGCGGCCAGAAGCATCGCGGGCCACAAGGCGCAATGGAAGCGCGTAATATCCTTACCGATAAAATGTACGTCCGCGGGCCACCACTCTTTGAATCGTTTCTCGTCGGAGCCGTAGCCGATGGCGGTGATGTAGTTCAGCAAAGCGTCAAACCACACCCAGATCGTAAAGTCCGGATCAAACGGGACGCGAATTCCCCAACTTTGACCTTGGCGGGTGATGTTGACATCCTTGAGCTCGGTCTTCACCAAGGTCACGATCTCGTTGCGCCGGCATTCAGGTTGTATGAAGTCAGGATGCGCCTCGTAAAACGCAAGCAGGCGCTCCTGAAATCTCGAAAGCGCGAAGAAGTGGCACGGCTCGCTGCGCCGTACGAGCGGCGTCTTGTGAATGGAGCAGAGCCCTTCCGCTTCCTTCGCTTCCGTATCGGTCTTGAACGACTCGCAGCCGTCGCAGTACCACCCTTCGTACGTTCCTTTGTAAATCGCGCCTGAGTCAAACACCTTCTGGATGAACTTCTGGCAGCCCGCATGATGCCGCGGTTCGCTCGTCTGTATGAAGTCGTCGAAGCTGATGTCGAGGGCTCGCCAAACGTCTTTGAACTGGTTCGCCATGTCGTCGCAGTATTCCTTAGGAGCGCGGTCCAACTCCGCGGCGCGTTTGGCGACCTTCACCGTGTTCTCGTCATTGCCCATCAAGAAATGAACGGCGTAACCCTCCATCCGGCGATAACGCGCCTGCACGTCGGCGCCGATCTTCTCGAATGCCGTGCCGATGTGCGGCCGGCTATTGGGATAGTCGATCGCGGTCGTGATGTAGAATCGCTTTTGCTCGTCCATGCGCACTCCTCTTTCACTTGTCCTAAGGAGGAGGGTAAAGCTTGGCCACCGGTTCGCTCAGGACGACGATCTTCACCCCTTCACCCTTTCACACTTTCTCCTGTAGATTACCATGGGACAAACGTGGGAGAGGACATGCCAAACGAGGTCAAGCTGCCGGCCCTGGGGGAGAACATTCCCGGCGGCGATGTTGTCGAGGTCAAGGTCAAGGTCGGCGATGTCGTAAAGGAGGGCCAGTCGCTGGTCGAGGTCGAGGCCGAGAAGAGCACGCTGGAGCTGCCGTCGCCTTTCGCGGGCAGCATCGCGCAGGTAATGGTCAAGAAAGGCGACAAGGTCCAAACGGGGCAAACGCTGTTCCTGATCGACAGTAAGAATGGTCAGGCAGCTGCGGCCAAACCGCCGCCTCCTCCGTCTGAGTCCAAGACGCCGAAGGTTGAAGCGAGCGCGAAACCGCAAGCGGTAGTTTCGGAAACACCGAAGACTTCCCCCGTCACCAGCGACTCCTCTCCCCCAAAGGGGCGCGGGGAGACGCCTGCTTTGAAGCCCCCCAGTGGCGACGGAATCGTCGTGCCGGCCGGTCCGGCCACGCGCAAGCTGGCGCGCGAATGGGGCGTCGATCTCGTGCAGGTTCCCGGCACGGGTCCCTTGGGCAGAGTCACGCAGGATGACGTTAAAGCTTACATTCGCAGCCTGGCGACCACGGGCGGCGGAGCGCGCGTGCAAGCGGCGCCGCTGCCCAGCTTCGAGCAATGGGGACCGGTTGAAGCCAAGCCTTTTGACTCTATCCGCAAGAAAACCGCCGACCTTGTCAGCCTGTCCTGGTCGCTCGTGCCGCATGTCACGCATCACGACCAGGCCGACGTTTCCGAGATCGAGGCGTTTCGCAAACAGCAAGAAGGCAAAGGCCCAAAGCTGACTGTCACCGCTTTCGTGCTCAAGGCCTGCGCCATTGTTCTCAAGGAGCATTCGCAATTCAACGCGAGTCTCGATGTTGCCAAGGGCCAGCTCGTCTACAAGCATTATTACCACCTGGGCGTGGCGGTTGACACCGAGCGCGGCCTCTTGGTGCCGGTGCTGCGCGACGTGGACAAGAAAAGCGTACACGACATCGGCAGGGAGATGGCGGAGCTGGCCGAGCGGGCACGCTTGAAGAAAATCACTGCGGATGACCTGCGCGGCGGTTCGTTTACCATCAGCAACCTGGGCGGCATCGGCGGCACGGCCTTCACGCCGATTGTCAACTATCCGGAAGTGGCCATCCTCGGCTTGTCGCGCTCAAGGACGCAGCCGGTGTGGAAAGACGGACAATTCGCGCCGCGCTTGATCTTGCCCTTGTCGCTGTCGTACGATCACCGCGTCATCGACGGGGCAGCCGCTGCCCGTTTCACCCGACGGCTTGCCGATATGCTGGAAAACCCGCTGGTGATGCTGTTGCATGCATGATCGTTTAGCACTCGTTGGATGCTGTGCAATGAAAGATCCAGCGAACGCTAAACGATAAATCGGAAGTGAAGTATGCCTGAAAACATTACTACTCAACTGGTTGTCCTTGGCGGCGGGCCCGGCGGTTATGCGGCCGCGTTTCTGGCTGCGGAGCGCGGTCTCAAAACCACGCTCATCGACGCCGCCCCCAAGCCCGGCGGAGCATGCTTGCACGTCGGCTGTATTCCATCCAAAACACTATTGCACGCGGCCGGTGTCGTTACGACGGCGCGCGACGCCGCAGCTTTTGGCATCAAATTCGCCAGGCCGGAGATCGACTTGGCAACTCTGCGCGCCAAGGGAAACAAAATCGTCGACACGCATGCCAGCCACCTCCTAGAGCTGTGCAAGAAACGCGGCGTCACCCACGTGGAAGGACGCGGCATTTTCACCGGCCCGAAACTGATCGAAGTGGACGACGGTCCGGAAGTGACTTTCGACCATTGCATCGTCGCCACCGGCTCGAGCCCGACCAAGCTTCCCACATTGAGCCTGGATAGCCCGCGCGTCATGGATTCAACCGCGGCGCTTGCATTGGAAAGCGTCCCGGCGACGCTCTTGGTCGTGGGAGGCGGTTATATCGGTCTGGAACTGGGGACTGTGTATGCCGCCCTGGGCAGCAAAGTCACCTGCGTCGAGCTCACAGGCAACCTGCTCCCCGGCGTCGATGTGGACCTGGTTCGTCCGCTGGCCAACCGCCTCAAGAGCCAATTCGACAAGATTCACCTGAGCACAAAGGTGACCAAGATCGCGGAGGCCAAGGGCGGCATTCGGGCCACGCTCGAAGGCGAAGGCGCGGGCGATCTGGTGTTCGAAAAAGTCCTGGTCGCGGTGGGACGCCGGCCCAACTCCGCCGGCTTCGGACTGGACCAAGCCGGCGTTGAAGTCACCGATAAGGGTTTTGTCAAAGTGGACGAGCAACGCCGCACCAGCAACCCGCACATCTTCGCCATCGGCGACGTGGCCGGCGAGCCAATGCTGGCCCACAAGGCGGCGCATGAAGGCAAGCTGGCAGTGCAAGTTATCATGGGCGAGCCGATGGTCTGGGAACCGCGTGCGATACCGGCCGTCGTCTTCACCGACCCGGAGATCGCCTGGGCTGGCCTCACCGAAACCGAAGCGGCCAAGGAAAACCGCGAAGTGCGTGTCGCCCGCTTCCATTGGGCCGCGTCGGGCCGGGCCAGCACACTGGGCCGCTCGGACGGGCTGACGAAAATCCTGGTCGAACCCAAGAGCGACCAGGTCTTGGGCGTCGGCCTGTGCGGCCCCGGCGCGGGTGAGCTAATCTCCGAAGCCGTCGTCGCCATCGAGATGGGAGCAACATCAAAAGACCTAGCCCTTTGCATCCACCCGCACCCAACGTTGACTGAGACGATAAGCGAAGCCGCAGAGACGTTGCACGGGCTCTCGTCGCATATC
The DNA here is from genome assembly GCA_022616245.1 of Gemmataceae bacterium. Taxonomy (GTDB): domain Bacteria; phylum Planctomycetota; class Planctomycetia; order Gemmatales; family Gemmataceae; genus JAKEFD01. The sequence goes on from JAKEFD010000423.1 coordinate 11,618, forward strand.
TACGTGCAGAAAAAGCGAATCTTGTAGATTCGTCGGCGACGCATTTTGTCCCAGCCTTGCGACAGGATTGGTGACAGCCACGCGCGACCTATCCGTTGCCGTAACTTGTTTGACCACAAGAAGGTTGTGGAATTGGTCGCGCGACACACCCACACCCCCCTTTACTGGTCCGAATCGTCAACCAGCTTCGATGTCAAACACCGCGATGAGAAAGTGCCTATTCAAGGTTCTGGTTTAGCGGAACTCGCCAGAGTTCGGACGCGGAACCCGACGGAATTCTGGCGAATTCCGCTACAGGAATCTTCAAAGCGCCCTAGCAACCTGGCGCACCCTGTTTTTCAAGCACTTCGAACAATCCGCTTCCAAATTTGCTTGTCCGAATACCGTGAAAATGGGGTCCCCTTGCCGAATCGAAACGCCGCTATGCGGTATGTCGCCAAAGTCCGGCTCATTGGATTTATCCCACTTCCGTTCGAACTCGATTTGCCATGGTCCATTCGCGCCAAACTCCATGTCGCGCTTCGCAAACAGGATCGCCTTGCCGCACACTCTGCTGTGTGCCCCGATCACGTCTTCGGTTAACTCGGACGCCTTTGCTTGAAACAGACATTTGTTCAATGTGAAGAACGACCGTCCCGTCGCCCGCTCCAATACTTCTATCGAGGCCGTGTAGCGCGGATTGACCTCGACCGGCCAGACGGTCTCGTCGCACCGAATGAAGTCTATGCCGAACAATCCAAGCAAACCAAAGGACCTCGTTAGTACCTCTCCGAGTCGTTGTAATTGATTCTGCATTTCGGCGGACAACGCGATGGGGCCTATGCTGCCGCAGTATCGAAATGGTTTGGCGTCCAGCCAAGGCTCACCGATGAGCTGCCGGGTGACGCCGAGCAAGCGCGCGGCGCGGTTTGGGAGGCCGAGGTAAACGGCGGCATAAGAGGGGCCGTCGACCCATTCCTGCAAATAGAACGACCGCGGCAGCTTTTCGCCTTTCCAGAAGCGAATACCCACGCCGCCGGCACTGCGGCGCGGCTTGACGAGCCAGCGCTTGGGCTCTTCGGCTGTTGGTAAACGGTCACGTGCCAAGGGACAAGAAACGCCGGCTTGTCGCAGAGTGGTCGCCAAGCCAAGCGGGTCGCGCACGCGCCGCAGCACTTGTGGCGGGTTGCCCCAAAGCGGACGGTCGCGAGCGATTGCTTTCACGACTTTCGGCCAATTCTCCAATGCGCCTGTGTAAACGAATGGTCCCGGCGGCGCTTCGCGCGCAGCCGCAATCAGGCCGTGCGGATACTCCTCCCTGGGCATGCGCCGCACCGGCGCGTTTCGCTCCAGGTCCGCGTCGGCAAACAGATCGATGCACCACGGCGACAGTCCCGCGCGTCGCGCCGACCAAGCGGCCGCGCGAACGCTGGCACCAATCAAGAGAATGGTTTCCGGCGTGTCCATCATCTAGAATCATTTCATATGAACTCGCGCTACGCCACGGTTGCCACCTTCTCCTTCCTGCTTTTTGCAATGACGCTGTCCGCGCTTCCCTTCGGGTCGCGGTTAAACGACGGAACGCAACTGCCGGAACAATTTGTGCCGCCGCCTTCGAAACCGCTTTCTCCTGAAGACGAGCGCAAAACCATCCAGCTCTTGCCCGGCTTCACGATCGACCTCGTCGCCTCCGAGCCTGACGTCGTCGATCCCGTGGCCATGGCGTTCGACGAGCGCGGCCGGCTCTATGTCGCCGAAATGCACGGCTACCCCAACGGCGGCCTCGGCACCGGCGCCATCTCCTCGGGAAAGATCAAGCGCCTCGAAGATAAGGACGGCGACGGCGTCTTTGAGTCGGCCGCCGTTTTCGCCGAAGGGTTGCGCTTTCCCACTTCGGTCATGCCCTATGGCAAAGGCCTGCTCGTCGCCAACGCTCCGGACCTGAACTTTCTCGAAGATACGGACGGCGACGGCCAAGCGGACAGGTCGCGTGTTTTGTACACGGGCTTTGACGTCGCCAACATTCAACAGTTGCTGTCCGGCTTCCAGTGGGGACTCGACAATTGGGTCTATGCCTGTGCCGGCGGCAAGGGCGGCGACATTCGCTCGGTCGAGAATTCCAAAATGCCAACGCTGCCTCTGCGCGGCCGCGGCATCCGCTTCAAGCCGGATCGGCCGGGCAGCCTGGAACCAACTTCCGGCGGCGGGCAATTCGGACTGACGGCTGACGAATGGGGCCATTGGTTTGTCGCCACCAATAGCCAACATCTGCGTCACATCGTGCTGCCCGATCACTATCTTGCTCGTAATCCTTTTCTCCCCGTGTCGGCGGTGACGCTCGATATCCCCGAGCACGGAGCGGCTTGCAAAGTGTTCCGCATCAGTCCCTTCGAGGCCTGGCGCGTCGAGCGCACCCGCCGCCGCAAGGAAGGCGCTGATTCCAAGCGTTTTGCGAGCACGGAATTGATTCCCGGCGGATTCGTCACCTCCGGCACCAGCCCAATGGTCTATCTCGCCGATCTATTCCCCAAGCAGTTTCAGGGTAGCGTTTTCATCTGCGATCCTGCCAACAATCTCATCTTGCGCGACGTGTTGGAACCCAAGGGAGGCGCCACTTTCGTTGCCAAGCGCGGCGATCCGGACCGCGAATTCCTTGCTTCGACCGATAATTGGTTCCGTCCGGTCTGGCTGACGCTCGGACCCGATGGTGCGATGTACGTCGCCGACTTTTACCGTGAAGTGATCGAGACGCCGCTGTCGCTGCCCGAGGACATGAAGAAAGTGCTGGTGCTCGAAAGCCAAAGGCGCGGGCGCATATGGCGCATTCGCCCGGAAGGAAAATACAACGCGCCGCGCATTGACATGACGAAGTCGTCGGCGCGAGAATTGGTCGCGTACCTAGAGCATCCCAATGTCTGGTGGCGCATGACGGCCCAACGTCTGCTCGTTTCGGGCAATCAGCAAGCCGTGGCGGGCAACGTACGCAAGCTGTTCAACAAATCCCAAAGTCCAATTGGCCGTGTCCACGCCCTGTGGACATTGGAAGGACTCGGGCGCCTCGACAATGCGTCGATCTTGGCCGCACTGGCTGACGACAGCGCCGGCGTGCGCGAGCAGGCATTGCGGTTGGCCGAGCCGCGCATCGCGGATTCGAAGGACTTGCGCGCTGCCGTCGTGAAACTGGCAAGTGACCCGTCAGCCAAAGTGCGTTTCCAGCTTGCCTTTACGCTCGGCGCGGCCAATGCACCCGACCTTGTGGAGCCGTTGGCTCGATTGGCAAGACAAGACGGCGCCGACTCGTGGACGCAGATCGCCATCTTAAGTTCAGCGCACAAGTCCGCGGCGTCACTTTTCCGCTTGCTCATGGAAGACAGACGCCAGCGCCCGGCATTGTCCTTCCAGGTCCGCCTGGCGCAGAACGCGGCCAGCACGGCCACAGACCGGGATTTGGCGGAGATCTTTCTGGCGCTCGGTCAGGGAGGCAAGCTGGAAGCCAGCGCGGACACCATAGCGATTCTCGAGGGCGTGGGTAAAGGCCTGGTGAACAGCGGCCGATCGATCGAAAAACTGTGGGCCAATCCCCCAGCGGGCCTTCGTGAAGCGCTGGGCGACATCAAGCCGATGTTCGCGCACATGGCTCGGGTCGCGCTTGAGCAAAAGACGACCATGCCTGAAAGGAGCTTGGCGGTGCGGGTCTTGGGATATGGCCCGTTCGACATTGCCGAGAAGGCTCTGTCAGACCTGCTCGCCCCGCAGCAACCGCAGGAACTTCAGCTCGCCGCGGTGCGCACGCTTTCCTTGCAACAGAATACCAAAGTAGCGCCGCTGCTTCTGGGACATTGGAGCAGCTTCGGGCCGACGGTGCGCCGCGAAGCTTCGGAAGCGCTTTTGTCGCGCCCGGAGCGCGTTCGCGCATTACTCGCCGCGATCCAAGAAAAGAAAGTGCTTGCGGGCCAACTAGAGCCGGCGCGCCTGGATCAACTGCGCAAATACCCCGATGCGAAAATCCGCAAGGACGCCGCCAAGCTGCTCGCGGGCCAGGTCGCGCCCGATCGGCAAAAAGTCGTCGAAGAGTATCGGCCCGCCCTGGAACAAAAAGCGGACGAAGGGCGCGGTAAGCTTGTCTTCCGCAAAAACTGCATCACCTGCCATCGCTTGGACAACGAAGGCGTCGAGGTCGGCGCAAGCCTCATTGCCGCTCTGCCCAACAAGACTGCCGAGCAGCTCCTCGTGGACATCCTTGACCCAAGCCGCGAGGTCGATCCGCGTTACATCGACTACCTGGTGACCACGACATCCGGCAAAGTGCTCACCGGCCTCATCGCCGCCGAGACCGCTTCCAGCCTCACGCTGCGCCGCGCGGAATATGCCGAGGACACGGTTCTTCGCAGCCAGATCGATACAGTCACAGCGACAGCGAAATCCGTGATGCCGGAGGGACTGGAAAGGCAATTGAGCCGGCAGGATTTGGCCGACCTAGTTGCATATCTTTTGGAAGTCGCACGCAAGAAATGATGATGCCGCACGCCACAAGACAGGGGCTGACCCGCGTCGAGATCACGATCGTTCTGGTGATTGCCTTCATCGCGCTGGGACTTTTCGCGGCTTCCATCGCCCGGCGTCGCGAGGACGCCGGCCGCGTACAGTGCTTAAACAACTTGCGTCAAATCGGACAGGCCATTCTGGTATTCGAAGACGGCAAGAAGGATTTCATCCAAGGCAAAGGCTACTTGCCCGCCGCCCGCATTGCCGACGGCTACGCGACCTGGGCCGTGCAAATCTCCGCGTTTCTGCAAGCCGACGATCCCTTGAAAGACTGGGATTTGACCGAACGCTATGACGATCAAGACGCAAAAGCGCGCGCAGCGGTTGTTCCTTTCTATTTCTGCTCGACGCGCAAACGGTCGGCGCTTGTAAGCGTTGCCGGCGCCGACAGCGACCGGTTCGCTGGTGCTCTGGGCGACTACGCCTGCGCGGCAGGCGACGGCAATCCCAACTTCCCCTGGACCACCGAGAAGGCCAACGGCGCCGTGATTCTGGGCGAAGTGCTCGAGAAAGACGACGACCGCGTCACGCGCTGGCAGGGCCGGACCAGCTCGGCCAAACTGCCGCGCGGCAAAGCGTATACCTTGCTGATCGGCGAAAAGCACGTTCCCCTGGACGAATTCGGCAAAGTCTCCGTGGGCGACGGCTCGCTTTACAACGGCGCTGTTCCCGCCAGCTTTTCCCGCGTCGGCGGTCCCGGCTACGGCCTCGCCGCCACGCAGACCGCACCCTTCAACAACAACTTCGGCAGCGCCCACACGCGCGTAGTCCATTTCCTGCACGCCGACGGCAGCAAACAAGCCTATACAACGAACATGAGCGAGGACGTGCTCGGCAAGTTGATCAATCGAGAGTGATCCATGAAGCGCCTGAAAACTTGGACTTTGACCGACATTCACCACGATGTCTGGCTCGACTCGTTCGCGACGGGCAGCGAGCGGTTGAACCTGGGCGTCGGCCCCGAATGGTCGATTCGCAAACGCACGTTGCGCGGCGGACTGCGCGACGGCGTCGATTTGGTCGAAGTCTGCAATGGCGCGCTCTCCTACTCGATCCTGCCCACGCGCGGCATGGGGCTCTGGCAAGGCCGCTTCCACGGTTTGTTTCTGGGTTGGAAGGCGCCGGTCGAAGGACCAGTGCATCCGAAGTTCGTCAACACCGCTGAGCGCGGCGACATCGGCTGGCTCGCCGGCTTCGACGAATGGCTATGCCGCTGCGGTCTGGCGTCGAACGGACCGCCCGGCATCGACGAATACACCGATCGCCAAGGCCGCAAGCGCCGCGACAAGCTCACCTTGCATGGCCGGATCGCCAACCAGCCGGCGCATTACGTTGAAGCTAGCGTGGCTCTGGATCCGCCCTTTGAACTGAGCGTGAAGGGCCAGGTGGAAGAAGGCGGCCTGTTCGCGCCGCGGCTGCATTTGACGACGACTTATACGACCGTACCGGGCTCCCATCGCCTCGTGATTCACGATGTCGTGGAAAACCGCGGCGCCGAGCCGGCCGAGATGCAGCTTCTCTATCACTGCAATCTGGGCCCGCCGTTCCTCGAAGCGGGCAGCCGGGTGGTCGCGCCCTTTCGCGAAGTCGCGCCGATCAGCAAGCGGGCGGCGGAGGGAATCGACACGCTGGACACTCTTGCCGGTCCCGCGCCGGGATTCGCGGAACAGGTTTACTGTTACGATCTACTGGGCGATGCCGCCGGCCGCACCGTGACGATGCTGTACAACCACGGTGCGAACAAGGGCGTGGCGCTGCGCTTCAATCGCCAGGAGTTGCCGTGCTTCACCGTGTGGAAAAACACGATGGCCATGGAAGAAGGCTATGTGACCGGTCTGGAGCCGGCGACGAACTTCCCGAACCTAAAGACATTTGAGCGCGATCACAGTCGCGTGCCGGTATTGCCGCCGGGCGGGAAATGGGAAACGAGCTGGAGCATGGAGGTGCACGAT
>JAKEFD010000424.1 GCA_022616245.1 Gemmataceae bacterium
AGAAATACTGGTCGCGTCCCCGCAAACACCGCCGCGCCGCCGGCAGCGCTCGTCTCGCCCAAGCGGCCTGAGTGGAGGCGCAGAAACGGGAATGCACCCGGAATGCATTTGGATGCTGACAAGACGGAATGATAGAATTTAATTGTCAAGAATCCGTGGCCGATCAGGAGCAGAAAGTATGCCTGTCGTCGAATTAAGTTTACCGCGTGATCTCCGCAAGCTTCGCTTTCCGCGCGCACTGAATCGTCGCTTGCAAGAGTTGTTAGATAAACAAAGCGAGGCGGGAAAGCTGAGTTCCTTCGAACGCGAAGAGGCCAAAGGCCTTGTCGAAATGGCTGAGACCATGACTTGGTTGCGACTGAAAGCAGAACGAGAATCGATCCGCAAGCGATCTTCGCAATGAGCGACATTCCTCGAAGATTGCGGCAGCGAGTTGTGGCGCGAGCACAGGGACGTTGCGAATACTGCGGCCTAGCTCAAGATGGGCAGGAAGCGACTTTTCACATCGATCACATCAATCCGAAAGCCAAGGGTGGCAAGACTCGCCTGAACAACTTGGCCCTGGCGTGTGTCTCTTGTTCGCTGCGAAGGGGATCGCGCCGATTTGGATTCGATCGAACAAGTGCAACATCGGTGCGGCTGTTCCATCCGCGTAAAGATCTCTGGAAAACTCACTTTCGATGGGATCGCACGAGGATGATTGGACTTACTCCTAAAGGACGCGCTACAATTGCGGCATTGAAACTGAATCGACTGGCCATCCGGCGAATTCGCAAGGAAGAGCAATTGCGTGGTCGTCATCCGCCGACGTAATTACTAAGCGCCGGGGTAACATAGACTTCTTAGGACGAACAACGATCTGATTCCGATTTGTCGCTGAGACTCAAGCCATGGCTGAAAAAATCACAAAACGCGCAGACGACTATTCGCAGTGGTACCTCGACATCGTCCAGCAAGCGGGCCTCGCCGAAAACTCCGATGTCCGCGGCTGCATGGTCATCAAGCCGCACGGCTACGCCATTTGGGAGAAGATGCAGCGCGCATTGGACCGCATGTTCAAAGACACGGGACACGTCAACGCCTACTTTCCGCTTTTCATCCCCAAGTCTTTCCTCGCCAAGGAAGAGGAAATGGCTGAGGGTTTCGCCAAGGAGTGCGCCGTCGTCACGCACTATCGGCTGAAAACGATTCCAGGCAAGGGCGTGCAGGTCGATCCCGAAGCCAAGCTCGAAGAGGAGTTGATCATCCGGCCCACATCGGAGACGATCATTTGGAACACGTATCGCAATTGGATTCAAAGTTACCGCGATCTGCCGCTCCTCATCAACCAGTGGTGCAACGTCGTCCGCTGGGAAATGCGTACGCGCCTATTCCTCAGGACGGCGGAGTTTCTCTGGCAGGAAGGGCACACGGCCCATGCTACGCAGGCTGAGGCGGAAGAGGAAACGCGCAAGATTCTGGATGTTTATCGCACCTTTGCCGAGGAATGGATGGCGATGCCGGTGCTGACAGGCCTCAAGAGCGCGGGCCAAAAGTTCCCCGGCGCGGTTTACACCTTGTGCATCGAGGCCATGATGCAGGACAAGCGCGCCCTGCAAGCCGGCACCAGCCACTTTCTCGGTCAGAACTTTTCCAAGGCATTCGACGTCAAATTCCAGGACCAAAACGGCAAGCTCGAACACCCTTGGGCCACAAGTTGGGGCCTTTCGACGCGAATGGTCGGCGGCCTGGTCATGACGCATTCGGACGATCAAGGGCTGGTGGTGCCGCCGCGACTCGCGCCCATTCACGTTGTGATCGTGCCCATCTTCCGCAAGCCGGAGGAAAAGCAGGCGACTTGCGACGCCGCCCGCAAGCTGGCCCAGGCGCTTGGCGCCATGCCGCCCGATCCCTGGTACAACTATGAGCCCTTAACAGTGAAGATTGACGACCGCGATCAGCATCAGCCGGGTTTCAAGTTCAACGAATGGGAAGTGAAGGGCGTGCCCATCCGCGTGGAGCTGGGGCCCAAGGATTTGGCGCAGAATGCATGCGTATTAGCGCGACGCGATCTGCCCGGCAAAGAATCGAAGATGATGGGCGTGCCATTAGCCGAGGCGCCAACGCGCATTGTCGGCCTCCTCAAGGCGATGCAGTCGGCGCTCTTCGAACGCGCTAGGAAGTTCCGCGCTGACAACACACTGAGCGTCGATACTTGGGACGACTTCAAGAAGAAGATCGATGAACCTGGCGGCTTCCTCTGGGCCCACTGGGACCGCACGCGCGAAACCGAGGACAAGATTGCCGCCGAAACAAAGGCGACCATCCGCTGTATCCCGTATGAGCAAACTAAGGAAACGGGGAAGTGCGTGTTAACCGGAAAGCCGTCGGAAGGGCGCGTAGTTTTTGCCAAGGCGTATTGAGTTAGACTGAAGGAGACAACTACACAGGGAGACGCGTATGTTTCGACTAAGCGTGTGCTTTGCTTTGGCTTGCACAACACCATTAGCTGCCCAAGAGTTCGACGTGAGCCGCATCGACGCCCGCGTGGCCCTGTGGCGGCCCACCGCCGAGGAGCGCCGCTTCGACGACATCGGCTGGGCCCCGGACCTGTGCACCGCCCTCAAAGCCGCCAAAACGCACAAGAGGCCGGTCTTCCTGTTCACGCACGACGGCCACATGCAATTCGGCCGCTGTTGAGGCGGCGCCGACGCGATGAGGGCGAGTTCGCTCTCCAACGGCAAAGTGATCGAACTATTGAACCGCTACTTCATCCCGGTGTACTTGTCCAATGAGGATTTTACCAAGGAAGGCAGCGCACCGCCCGAGGAGCGCAAAGAACGCCAGCGCATCTACCGAGAAACCCTCGACGCCAAGCGCTCGGCCGGCTCCGTGCACGTCTACCTCGTGACGCCGGGCGGCAATGCCTTCGATTCGATGCACGTCGCAGAGGCCTACAAGGTGGAAAAACTTGTGCCAATGCTCGAGGCCGCCGTCAAGCAGCACAATCCGACCATGGGCCGCTCGCTGTTTCCGGCGACCGCGCAGTCGCGCCATCCCAAAACCGCGTCCGCCGCGCTGGTGCTGCATCTGGTGGCCCGCAATCTCGTCAAAGTAGATGGTGCACGCGTGCCCGTGCGCACCAAGCTCGGCGAAACCCGCTCGGCCAACTGGGGCTCGTATCCCTCCGAAGATTGGATCGTTTTTAGCAAAGAGGAAACCAAGAAATTGCTTCCCAGCGAACGCGTGGAAAAAGGACTGACTTGGGAACTTGATGCGGACTTGACTGGGCGCTTGCTGGTCCATTTCTACCCGACCACCGAGAACAACGACGTAAGTAAGAACAAGATTCAGAAACAGCAATTGAAGGCCGCCGTTATCTCGTTCGAAAACGGCGTCGCTCGCGCCAAACTGACTGGCCACCTTACCATGGAGCACTGGTTCTACCACAAAGCCGACGGCAATACGGTGGACACCCGCCTCGTCGGCTACCTCGACTTCGAACCCGCATCTTTGCGCGTACGCACCCTTCGCCTCATCACGGAGGACGCGACCTACAACCGCCGGCCTTTCGGCGTGGCAGTGAGTTCAGTGGAGTCACCATGAACCTCGCTCGTGGAGAGAATGCCCCGTTTCCCAGCGGGCGCGGCTCTCACAATGTCACCTCCGATTCGTCTCCCGCGCGGACTGAGGAGGAAAGTGACAATGTGGACAGTGTCATCGCCGAATTCGTCGCCGCCGTGGACGCCGGTGCGGCGCCCGACGCAAAGCAATGGATCGAACGCTATCCCGAAGCCGCGTCCGCGCTGGCCGATTTCCTCGCCGATGAAGAGGTTTTCGACGGCAAGGTCGCGCCGCTGCGGGAATGCTTGGAGGAGACGGCGTCGCTGCCTCCCTTGAGTATTCCAAAACCCGGCGCGAGGCTTGGCGATTATGAATTGCTCGAACAAATCGCACAAGGGGGCATGGGCGTCGTCTTCAAGGCCCGGCAACTTCGCCTCAACCGGCTCGTCGCCCTCAAGATGATTCGCACCGGACCGTTGGCGTCGCCCGGCGAACTCGAGCGTTTTCGCCTGGAGGCGGAGGCGGCGGCGCGCCTCGATCATCCCAACATCGTCCCCATTTTCGTGATCGATACGTGGCGTCAGCAGCCGTATTTCAGCATGCGGCTTGTCGAAGGCGGCAATCTCGCGCAACATTTGCCCAGGCTGCGGGACGATCTGCCGCGCGCCACGCGCATCCTCGCCCGCATCGCCCGCGCTGTCCATTTCGCCCACGAGCGCGGCGTCTTGCACCGCGACCTCAAGCCAGCCAACATCATGCTCGACGGTGACGATCAGCCTCATGTCACCGACTTCGGCCTGGCCAAATGGCTCGACGACGTACAGCAACATCATTCGACGCCGGCCGACATTTCCCTGCCGTTGCACGGAGACGCCGATACCGGCGCGGTGGCCGCCACGCCGACATCTCGGCTGACGCAGCGCGGTTCGATCGTGGGCACGCCCAACTACATGGCGCCCGAGCAGGCTAAACCAAGCGGCCGCGGCCCAGGCCCGACGACCGCGGCCGACGTGTATAGCCTCGGCGCTATTCTTTACGAGGTACTGACAGGGCAACCGCCGATTCGCGGCGATACTCCGTTGGATACATTGTGCGCTTTGCTTGAAAAGACACCCGCGCCTCCGCGCGCTCTGCGGCACGATGCGCCCGCCGACCTCGAAGCCATTTGCCTCAAGTGTTTGGAAAAGGACGCCGCGCGCCGCTATGCCAGTGCGGCGGCGCTGGCCGACGACCTGGAACGCCAACTTCGCGGCGAGCCGATCGAAGCGCGCCCGGCGGGCCACTTTGAGCGCATGCGGCGTTGGGCGCAGCGTCAGCCGGCGCTCGCCGCCCTGTGTGCGGTGGCTATTGTGGCCCTGGTCAGCGTCAGCGTCGTGTCCGTCTTGTTCGCACTGCGCGAGGCGGACAACGCGGCCCAAATCGGCAGAGCCTTGAAATCCACGAATGCCGCGCTCGGCGAACGCGACGATGCCCTTGCCGAGGCCCGGGCCAAAAAGCGCCTCGCGGACCAAAACCTCGCTACTGCGCACGAGGCGATCGAGGAGTTTTACGTCAAGTTCCGCGAAAAGGGCTTGAGCAAAGTTCCAGGTTTGCAGGCTTTCGAAAAGGAGTTCCTGCAAAAAGCGCTTGGCTATTTCAAACAATTCATGGAACAGAAAAGCCAGGATCCCGCAGTGCGCTTCGACGTGGCCCGCGCCGCCGTGCGCGTGGGCGACATCACGCACTACCTCGGCGAGAAAGAGGAGGCGTTGGCGTACTACGATCAAGCGTTCGCGTTGCTGGAAGAGTGGTGCCAGGTGGAGCCGGGAAACGCGGTTGCCTATCAGTCGTGGCAGGCGGTGGCTTGCGTCAACCGCGGCGTGGTGCTGCGGGCGCTGTTGCGCGACCACGAAGCCATGGAGTCGTATGAAATGGCGGCGACGCTGTACGGGCGCGTGGAGCAAGCACGTCCCGACAATTACGAAGCGCGCCGGCACCGCGCGCTGGTTTACGCGAACCTGAGCGGCATCCAGCGCGGTTTCGGCAATCTCGACAAAGCCCTGGAGCATTCGGAAAAGGCGCGCTCTCTCATAGTGGATCTCTTGCAGCTTTTGCAAAAACAGAAGAATGATGCCAAAGCTCCGGACCGGCAACTTGAAGTCGAATTCGAACGCGCCGAAGCTGATCTGGCACGCGCCTATGTTCGCCTTGGCTCGATTCTAGGCTCTCTCAATCGCCGTGTGGAAAGTCAAGAAGCCCTGGAGAAGGCTCGCACGCTTCAAGAAAAAGTCGTCGCGAAACACCCGCAGCGGCAGGCGCAAAAGCGCGAACTGGCCGACAACTACACCAAGCTCGGCCAGCGTCTCGCTCAGCAAGGCAAGTTCAGCGATGGCTTAAAGCTATTGGAGCAGGCCCATGCAATGCTCGGCGCGCTGGTGGAGGCAAACCCGGACGTGCCGGAGTTTCAGTTGAGCCTTGCCGATTGCTGCCGCGCGCTCGGCGAAGTCCACTCCCAGAATCAGGACTTCATCAAGGGACTGGCGTTTCTGCGCGAGGCGCACGGCCGCGCCGAACAATTGCAGACCCGCTTTCCCAGGGTAGCAGTGTATCAGAATGATTTGGCGCTGTGTTGCCTGTCACTGGGCGAGTTTCATCTCAATCGTAAGGACGCCGGTCAGGCCGCCCCCTATTTGAAGCGCGCCGGCGACCTGTATCAGACGCTCGTGGGGCCCAATCCGGAAAATCTCGATCTTGTGGGCGAATGGAGTCTCTGCCTGGGCCGGCTTAGCCAGGCGTGCTTGCAGGCCAAGCGACCGGCGGAGGCGATCGCGGCGGCGCGGCAGGCGATCACTCTCAATCAACAGGCAGTGGCCGCCGCGGCGCGGCCGGCCGAACGCCGCACCGTGCTTATGCAACTCGAGAATCTCGCCAAACTGCTACACGGCGAAAAGCAGCCGGGCGAGGCCGCCAGGCTTTGGCAGGACGCCGACGCGTATTATGAAAAGCTGACCGCGAAGCGAGTGAACGATTTGGGACTGCAAGCGGACCGCGGCCGCTGCCTGGTGCTCTTTGGCCGCGACCTGCGCGATCATGGCCAGGCGGCAAAAGCCATCTCGATCTTCGAGCAGGGCATCGCGCTCTTGGAAAAGATCGCCAAAGTGGAGCCGAACCGCTTCCTGCCCGAATTGGCCCACGCCCATTTTCAGTTCGCGCTCTGCCAAAGAAACGTCAAGAATCTGACTGGCGAGCTTGCCCATTACGAGCAAGCGGTGAAACAGCAAACGGAAGTCCTGCGCCTCCACTCAGATAGACCCCAAGGCAAGCTCCAGGCGCACAGCTCATTGGGCAGTTACCTCAACAATCTGGGCCTGGCGCAGAGACGGCTCAAGAAACTCGATGAGGCGGAACACACTCTGCGACAAGCCGTCCACCATCAAGGCATCGCCTGGAAGGCGTCGCCCAAGAGCGACGGCATTCGCCGGCAACTCAACAGTCATTACCTCTCGCTAATGGACGTGCTGGAGGAGCAAGGCGAGTATGCCGCCGCGGCCGACGCGGTAGAGGAGCGACGCAAGCTGTGGTCCGACAGTGCGAAAGATTTGTTTTTCGTCGGCCGCGACCTGGCTCGGCTGGCATCGACCGTGGCGAAGAATTCGGATCAAGCGGCCGAGCGCGACCGTCTTGCGGATTTGGCCTTGGCCGCGCTTGAGCAAGCCGTCCAAGCCGGCTATCGCGATTTGAAGGAACTGCAACAGAATCCAACCTTGGCCGTCGTGCGCGCACGGCCCGGCTTCGCGAAGCTGCAGCAACCGTAGGCCCCCTATTCAAGCTGAGCGACCAAAATGGCCTGCGCAGCTTGGGTGATACAATGACTGCCGGAGGTGTCGCATGTCGCGAGCGCACATTCGATTGCTATCGCCCAAGGAATACCTGGAACAAGAGCGCCACGCTGATTTTCGCAGCGAGTACCTGCGCGGCGAAGTCTTTGCCATGGCAGGCGCGACCTTTGCGCACTCCCTCATCAAGGATAACGTAGCGGCTGAGGCACGCAGTCAACTCAAAGACGGTCCATGTCGTGTGGTGACAAGCGACTTACGCGTCAGAGTCGAAGCGACCGGTTTGTACACGTATCCGGACATTGTCATCGTTTGTGACGAGCCCAGTTTTGATGACAATGTACTCGATACGTTGCTGAATCCGCGAACGCTCGTTGAGGTGCTGTCCGAATCAACCGAGAAGTACGACCGCGGCGCCAAGTTCGCGCATTACCGGCAAATACCGTCGCTGGCTGAATACGTGCTTGTCGCACAAGATCGGCCGCTCGTCGAACGCTACGTGCGCCAAAAAGACAACGATTGGTTGCTGACAGAGTTCAAGGAATTGTCGAGCACGTTCGAATTTGCCTCGGTCCCCGTCAGGATTCACCTGGCCGAGATTTACCGAGGTGTGACCTTTCCAGAGACTCCAGGCCGATAAAGTGGGCAGTGACTGGGATGATTGCAACCAGCGCCTAATCGTTTCCAAGATTCCAGTGATATCGAGACTGATGAATCTCCAATCAAAAATCCCAAATCCGCAATCCAATATTCTCAACTCGGTCCCTGCAACCGGCTCGGAGCTCTCCCCTGCATCACCACGCACAGGCCGCCGCGTTGGGCCACATTCACGACCTGTTTTTGCGAGGCCCGGCCCAGTATAGCGACGCCAAAGTTGGTGGCGGCGAAACCCATGACGGTGTAGAAGGGCTCGAAGTTGGCCTTGCCGTTCGCATCGAGGACGGGAAACTCGCTGACCGGAATGTTCGCCAGTTGCTGCACGACCCAGCGCTCCGGATCGGCGACCGCCTTTTCCAGCGTTTTTTCCCATTCTTCTTGCGTTGTTGCCGGACCGATGACCACGCCTTCGCCGCCGTAGTTGCGATTCGGCTTCAGCACCAGTCGGTCGCGTTCCTTGCGGATGTGTTCCAGAAGGTCCGCAGCTTGGCCATCGGGCAGCGTCGTCTTGCGGTCGGAGACGACGCGTGTCCAAAGGATATGCCGGCGGAAGAGCTGGCGTTCGTCGGCGCTGAAATACTTCTTCGACAGCTTCGGATCAGTGAAAACTTCCCAGCAGCTTTTCTGGTCGATCTCGGCGGCGATGGATGAGATCATGCGGTTTTGCCGGAATAGTGTTTTCATCGGTTCGACGTTGATGCCCTCCGACTGCAACTGTATGAGGTCGAGCACCGAGTAGTCGCGATAGCCGATATCGATGGCCGCGCCGCCGTAATGCACCTCGCCGTCTTGAAGCGTCAGCTCGGCGGGGTCTGCATGCGAGATCTTCAAACCGTGGCGTTCGTGGTAATAGCCGGCCAGGGCTTCTTGCTCCTCGGGGCCGTGGCCTGAGTATTTGGGCTCGATGAAGCAGATATGCGCGGCGGGCCTTCCAATCGCTTGCAAGTGTTCGAGGATCTCTTGCATCAAGAGCTCGCGGATGTCGCGCGTCAGTTCGAGTTGCAGGTCAGGTTCTTTCTCCTTGAGGACGGGCACGATGACTTCGGCCAGGATTTCGCCCGCGGTCGGCAGCATATGCAAGCCGCCGATGCCGCTCATGTTCGGCTCGACGAACTTGAGAGTCTCCTTCCACATTGGGCTGATGAAATCGACCAGAGCGTCAAGCCGCCCGAATATGGGATTGTGATCGCCCAGGCTGGGCGTCATGCATTCCCGAAACCAGTCTTCCTCGGCGGGCGACAGGCGCAGAAGCTCGCGCACCGCCGCGTCTTCCAGATACAGCTCGGCCAGTCGCTTGAGCGCGTTCTGAATCGTAAGCGCGACGTGGTGCAAATAGGCGATCTGATCGGGCAACACCGTCATCGGCAAGAGCATCGTGTTGATCGATTCCTCTTGCCCGTCGCGGAGATAGACCAGCTTGCGTTTCTTGGATTCGTCGCGCACACGTTCGGCCAGTTTCGCCAAACGGGCGTCGGTGATGCGAAAAAAGGACTTACGCACCCGGCTGGCCAGACTCAGACCGGAAAGCCCCAGTTCTTCAGCAGGGGTGAGCATCGCGTCATTGTAGCACCAATGGAAACACCCAAGATTACTCACTGCATGCGTTCGTTGCCGTTCCGTGGGGTGGAATCGGCTGCCGGAGCAAACTCTGCGGTCCGGGTAAACTGCATAAATACAAGCGGTTCTAAGGGGACTCGGCGAACTAGCTCCTTTATGAAGTCCATGGAGTTTTTGGGAATTTCGGGGCACTTGGTCGATACAGCTAACGTAACCCATGTGCCTGCCAGGCGCGACTCTCTCCCCTGGCGGCGGCGGGTCGCTCCGGTTGCCTACGCCGTTCTGCGGCGTTGCTGGAAACAGGACGGAGGGAAATCCGTCCCACAAGCAAGACACTCGGCGTTTTCCAAGACCGGCGCGTGTGGAACCAGGATGTCCCTTGTAAGCGAGGATGCCATGTACAACGCGCTTTTACTAAGCGCCGCACTGCTCGTCGGTCAGACTCCGGAACCACCGATTCAGCCAGTGTCGGTGCAAGTCATGCCCCCGCTCGTAGCTCGGGGAGAGATCGTTCAAACAAGCGGAACGAGCGCCGGGCCGGCCTGCGGACCAAACTGCGGCTCGCCGATCCGAAACTGTTTCGGCGGCGGTTGCGGCCACGGTTGCAGGGACTGTAACATTACCTGCCTTCGTCCCTGGAAATGTGAAGATCTCGAAATGAAATGCGCCGAGCACAAGCCATGTTGCGGCAGTTTCTGCCAGCGCTTGCTCTGGTGCGGCAACGGCCACGACTGTAACGGCGACAAGAAATGCGAAGAGAAAAAGGAGGAGGAAAAGAAGAACGGCTGCGCCGAAGAGTGCGACGACGACCTCAATCCGCTCATGCAGGCCATCAAGTGCCGCTTCCCGGCGCTTTTCGACTCGTTGGAATGCCACAACACCAAGATCTACGGCTGGATTCAGTTCGGCTACACCACTAACTTCGACAGCCCGAACGACCGCTTGAACTACGGCACGAATTTCAACAACCGCTCCAATGACGTGACCTGGAACCAGTTCCCCTATCTCGTTTTGGAGAAAACGCTCGACTTAGACAAACGCAAGAACGAGTTCCATGTTGGCTACCGCGTGGACGCCCTCTGGGGGCACGATGCACCGTATTGGGGAAACTTCGCCCTCGGCCTGTTCGATAACTATTCGGCCAATCGCCTCGGCGCTCCGAGCACGCATGAGACCAGCATTGACTTGCCGCAATTCTACCTGGATATGCACTTGCCGATTCTTACGGATCGCGGCGTGGACATCCGGGTCGGACGATTCTTCACTTTGCTAGCCGGCGAACTGTCTCCGGCGGTCCAAACCAACTTCTATTCACACAGCTACGAGTACTTTTACGCCGTTCCGTTCACACACACCGGCTTGATGGCGACGGTGCACATCGGCGACACGCTGGACGTGCACAATTGCCTTGTCCGTGGCTGGGAAGTGGTGTTCCAAGACATCAATGACGTTTGGGCATACATGGGCGGCGTGGTGTGGAATTCCTGTGATAAGCGCCAGAACGTCACAGTCGGCTGGATCACCAGCCCCGAGCAGATCAACAACAATGACAATTGGCGCACGAACATTACCGCCTACTACACCCGCAAATTCGGCAGCCGCGACCAATGGCTCATGCAGACTGGCGGCAACGTCGCTTGGGAAGCCAACGCCGCCGCCAACGGTCAGGATGCCGAGTGGTATGGCTACTACGGGTACTTGTTCTACACCATCAATCCGAAGCTGATTCTGGGCGCCCGCGGCGAATGGTTCCGTGACGACGACGCCACGCGCACGGGCTATCTCAACGTGCCGGCCTTCGCGGGCAATCTCTACGAGATTACGGTGGGCTTCACCTACAAGCCCTACCAGAACCTGCGCATCCGGCCCGAAATCCGCTGGGATTGGGCCAGCCATACCGGCGGCGTCAACCCATACAACGACCAGCTCGACCGCAGCCAAACGACGGTCGGCATTGACCTGATCTGGGAGTTCTAAGTCACGCGCTCCGTGGACTGTAAGAATCCCGAAGCCCTCGGCCGAAAGGCTGGGGGCTTTTTTTGTTTTCAGTTCATTCGATCGACCCAAGTTGCCATCAGTTACGATGGCGGCGAGACTCCAGGCGGAACTGGCTGACTAGATTCCGGCCTGACTTGGCTGCGCCGCAAGAAGAAAAGCGCCATTGCGCCGAAGAATGCGGTCACAGACAGAAACAGCAGACCAAACAGGATTGCGCCTACAATCATGAGAGACGGACCCCAAGAACTCTGCGCGACACGCGCGCCCATGCCTTCGGGTCAGACTCACATCGGGCTTCCTTTGGCGTCCTCGACGTTCTTCTTCTCGGCCTTCTCCCCCGGCTGAGCGTCCTTCTGGGCTTGGCCGGCTGCCGCGACTGCGCATGACAGCAGCCCCAGGAGTACGCCGAAGCAAATGCTTTTTCGCAAGGTTGCGCTCATTTCTATACTCCTTCGGAGTCGTGGTGCAGAGGCGGGCTTACGTTCATGGCGCCGGATGGACCTCGTCCGGTGCCATGGACAGGAGTGGTATGGCGCATCATCCGAAACAACTCAGCCCAACCGGTGTTGGTGCATTGAGAAATAGATGGAGCAAAACTGACCCGCCTCCTTGAGACGAGTCCTGAACTTCAGATCGCCCAAACGGGACATGCCCCACACGGGGGCTACTTTCTCACGATCTGTCAGCCATGGTGCGGGGTTGTCTTGATGGCGACCTCATTCCCGGCCAGGACCGCCTTCAAAGCTTCCTCAGCGGAGCCACCCCCCTTTTGCCGGAATTGGCCGCAGTAGCGGAGCACCCCATTGCCATCGATCACCACGGTAGTCGTGGTCCTCTGGACCCCGAACAGGTCGGCCGTAATGCCACTGCGATCAAGGACGACGGACAGCTCCAGCCCGTTCTTCTTGACGAAGGCAGCAACCCTCTCGGCTGTCTCGTCGGCGTTGGCGTCGAGAGCGATGACCGCGACTCGGCCCCGATAGTCCTTGTACAGCTTGGCGACCAAGTGCTCCACATCTCGACAGCTGTGACAAGTCGTGCACCAGAATGAAAGAACCACGATGCCCTTCTCGGTCCGCCTTTCGTCCTTCTGCAACTCGCTGAGTTTAGCGCTCTTGCCGTCGAGGGTTCGCACCGAAAAATCCGGGACGTTGTCGCCGACCTTGACGCTGCCTTGCAGCGCGGTCGCCTTGTCGTGATGTTCGCCGTGCTTGTGATCCTTGTGCTCACCCCTCTTGTGGCCGTCTTTGTGGTGGTGGTCGTGCTTGCCGTGTTCTTCCCCGTTGTCGCCGGCCGTCTTGGCTTCGGCATGTTTGGCGTGCTCGTCGCCACTGTCCGCCCCCTTGTCGCGGGTGTCGGTTTTGGTGGTCGTGGCAGACTCTTTGTTCGTGCAGCCGCTGAGACCCCACGTCGCGATCGGAATCAACAAGCCTAGGGCAAATACATTGGCGCCAACCTTCATAATCCACTCCTCAAATAGACATTCCTCAAAATTACAAGGCGCGAAAGCGATATCGTCGCGCAATAGCCGGACAAGGAAGGGCTCCCGCGCTTCACGGGAGCCTGTTTCATTTTGCAGCGCCCCCGAGGGAAGTGGGCTGGCCCAAGCAAATGCCCTCGGCGCTTAACGCCGGGGGCTTACTTCGCGTCCTGAGTAGAGGCCTTTTGACGCTGCGGGGCGCGGCAGCCTAGTTCAATGGACAGCACTTCTCGCAGGGGAGTTCCTCACCTGTGATCGGACAAATGAAAGACTGCGCTTGGTCTTGCTCCTGGCTTGCGTTGAGCGGGCAGCATTTCGGGCAGGGCAGTTCTTCACCCGTCAGCGGGCAAATGTATGATGCTGACTGCGAATTGCCATAGATGACGCCAGCGACCGCTAAAGGCGCGGCCAGCAAGGCGGTCCAGAGCCATTTTCTTCGGTTCATGATCATTACCTCCAAACACTGATGTTCGAGTTGAGCCGAGGACGCCCCGACTCACTTCACGAACTTGTAGATTGCTTCCATCAATTCATCGTAGACTGCGGTATCGCCCGACCGAATGGCATCCGTGGCGCACCGCTCCAGATAGTTTCGCAGAATCGTCTTGGACAGCCCCTTCAGCGCTGCCTGGACACTGGCGAGTTGTTGAAGCACTTCCAGGCACGGGCGTTGACTTTCGACCATGCCGGCCACTCCGCGCACCTGACCTTCGATGCGACTGAGCCGTTGGAGCATGTCTTTCTCCAACTCCTCGGCGTACATGGGCAGGCTTAGCTTAGGCAATTCCAACTCCATACTGATACTGACTACCTCTATGTTAGTTGACTGCCGCCAAAAGTCAAGCGCTTTGACACGGACCGATTGGCGGAATCAAGAGCCGGTGGCGCCAGTCCCGTGACGGAGAAAGAGCAGCCGCCTGCCGCGCTTGGAGAAAAAAGTGTATGAAACCTGCCTACTTCGAGGAATACTACATGAAGTGCCGGCAACATTAGCAACGGGAGGCGTATGGCGACGAGCCCGCCTGCCAAGGTCATCCAGCAGCTTTGCAAGGAAGCTTTTTCCGAAGAATCTGGCCTGACCGATGGGCAGCTCTTGGAGCGCTTTGTCGCGCAGCGGGACGAAGCGGCTTTCGAGTCCCTCGTGCGCAAACATGGGCCGATGGTTTTCGGCGTTTGTCAACGAGTCCTGTGCAACCACCACGATGCGGAGGATGCATCTCAGGCCACGTTTCTCGTCCTGGTGCGCAAGGCAACTGGTGTTGTGCCGCGCGAGATGGTGGGCAACTGGCTGTACGGCGTTGCCTGTCAAACGGCGTTGCGAGCGAAAGCAACGGGCGCCAAGCGCCGGGCCAGAGAGAAGCAAGTGGATCTCTTGCCGGAACCGGAAGCGGTGTCGCCGGACCTCTGGAATGATGTGCGCCCCTTGCTGGACCAAGAATTGCGCCGGTTGCCGGATAAGTACCGAGTCCCCATCGTCCTTTGCGACTTAGAGAGCAAGACCCATGACGAAGCGGCTCGGCAGCTCGACTGGCCCATCGGCACACTTTCGGGGCGGTTGTCACGGGCAAGAAAAATGCTAGCCGACCGACTGGTGCGGCGAGGCTTAGTAGTGGCCGGTGGTTCGTTGGCGGCTTTGCTGTCGCTCCACGGAGCTTCCGCTGGTGCGCCTTCATTATTAGTGGCTGCGACGGTTAAGGCCGCCAGCGCGTTTGCGGCACGACAAGCAGCAACGGCGGAAGTCATCTCCGCCAATGTTGCGGGTTTGACGGAAGGGGTGCTAAGGGCCATGTTTCTTACCAAACTTAAGATTGCGGCTTATCTGTTGCTGGTAGTGAGCAGTATTGGTGCTGGCTTGGGAGTCGGAGCCGCCGCCCTACTCAGTGAACCGCAACATGCCGGCCAGACGGAAACACCCAAAAAGCCTCAACTCAACGTCGAGGCTCAAGCGGAGCAACCCGCCCAAGCGCGCGGCGGAGATCGCAAGAGAATCACGCCGGCCGACATCGCGCAGATTGACGAAACCAAGATCATCCGAGTTTCCGCGACGACGGACGGCAGAATTGAGCGAATTCACAAGGCCACCGGTGAACGTGTCAAGAAAGGGGACGTTTTGGCGGAGTTGTACAGCCCGGAACTGATGACCACGACACAACAGTTCCTCAACGCACAGCGCAGCGGCAATGCCGACCTGCAGCGCAACGTGCGCGAGCGGCTGCGGCTTTGGAGCCTGGACAACGAACAAATCGAGGCCATTCTCAAGGCCGGAAAGCCCGTATCCCATCTGACCTTTCGCGCGCCGATCGACGGCTATGTGATTCGCAAGCATGGAATCAGCGGCGCTTATGTCAAAGCGGGAGACCCGTTATACGATTTGGCGGAGCTCGCGGCGGTCACTCTCAAAGGGGACCAGCCCGCACCAACAGCAACGAAAAACCCGCGCATTCAGACGCTTCTGGAAGAACGGCGCGCCACTTTGAGATTACTCGTGAAATCGACGACGGCGGCATATCACACTGGAAAGGCGACCTATGCAGAGGTAGCACAGGCTACTTCCCTGTTGCTCAAAGCCGAATTGGAATTCTGCACAACGGACAAAGAACGGCTTGCGCTGCATGAAGAGGCGGTGGCATTGGCCAAGGCCAATGAAAAGAGCGCTACCCAGCTTTACAAGGTGGGAAAGGCCATGCATGCCTCCGTTCTGGCTGCGACGGCGAATCGATTGGAAGCCGAAATTGCCCTCGAACGAGCGAAGGTCACGATCAATTCTCGTCCGAAATAAGCCGCAAAACTTCTCGTTTCACTTCCTATTTACGTGGTCGGGCTGATCGCCCTGGCCGGCATCGCCGCGGAGACGACTGGACGAAGGAGAGACTATCTGACAGTGGCAAAAACAGTCAAATTCATAGGGGTCCCAGCCATGCGGCTAACTATGCCACGAGTCATGGTTCAAAAACCGGCTGTGAGGGGGGTGTGAGCGATTTGCACAGACTTTTGCGCAGATACGCGTCCGCCGTCACCCACAAACCACCATGCCTGCCAGGAGGCTGTTTCCGAATCGCATATCCCTTATTGACAATAAGTTACGCTGTCGACTAGATTTATGGCTGCCAGCGCTACCTTTTTGTTTGCCGTAACTTACTTCAGGACAAGGAATTGTGGGATTGGTCGCGCCACACACACACTCACACCCCCCCTGTCCCGAATCGTCCCCAGTCGACAAGCCTTGACGTAAGTGTAGTCGCAATTATGACTTAGTTTTCTGCACATCAAGTTGGGAAGATTGGACCGAACACCAAGAAAACTGTTTTGCCACGGCGCTCAAAAAACGACATAGCGCCACGAGGTCGACCGGCTGGGACGCTCATCACGTGATCGGTATTGCAAAATGCGACCTATACTTGCGTCGCTTACCGGTGGATGCGCGCATGGCCGTTTTCTTCCTCGCTCTTATTCCCGCCCTGGTGGTGCTTTTCTTCTATTACCACCGCGACCGGCATCCTGAGCCGTGGGGATGGCTGCTCGTCGTGTTTGTGTTGGGCGCCCTTTCTTGCCTGGTCGCCTATCCATTGGAGCGCTTCGCGCAACTTCTGATCCCCGCCGCGACGTGGCCGGGATACGAGTTGTTTCTGGAGTGCATTCTGGTTCCGGGCGTCATCGAAGAATCGGTCAAATTGTCGGTCGTCGTGGGCGCGATCTGGTGGCGCAAGGACTTTGATGAGCCGGTCGATGGACTGATCTACGGAATCGCGGCAGCGCTCGGCTTCACCTTCGGCGAAGACTTGTATTACTACCACATGCACGGCGCAGACTGGTCGCGCGTCATCTCGACGGTGGCCCACCCATGGTTTTCTTGCTTCTGGGCTGCCAGTCTGGGTTGGGCGCGCACGCGTCTCTCCCCGAGGGCAGGCCTGGGCCTGGTCGCGCTCGGTTTGCTCGCCTCGGTCATGGTTCACGCCACGTTCGACTTCCTCATTCTGGCCGCCGACCTCGGTCCGGCTTGGACCTGGCTGCGGCATCTGCTCGTACCGCTCTTGGTGTTCCTGTACTGGTGCG
The DNA here is from genome assembly GCA_022616245.1 of Gemmataceae bacterium. Classification (GTDB taxonomy): domain Bacteria; phylum Planctomycetota; class Planctomycetia; order Gemmatales; family Gemmataceae; genus JAKEFD01. The sequence goes on from JAKEFD010000424.1 coordinate 17,104, forward strand.
TGGAGAAAATGCTGGACGACTTGCAATCGATCAAAAACGCCGAGCCGGCGGCGGAACAACAACCGTCCAGCAATCCCGCTTGAGTTACGTGTCGATTGTCGAGGAGATGGGAATCACCTTGGGATGCGGGACAGAAATGCCGGCCACCGCGCCATGGCGCATCTGTAACTGGGCGAAATCAAGACGCAAGAAGCCGTGCAGTTGCGGATCGGGTTTGCCGGAGAGATAAGACCGCGCCATATGCGCCATCTGCCGGTCGTACTCCTTCTTGCTGCGCGTGTGAAGCTGATAGCGGCCGTCATGCCGGCGCAAGTCGCCGTTGCACTGGGGGCCTATGTGGAAGAGTTCGTGAAAGAGTGTGATGAACTTCTGATCGAAATCCATGTCCAAAAACCGCGGCAAGCAAAACGTCAAGAGATAGAGAAACTCGTGGTCGCCGAGGTAATAGCGCTGCACCTGGAACAAAGTCCCGCGGCGGCGGCGCTGCAATTGCCCATGAGCGAAACGCAGCGGCGTCACCCGGGCCTGTAATCCGTGACGCCGTCCGTTGCGCGCCTGCAGAATGCCGATCAGGATCTTGGACACATCGACGTGCGCCAGCTCCTCACAGCGCGCTGCCATGTCCTCGAGAAGGCGGCGCACGTGGCCGCAAAAATCGAAGGGCGCGTCCGGCGGCCCCGTGTGAATCCACGGCGGAATGTTGAAGTGAGCCAGCGTAGTCTGCTCGAGGCGCGGCACGCGCAAGAGGCGCACCGGCATAGGCGCATTCGCATCGTGCCAACGTATTTCCAACGGGAATTCGTGAATGTCGAGAAGCATGTGCCGAAGAAATGTACCGCAAGACCTTAGAAAATACTAGAGGCGACGCTTAGGGCAATCCTTTTTGCCATTCGATCTGTTTCATCAGTCCTTGATCCAGTGTGGTCTTCGGTTCCCAGCTGAGATGGCGGCGCAGTTTCGCGGTGTCGGCAAAGGTGGAGCGTTGGTCGCCCGGCCGCGCCGGTTCTAGTTTCGTCTTCGCCTTGCGGTCCATGAGCGTTTCCAGTTTGTGCAAGATGCCCCACACAGACGCTGTCTCACCACCGCCCAGGTTGTAAGTTTCGCCGACGGGCGCCTGCATCGCCGCGACCGTGGCGGACACGCAATCGTCAATGTAGGTGTTGCCGCGGACCTGCTGGCCGTCGCCGAAGACCGTTATGGTTTCGTCGCGCAACAGTGCCCGAATGAACTTGTAGTAGCCCATATCGGGACGCTGCCGCGGTCCATACACGGAGAAGAAGCGCAGGGCCACGACGGGTATGCCGTGTTCGTCCGCGAAACAGCGGCACAGATTCTCGGCTGCCAGCTTGGTCACTCCGTACGGCGAGATCGGCCGGGTTGGCAGGGTCTCATCGCCCGTGGCGAAGCGACCATATACCGACGAAGTCGAGCCGAAGATAAACCGCGACGGTTTGGCCCGCTTGCGGACCGCTTCGAGCAAACGCTGTGTCGCCGTGAGATTGCAGCTTTGATAGAGATCGAAATCAGTCCAGCTCTTCGCCAGTCCCGCCATGGCCCCTAAATGAAAAACGACGTCCGCACCTTCCACCACCGAATCCAGATCGGCGCTGCGCATGTCCAGCTCGCGGAAAATGAACTGCGATTGGCGGCGCAAGTCTTTGAGATACGTTTCTTTGATTTCGCGCGGGTAGTAGGGAATGAACGCGTCCAGGCCGCTGACGCGATGACCGTCCGCGATGAGGCGTTCGCACAAGTGGGACCCAATAAAGCCGGCCGCGCCGGTTACAAGGCAATGCAAAGGAATCTCCTTCGTAGGACGGTTTTCAATCTGTCTTTTTCAAGCGGACAGGTTGGGAAACCCGACACATTCAAGAACTTCGGTCAATGTAAGTCTTTAGTCCTACTATGATTCTGCAGCTGACCACTCTTGTTTCCTTCGGGATGGAGCCCGATGAGCGC
>JAKEFD010000064.1 GCA_022616245.1 Gemmataceae bacterium
TCATAGCGATAGTCGGAGGGAAAAAGCGTGCCGTCGTCCGCGGCACTGACCGCCCGCAGCCAGCGGCCGTCGTCCAGCGTCAGCCCCGCGACGCAACGGCCGCCGCGTTTGCGCGAATTGGCCAGACAGAGTAGTTCGCGCTCGGGCATGGTTGTTACTCCAACTCTTCCTCCGCCTCGACTTTGTTTTTCCGCAAGATCGGCCGCAACGACCGCCAGGCCACCTCGGCAGGCGCCTCGAACAGCGACGGCTGGTAGACCTCGACGTACTTGCCGCCCGTCTTTTGGATTTCGTCGTCGGTCTGCAGCCGGCCGTCGCTGCGAATGTGCAACAGCGGAATGCCGCGCCCCGCGAGATAGCGGCCGATGAGCAAATGGCGATGGCACACGCCCGGGTTTTCTTCGCTGCACATAAGCGCGACGCGCTCGTTCCGCCGCTCTGCATCAAGGCGCTCGATCGCTTTTACGAAGAGCGGCGACTCTGCGACTAGCTGATAGAGCACATAACCTTCCGCGTCATAGCAATCGGGATCGTCGGGCCGGCCGCCCAGCTCGCGTCCCAGGAACTGATACTGTAAGCCGACTTTGAGGAGAGCGGCATCCAGCGCGTCGCGATTGAATTGCGGCACGTACTTGGAATACGGCGAGGAGCGCACGTCGGCGACCACTTGGATGCCCGCCGCGCGCAAGAGTCTCAAGAACACCTCGAGCGGATGATTCGAGTGGCCAATGGAAAAGAGCGCCAGGCGCTCGTTAGGATTACTGGTCATGGGGGAAATCTTATTCGACCGATGCGTCAACCCGCCAATGAAAAAAGCGGCTCTTATTCCTCCGTGATGCAGTAAAGCCAACGTTCCCCGCGCAGGAACAGTTCACGGCCGACAAGCGCCGCCGACGCGCTAAAGACATCGTCGAGCCGGTTCTCGGCCAGCATCTTTCCCGCCTGTTCGCCATGGCTCATCACCTGAGTGACGCCGTCGCGGCTCGTGATGTAGATTCTTCCCGCGGCGCCGACCGGCGAGGAATAAACGCTGTCGATCCCGTCCATGCGATAAGGTCCGCCCTGGTTGTCGCCGGTCTTGGTGTCCAGGCGTGAGACAATGCCCTGGTAGTGGTGCAGGATGTAAAGGGAATTGTCATACAAGAGCGGCGAGGGCACATAGGGCGTGCCGCGGCGGCGATACCACAACACATTCTTCGTGCCGGTGATATCGCCCTTTGCGCCGTCCAGGCGGATCGCCAACAGTCCCTGCGTTTCGTAGCTGCTGCCGGAGAAGACCATTCCGTTCGCCGCCACCGGCGACGCGACGACGTTGGACGAGAGTCCGCCGCATTCCCAAATGATCGCGCCCGTGGCGATATCGTAGCCGCGCAGGCGGTTCGTGCCGGGAACAATGACTTGGGCCTTGCCGCCGTGCTCGACGACGATGGGCGTGCTCCAGGACGTGTCCTCCGTACGGGCGACGCGCCAAAGCTGTTTGCCGGTGCGCTTGTCGAGGGCCAGAAGAAACGATTGCTCTTCGTGGTCCCAGTTGACGATGAGGGTTTCGCCGTGAAGCGCCGGCGAACTGCCTTCGCCGTGCCCGTGCTTGGAGTGCATCTCGCCGAGGTCTTTCTTCCAGACCAGCTTGCCGTTGGTGTCCAGGCAATAGAGGCCGCGCGAGCCAAAGAATGCGTACACGCGCTCGCCATCCGTGACAGGCGACGCGGACGCCAGACTGGCGCTGACATGGCCCGCTTCGTGCGGCAGCCCTTTGCTCAGCGTTTCTTGCCAGAGAATCTTGCCGGTCTTGCGGTTGACGGCGAGGGCCACATATTCGTGTTGCTTGGTAAGGGCCAGATTGTCATGGGCCCCCGGCCGATTGGGAATCCGCGGTTTCACGACGTCGCCGTAAGGGATCGCGGTGAGGAGGAAAATACGGTCGCCCCAGACGACCGGCGAGGCATGCCCCTTGCCCGGCAGCGCCGTCTTCCAACGGATGTTTTTAGTCTCGCTCCATTCGACGGGCGGGTTGGCGTTGGGGGCGACGCCGGTGCCGAGCGGGCCGCGCCACTGGGACCAATTGCCAAGCGCGTCGGCTTCGCCGGGACCGGAATATGCTGCCGGACTGAGCAGGTACGTCATTAACAAGCTAAAGGCAATCGATTTCATGATTGTTCCCACTATGGGATCACCACAATCTTGCCAAGCCGTATGCATCGAACATCGGGTCGGAAGACACGAGTCTCAACCCCTCGACCAAGGTCGTCGCAGCAATGAGCCGGTCGAAGGGATCTTTGTGGTGCATCGGCAACGTGGTCAACGGCTCAATGTGTTGGGGCTCCAACTGCAACAAATGAATGTCGTCCGCCAGCAATGTTGCGGGATACAATTGCCCGAATGGCAACGGCAACGGAAGCTTGCCCAACCGATTCTTGAGGGCGATCTCGAGCAAGCTGATCGGCGACAGCCAACGTTCATTGGCCGGATCCTCGATTGCCGCTTTCGCCGCCGCGCTCAGCTTTGCATCGTCGCTCTGAAACCACAAAAGTACATGCGTGTCGAGCAACAGTTTCATTCCATGTACTCGCGCAGTTCTTCGAGCGGTTCATCAAAATCATCCGGCACCATGAGCTGACCCTTGAGCCGCCCGGCTTTTGGCGTCCCGGTGACCGGCGGGCGCGAAGAAAATGCCGTGAGTCGAAACGTCCAGCCATTCTGCTTAATCTCAACACCTTCGCCGGCGCGCGCCGCGCTTAACAACTCCGGAAAGCGGTGCATCGCTTCGTTCACTGAAACTCGGATCATGGTCGTTACCCTCTCAGTTTCGCTCCACTTCTTCAAGACCATCGCCGCTTACTAAGTTGACGGTTCGTAGGGCCAGCAAGTTCAATTCCTCCCAAAGATTCGGAGTCGATTTGGATTGTAGCTGTTCTCTTGGATGAAACCAACTCCTCGGCGGAAACAAGACCGCTCTTCTGGACAAGATCAAGAAACTCGTCGCCGCTGGTTGGTGCAGGCATCTGTCAAGGTCCGCTTTTTTTGCGCTCGAGTGCCTTATCCATGAAATCGATGACCGAGCCGCATACCACGCTGCGGTCCAGGCCGCGGAAGTAGTGGTCGGATTCAAGCCAGACCACTTTCGAGCCCGCGCCGGCGTATTTGTGCAGCGATTCGGCCCAGGGCTTGGCGATCAACTGATCCTTGGTGACGTTGATGAACAAGAGCGGCCGCGGCGCGATGCGCGCGACGTGACAGACGGGATCGCTCGATTGTGAGCCTTCGCGAGCAGCCTTTGCGGCCGCTTCGTCGGACCACAGTCCGAGAAAGTTGCCGCCGCCGACCATCGAGCCCATCGCCTTTATACGCTGGTCGTAGGCGACGAAGGTGATGCCGGTGATCGCGCCCCAGCTGATGCCGACGTAGCCCAAACGCTCTTTGTCCACCTCCGGGCGAGCCGCCAGGAAGTCCACCGCACGGCTGTAGTCGCCGCAGTAGTGCATCATTTGTTCCGCGCCCGCCAGGCCAAAAATGCCGGACGACTTCTTATCCTTGTTCCGGCGTTCGCCTTGATTGGGGGAATCGATGGTCAAGACAACGTAGCCGCGCGCGACGAAGAGCTTGCCGGTCTCGACGATGTAGTTGGTCTTTTTGTTGCCGCCCGTACCGTATTGCAACAGGATGGCGGGACACGGCGTCTCCTTGGCGTCGGGCTTGCGCTTGGGCACGTAGAGATACGCGGGCACCCGGTCGCCCTTGATGCCGTTGAACTCCACGCGGAATTGCGTGTGGTCATCCGCCTGGTTGACGACTTCCTCTTTTGGATCGAGCGGCTTGGCGTGCGCGGTGGCGTATGGGGCCGCCGCATGTTTTGCCGCCGTCGCTTTGGCATCGGCCTTGTCCTGTCCAAACGCTGCGTGCGGCCTAGACCAAAACGCAATCACGGCCAACAAAACGAAGTGCCGCACCGCTTTAGAGAGGGCTAGAAGCTCGACGACTCGATGGATTGCATTCCATCCCAGGGGGCAGATGTGCAATCGATTTTTCCCACGCATTACGTTAGACCTTCAGAAGACACGGTTTGTGACGCCGCACCGGTTTGCGCGCGATTTGCAATCGACGAGCTTCTCCTCCACCTCGCGCTCTTACGCTAGATTCCGTTCCGGTTCATTGACTTTGGCAACTTTCGTTTGCGTGCCCGTTCGCGCACTTTCTCCCAAAACGCCGCTTCAGAAAGACCTTTGCCTTCCTGAATGCTCCGGCGGGAGCGGTTGAGCATGGACTGAAAGCGCGGCGATCGGCCCAGTAGAATGCGCTCCAAGTCATCGTCATCGCGCGGCGCCAAGAGTACAGCGGCCGGTTTGCCGTTGCGCGTAATGACAATCGGTCCCTCCCGCTCACATTGATCCAGATAAGCGCTTAAACGCGCTTTGACATCGGCAACTGGGGCAATTCTCATGTCTCGTGCTCCTCATCTCCGATTATTAGCCGGCTTCGATCTTTGACGCCGATCGCCAAGATCAGCACTATTTGGGTCTCGGTGTCCACATCGTAAAAAACCCGAAAGCGATTGTCTGGGCCGCAGCGAAGCTCCCAGGTTGCCTCAAAGGGAGCCGGCTGCTCCAGGGGTTTTCGATTGCGGGTTTTTTCCCTTGGATGATGAGTCAATTGCTCACGTATGGCTCGGCGCAAAAGGCCATGGTGCTTTGGCTCAATTACATCCAAATGCTCGATGGCTTCAGGCGCGAACGTCAGCGTAAACTTTGGCCGTTTCGCCATGGACTAGAATTATAGTCATAAAGCATTGCCAAGTCTATGCTGCATTGCCATAGACAATGTACGGATCATCGAATGCGACGTTTTTCTTGTTTCGCGGCGTTCTGCAAAAGTTCGTGACGCCTACCCTTTCTTCAACCAGCCGCGGCTGCGCATCCAGTCGGCGGCGCGATCGGGCCAGGCGGTCACGGGGTTGTCGGTGCGGCGCAAGCCGTAACCGTGGCCGCCGCTGGGATAGACATGCAGCTCCGCCGGCACGCCGGCGCGCTTCAAGGCAAGCGTGTAAAGCAAGGCGTTCTCGACGCGGACCCCGTCGTCCTGCGTCATGACGAGAAAAGTGGGCGGCGTTTCTTTGGTGAGCGCCAGTTCCAGCGCGATCTTGTCGTCTTGTTCCTTGACCGTGAGGTAGCCGGGATAGATCAACAGAGCGAAGTCGGGCCGGCAGCTCGTCTTGTCGGCGTAGTCGGAAACCGGATACGTGCGCTTGGCGTTGTTGGTGCAAAGCGCCGCCGCGAGATGGCCGCCCGCCGAAAAGCCCAGCACGCCGATGCGCGCGGGATCGACGCCGAACTCTTTGGCGCGCTCCCGCACGACGCCGACAGCGCGCTGTGCGTCTTGCAATGGCGCGGCGTGCTTTTCCAATCCGGCGCGGCGCGGCACGCGATACTTGAGCAGTATGCCGGTGACGCCGATGGAGTTCAGCCAGTCGCAAACTTCCGTGCCTTCCAGGTCCCAGGCGAGAATGTTGTAGCCGCCGCCCGGACAGACCAGCACCGCTGCGCCGGCGTCCTTGTCCGCCGGCGGGCGATAAATGCTTATCGTCGGCTTCGACACATTGCCCAACCGGATGACCGGCTTGCCGGCGACCAAGTTGTCCTTCGGCTTGGTCATATCGCGCTCGTCGCCGATGTCGCCCTTTTCGCCGGGCGCGCCGGCGGGCCAAAGCTCGATGACTTTGGGCGGCCTCGTCTTTTGTTCTTGGGGACCGCCATGAGCTGGCGATGCCGGCAGTTTCAGGGCGAGAAAACAAGCAAATGCTTGGAGCAAGACAAAGAGACGTCGCACGGGTTCGACTCCTGAGAGTTTCCTGAGCGCTCAAAGAAACCTAGAGTAACAACAACTTTTCCAAACGCAATAAAATGCCGGAGCGCGATTTGAATTGGAAAGATCAATGTTGCACTTGGCAAGAACGTCTCGTTCTTGCCAACTTTTTGAGCCATTTGGCAAGCACGAGAGAATAGTCATAAAGTATTTATGTGAAACAGTTTACAAATCTCGAAACCACTCGTCCTTGCCAACTCGTGCAAAGGCATACCTTCCCATTGTTAGGTATTGCTAACAATCCGTTCAATTTAGAGCGCCCCGAGTCGGCAAATCTCTCTTCCCAAATCGACTTACTTACGCTATCCCCACCTTTTCCACCAATACGATGACCGACCGACGCCAGGCGGCCTGTAAGGGAAGCTAATCCCGCGCCAACCTGGTTGACGATAACGAAGATACCGGAAAATCGGATTACGCCGATTCTACCGTCGAAAGCGGACGGAGACGAGTCATGCGAAGGCGACGATGGGCGAGCTTTCCCCTGCTGTTGCTGCTTGTGGGCGGCTGCCGTCATTTGGGTCTTGGCGGAGAGTGCGCCGAACCATCTGTCATCGTCACTGAAACGGCTGGACCGTCGTGTCCCCCCGCTCAGTTGGGACCGCCCTGCTTTGACAGGCCGGCGCCCAAAACCGTCTTTGTACGCGGGCCGCAACAGAAGATCATCATCGAACGCGAAGCCCCGTCGAAGGAACGGCATGGCGCGCCCCTGGGCGAACGCGGACCCGAGCGCGTTGGCATGATGCAAGACGTGATTCTCGTCCCGCGCACGGTCTACGTTCCCTACGTAGCGCAGACTCCGATCCAGGCCGCGCGTTTGCTGGGCCCCGCCGTCGAAGCGGAGGAACCCAGCCTGCGCCAACCGCTGAAATCGGTTGGCCCCAAGGACGAAGACAAGGAACGCCTGGGCGCGCCGCAGCCGTGCCCAACCGAATGCGATCCCACGACGATCATCGAAATCCGCCAGATGAACCAGCGGATCGATCGCTTGCACCGAATTCTCGAACGCCTGTGCGCGCCGCACCGTTGAGTTCCCTCGCTCGCGCGTCGGCGTAATGTTACCCTCGCTCGCGCGTCGGGCTAGTGTGTGCCATCGTCATGACACGAAGAGTTTGGCTCATCCTGATCATTTGGACGTGGGCGGGCGTTTGCTCCGGACAGGTCGCGGCACAAATTCCGTCCGCGGTCTTCTTAGCGCCTATCGACGATCCGGGCGCGATCAACTCTGCCGCATTGTTTGCCGCGGACGGCGTGGTTCCGGGAACTCCTCATTGGGGAACGCTCAAAGCTGATCTCGACTTCTTGTTTCTGCAACCCCTTTTTCCCAGTCGCTCCGTTCGGCTCTTGGTGCCGACGCCCGCCGGCGGCTCGGTCCTGGGCGACACCAGCGACCTCAGCAACGATTTGTCCTTCTGCCCCGGATTCGAAGTGGGCTATCAGTTCAAGAACACCGGCTTCGGCGTGCAGGTGACCGGGCGCATTCTGCACTTGACCGGCCGCTTGGAGCGGACCGTCAACGATACGCAAAGCGGCGCCATCGCCCAGGCCACCGCCTCCGGCACCGTCGACCTCGCCGTCGTCAACCCAATCGAAGGTTTCTTGAATGTTCCCCTCTCCGATTGGTGCGAACTCCGACACCCGTACCTGCGCGAATCTCTGTTTGTGCTTACACTCGGCGGCCGCTACGGGCATCTTCAACAAAACTACTCGTCCTCCGTGGTGACCGGGCCTGGGTTTCAAGGCTCGCTGGTGGCCAAACAGAATTTCGACGGCTTCGGCCTTACCGGCTCTTGGACAGGCATCTTTCCCGTGGCCGAACGCTGGGCGCTCTACACGCATTTGCGCGGCTCGGTGCTATTCGGCGAAAACGACCGGGAAAGCAGCATCACGATCGTCGCGCCGGGCGCCAGCTCAGGCACCAAGGCGCGCGAATTGAAGACCGACGTGTTCCCGATGGGCGAGCTGGAACTGGGCGTGATGTACGGTGTGCCGCTCAATCGGCCCGGTCCGGCCCCAAATCTTTCGCCTCTATTGTGGGTCAAGACCGGATTCGTCGCGCAAACCTGGGGCGACCTTGGGCTGCTGCGAATTAACGACGTCAACGGCCACCAATTCTCCGACAGCAGCCTGGTGCTCTTGGGTTTCTCCGTGCAAATTGGGCTGGATTATTAGTCCTTAAGTCGCTTTGCCTGTTATCAAGTCAAATCGCCAATATCTCCTGCACCGTAATGAGGATTTCAAGTTGCTCAAATCGCTTCTTTAATCGTTCCTTTAGTCGTGTCAGATAGCGCAAAGATTCGAGTTGGGACTTGGAATGAAAGTCAAGCATCGTGAATAAAATCACGCGGTCTTCATAAACAACGTTGCCCGCTTGCCACAAACCCTGTAATGGAAACTGCCGTTGCATGGAGGTTACCCCGCCAAAGCGATGCAGTAAGTCCCTCTGCAGACTTACAAACTTTGAGTTTTCAATTGGGCTGCCGTCGTTGTATTCGACCGGCAAGTAGATATCGATGCTCCTAATGGCTCGTGCCATGCCGTTTGTCCTTTTGGCTCTTGCGCTGATTCACGAGGTGGTACGCAATTCCGTTTGCCTTCAATAAATCCAAGTGTGCCGGTAAGACCTCGTACACGGGGTCTTCCGCAATCAGTCGGACCGGCGCGATTTCGATCATCACACGCCAGGCCTTTCCCCACTCCGCTTTGGCAAGTCGGATGCATATCATCGCAAAGATCCTCACGCGTGAATGCCAATTAGCATGGTCATCGATGTATTTACTGTATACTACACGCTTGACTCACTTCATTCCCAGATTCCGCACCAAAAAAGCCCACGCGTCCGCGGATTCCTCGATGGCTTTGCTCACCGGCCGGCCCGCGCCGTGGCCGGCGCGCAGCTCGATGCGGGCCAGCACCGGCGCCGATCCCGCCTGCGCATGTTGCAGCGCTGCGATGAACTTGAAGCTGTGCGAGGGCACCACGCGGTCGTCCGTGTCCGCCGTCGTCACGAGCGTGGCCGGGTACTTCACGCCCTTTTTCAGGTTGTGATAAGGCGAGATGCGCAAGAGGGCCTGGAACTCCTCCGGGTTGTCCGACGAGCCGTAGTCGTCCACCCAGTAGCGGCCGGCGGTGAATTTGTGGAAGCGGAGCATATCCATGACGCCGACCGCGGGCAGACAGGCGCCATAGAGTTCCGGCCGCTGTGTCATGCAGGCGCCGACCAGGAGACCGCCGTTGCTGCCGCCCTGGATGGCCAGCTTTTCGGGCCGCGTATACTTGTTCGCGATCAGCCATTCGGCCGCGGCGATGAAATCGTCATAGGCCACTTGCCGTTTCGTCTTCACGGCGGCGCGGTGCCAGTCTTTCCCATACTCGCCGCCGCCGCGGATGTTCGGCATGGCGAAGACGCCGCCCATTTCCATCCACACCAACCGGGCGATGGAAAATGTCGGCGTCATGGAAATGTTGAAGCCGCCGTAGCCATAGAGGAGCGTGGGATTGTTGCCGTCGAGCTGGATTCCCTTCTTGTGCGTGATGAACATCGGAATCTTGGTGCCGTCCTTGCTTGCATAGAAGATCTGCTTCACCTCGTAGTCGTCCGGATTGAACTTGACCTTGGGCGCGCGGAAAAGTGAGCTGACGCCGGCTTTCATGTCATAACGGTAGATGCGGCTCGGGACTGCGAAGCTGGTGTGCATGTAGAAGGTCTCGGTTTCGTCACGGCGGCCGCCGAAACCACTGGCCGAGCCGATGCCGGGCAAATTCACTTGGCGAACGAACTTACCTGTGAGGTCGAAAAGTTTAATCTGGCTGCGGGCGTCTTTGAGATAACTGCCAACGAACATCCCGCCGGTCAGGCCCGCGCCTTGCAACGTCGCCTCTGACTCCGGTATCAGCTCCTTCCACTGATCGCGGGCCGGCTTGGCCAGATCGATGGCCACGACCCTGCCCTTGGGCGCTTTGTAATCGGTCTTGACGAACAGCGTGGCGCCGTCGTTGTCGATGACGGCGTTGACACTTTCGAAGTCGTCGATCACCGGCACGATCTTGGCGTCCGCGACAGCGAGGTCTTTGATGAAGACTTTGTTCTTGCGGCTGGTGGTGCCGTCGCCGACTGAGATGACCAGATACTTGCCGTCCTCGGTAACGCTGCCGGAAACCGTGAAGCGCGGATCGTCCGCCCGCTCGTAGATGAGTAGATCTTCCAACTGCGGCGTGCCGATGCGATGGTAATAAAGCTTCTGATTGAGCGACAGTGCCTGGAACTTCTCGCCCTTCTTCGGCTCGGGAAATCGGCTATAGAAAAAGCCTTTGTGGTCGTGCGTCCACGACAGGTCGCTGAATTTGACCCAACGCACTTCGTCGTCCAGCTTCATTCCCGAATCAACGTCGAGCACGCGGACAATGGACCAGTCGGAGCCCGCCTCGGACACGCCATAAGCCAGCCGCTTGCCGTCTTCGCTGAAGTCGAGCGCGGTCAAGGCAACCGTGCCGTCTTTGGACCATTGGTTGGGATCGAGGAGCACGCGCGGCGCAGCATCGAGCGTGTCCTGAATGTAATACACGGACTGGTTTTGCAAGCCGTCGTTCTTGCTGTAGACGTAATAGCGCTTGGCAATCTTGGTCGGCGCGGAGTATTTCTCAAAGTTCCACAAGTCGGTCATGCGCTGTTTGATCTTGTCGCGGTCGGGAATGGTCTTGAGATAGGCCTCAGTGACTTTGGCCTGCTCCTCGACCCAAGCCGCGACTTCGCTGGAAACGCGCACGTCTTCTTCCAGCCAGCGGTACGGGCAATGGACTTTGACGCCGTGGTAGTCGTCGTAATGTTCCATGCGTTTGGTGTCGGGGTACTGGACGGGCTGACCGGCAAAGGAATAAGTCACGGCAAGAAATCCGCAAATGAACCAAAGACAGAAACGCATGGTCGACTCCTGCAAAGGACCAACGCGGGCAATCCTGGTGGCATGATACCGCGTGAACTGATTTCGACAAAGGAAACCGGGTTTTTTCCGTCCGGCCACACTCGGCGTTCAGTTGACGGCGGCCCCTTGGCAGGCAAGCTGCAAGCGACTCGTAGGTTGAAGGTAAATGTCAAGTAGGAGCACCTCGCAACGGACGCCGTCAATTACGACGTTTGATTTCTGTCGCACGCTCGTTTTCTTGCATGAGAGAAAATGAGAATCGTTCATGGTCGTTGCCACGTCTTTTCTCGTGAAACCACTGGACAAAAACGCCCGGACGGCGTTCTAGTGGAAGAGACGCGTGACTTCCACTCTTTCAGGAACACAATCATGTCGCGAATCCGATGGACCGCCGCTTTGTCGTTGCTGGGATCGTTGTGCCTCTTGAGCATGGCTGCCTCGCAAGATTCCGTCGCGCCCGTCAAGGTCGTCATCGCGGACGGCAAGACGGTCGCGCAAGAGCCGACGTTGCCGCTTGACCCGACGCCGCGCATCACGCCGGGCTATGCCGGCGGACTCTATTTCGGCCTGTCGTGCGAAGGCAAGCGCATCTGTTGCTCGCCGCAAGGGAGCATCTGGTCCACGATGCGCGTCGACGGGCAGGAAATCCAGCCGGGCGGCGGCCCAGGGGATGTGGCCAACCAGCCGCCGCAGCAGTTGCCGCCGGGGCCGTTCGGCAAGAAGCGCCTGGGCTCGATCATCACGTGGACCGCGAGCGGCATTCACGTCACGCAAACCATCGAGCTGGTGCCGAGCAAAATCCTCGGTAAAGCTGAGCCGGGTCAAAAGCGCAAGCTCGACACGGCGCGCATCACTTACTTGGTGGAAAACAAACACGCCAAGCCGATCAGCCTGGAATGGCGCGTCGGCATCGACATCATGGTCAACAATAACGACGGCGCCTTGTTCGCTTCGCCGACCACGGAGCCGGGCAAGATCTTGAACGGCGTCGAGCTCAAGGGCGACAAGCTGCCTGAATACATCCAAGTGCTCGAACGGCCCAACTTTCAAGATCCCGGTTTCGTTGCCCACATGACGGTAAAGCACGGCAAGACGTCGAAAGCGGAAGGGCCAAGTCGAGTGATCTTGACCAACCTCGGCGCGTTTGGCGGCGGCTGGGACATTCCCGCCGTGCAAGCCGGCGATGCGGCCTGCGCGATTTACTGGGCGCCCAAGACTATTCGGCCCGGCGAAAAACGCGAATTAGTCTGGGCCTACGGCGGTGGTGTCGCCAGCAATCCGGAGAATGAAGGCAGAGTGACCGTGGCTTTGGGCGGCTCTTTCGAGCCCGGCAAGCTCTTTACCATCTCCGCTTTTGTCGATGATCCGGTGCCGGGCCAAAGCCTGGAGCTGGAATTGCCGCCGGGCTTCACGCGCATCGAAGGCCGCGAGATCCAGCCTGTGCCGCCGCCGTCCAACACGGGCACAAGCATGGTCCTTTGGAAAGCCCGCGTCGAACGCATGGGCGACTACGAGCTCAAAATCCGCTCCAGCACCGGCGTCACGCAGAGCAAGAACATCAGCATTCAGCCAGCCGCGAACTAGTGGGTTAGCGCCGGGGGTGAAAAGGTGTAATGCTTGATGGTTATGTCTTAAAGGAGCATTCATAATGTAAGATGAATAAGCTGCGAAAACTGCCCCGCTAAGAACTTGTTAGCGATCGGAGGAGGGTATAGTCATGACCATTCCGCGTGGACTGGGAGTAATTCTCGCCTTCGCGACTGTCGCAGCCCTAGCTTGGGCGCAGGAGCCAGCCAAAACCGCCGTTTCGGCTGCGCCTGAGAAGACGATTGATCTGACGAAAATCGAACGCAAGATCCTCAGGGAACCTGACGACTATGTCGGCAAGAAGCAGCAATACTGCCTGCTGGTTTTCGGCCCAGAGGCCAAGTTCCGTGTTTGGCTCGTTCATGACGCCGACATCTTGTATGTCGATCGCAATGGCGACGGGCGCATCGGCCAGAGGGGGGAACGAATCGTCGGGAACCACACGGGTCATTTCCAGGTCGGCAGCATTCTGGACAACTCCAATAACATGAAACACACATCCCTGTTTGTCACTATCGACCAAAACGAAGGTTCACTCAGGATCCTCATTGGCGGCAAGATCTCGCAAACAGCTGAGTTCTCGCCCTCGGAAAAGCCAGGGGATGCGCCCATCGTGCACCTCAATGGACCCGTGTCGTTATGGCTACGCGAACCCCAGGAAATCAAACTCGATAAGGCCGGCCAGCCCTCTGGCGTTGGGCCGAAAAACGTACTCCGTCGCGGACGGGACGTTGCTTTGAGTGGCTTCCTAGAAACTCCCGGATTGAACTCGTTCGCGCGTTATCAGCCGCGCGACGTCTTGCCCAAAGCAAGGCTTACCATCGAGCTTCAATTCTCCACAAAAGGTGCGGACAGCGCCCGAGCCAATGGGGTGATGACCCACGCGTCGTTCGAAGGGGATTTCGAGATGGAGGGGCGGGTGCGCGTACCGGATAATGCTCCTTTGGGGCAGGCCGAGTTGAGGGTTGCTTTTCCAGAAAACAAGGAAGTTAGCTTGGTGCCGCCCTTCGTAAGAAAAATCCGGATCTACGACAAATAAGGTCGCGAGTGACCGCTCTTCGTGCGCAATGCAAAAACCAAAACGTCCCATTCAACGGTCGAGCTTGCACATCCAATTTTTAGGAGAATACAAATGAGCAACTACCGTTCTGCCCAGCGGCTATTCGCCGTCTTGGCCGTTTTTTTCGCGCTCATGGCTCATACCGGTCGTCTGCAAGCACAGCCGAAAGACATCACATCGCCCTTCTTTTTCCCTGAGAAGCCTGAAACCAAGGGAAAGTGGAAAATTGAATGGGACGACAAGGTAGTGAAACTGCAGTTTGACGATACTACCGCGCCAAACACGACGGTGGGCACGCTGATCGACATCACGGTGCGAGGCGATGATAAGGCAACTACCATTACTTTTACACAAACAGTAAAACTAGACGAGAACTCGTCCGTAAAAAATGGCCTAAGGCTGAACTTCACGACTAAGGTAAAAAACGGTACAACCACAAAATGGGAGGGCTACCTACTCCAGCTTTTCGACGACCAGCCGGTCTTTGAAAATCCGCCGGACAAGATGCATCCGCCCTTGCCACATTTCCACCCGAACACCGGGCCAGCCACTTTCGCGCCGTTCGTCAAGTATGTCGCACCAAAGGACCCTGATGTCGTTCTTAATGTTGGCGATGGAGTCAATTTTGTCGAGAAAGATGGGGAGATCAACCGGTTCTTCGAGGCCAAGAATCTCCTGATCCACGAGCGCGAATTCGCGAAGGAAAACGTAGAGGACCCGCCCGGCGTAAGGAAGTTCCGCCTTTACCAAAGGCCGATCAGCGTCGTTCCAATACCCGACCCAGGTTGTGAAACCGAGTTGCAAACGGGTGGAACCGAGCGCCCGCTCATTCAGCCGGGTAAGTCAGGAGAGCTACAGCACGTTATTGCGCGCGGTCCCCGGCTGTGCCTCCAAAAAATGCGGGATTACTGAGTGACATCTATCTCGACCCAGCGCAATCCCCGTACAGCGCCGACGCCCGTTCGTCCAACACGCCGTTGAGCACGTAAGAACATTAACATCTAGCCGGTTGCAAACTAACGTTGCTGGAGGAACCGCAGATGAATCGCACTTTTCCTCTGGTTGCATTGCCCTTCTTCGTCCTGTTGTTGGCGTCCGCGCGCGGGCAGGACGCCAAGTCCCCCGTCGTGGTCAAAGTCCACGAGGGTAAGACGGAGGTCACCGAAGCGATTCTGCCGGTGGATCCAACGCCGCGCATCCAGATTCGGCCCACCGGCGGCATGGGTCTGGGCCTCACTGTGGACGGCAACAAGATGCTGTGTTGCGGCGACGGCGCGATCCGCACCAACTTCAAGATCGACGATCAGATCGTCTATCCGAAAGTGGGCATGCAGCAACAATTGCCGGCCGGGTCCGCCGCCAAGAAGCGCTACGGTTTCACTTCCACATTCACGCACAACAACATCGAAATCACGCAAGAAATGGAAATCGTGCCCGGCAAGGGCGATAAGAGCTCCGAAGGCAAACGCTTTCTCGACACCGTGCTCATCAAGTACATCTTCGAGAACAAGTCGGATCAGCCGCGCAAGGTCGGCACGCGCGTGCGCATCGACACCTACTGCGTGGACAACGACGGCGCTCTTTTCGCGTCGCCGGTGACTCATCCCGGCAAGATTCTGAACGGCGTCGAACTAAAGGACAAAACCCTGCCGCCCTTCATGCAGATCCTGCAGCGGCCGGACCTCAAGAACCCCGGTTTCGTGGGCCATTACACGCTCAAGATGGACGGCAACTTGATCGGGCCCAACCGCTTTATCTGCACCACCCATGGCATCGGCGACAACGGCTGGGAGACGCCCGCCATCGCCGCCAACGGTGACTCCGACTGCGTTATCTTCTGGGATCCCAAGCCCCTGCCCCCCAAGGGAAGACTGGTGATGGCGTACGGCTATGGCCGAAGTTTGGCGACCATGCCGGAAAGCGAAGGCCGCATGAAGCTGGCGTTCGGCGGCAACTTCGAGCCGGGCAAGGTCTTCAGCCTGATGGCTTATGTGGAAGACCCGTTCGCCGGTCAAGCGCTGATTCTGGAATTGCCGGCAGGTCTGGAGCGCGTGGAAGGCAGAGAAATACAACCGGTTCCGCCTCCGCCCGCCGACAGCGCCACGAGCATGGTGCTTTGGAAAATTCGCGTGCAAGAAATGGGAGAGTTCCCCGTGCGCATCCGCTCCAATAACGGCGTGTCGATGCTTCGGACGATCAGTATCCAGAAGAGCTCCGCGGAGTGAGGATTTGAAGAGGATCAGGATTAAGACGGAGATTAATCTTGATCTTCTTGTCTTTGACGCAGCCATTCTTCGCGCAAGAGTCCCATGAGGTGAGTGTCCCAGTATCTCCCCTGGCGGAAATTCTCCTGCCGCAGCACTCCTTCCTCCTTGAAGCCCAGCTTGAGATACGAGCGCAGGGCCCGCTCGTTGTACTCGTAGACTTGCAGCCAAACGCGGTTGAGATTCATCGTTTCGAAGGCATGCTGGAGCAAGAGGCGCGTCGCCTCGGTGCCATAGCCCTTGCCCCACGCTTCCTTGTCGCCCAGCGCGATGCCAAAACACGCGTGCCGATTGCGAAAATCTATTTGATGCAGGCCCAGCATGCCGATGGGCCGGTCGTCCTCCACGCGCACGATGAGGAGCAACAGGTCGTGCTCGCTCCGGCTCATGCGGTCGATGTAATCCAGCTCGCTCACTTGGTTGATGGGCGGCCGGCCTGCCAAATACCAGCGCACTTCCGGATCGTTCACCCAAGGGGCTACCAATTCCGCGTCGTCACGCTCGACGGGTCGCAAATAGACGGCTTGGCCGATGAGGTAGGGATTGCGCATTAGGTCGTTCGTTTGCTTGGTCCAGTAACCAAGAGCATTTTCGCCCGCATCAGGTTCGAATTGGCGTGCCCTTATTTGGGCGAGGAAGCGCCGGGCGGCGGGACGAGCGGGCGCACGATTGCTTCCAAAAGATCGGGCTGGCCCTCGATGCGTTCGAGGCGCGGAAAGCGTTCGCCGCCTTTGTACTCGAGCGTAACCGACTGGAATAGATCGCCGTTTTCCACGAGCAACTCAATGCGGCCGCTTGTCGCGGTGGCGGCCAAGGCAGCGCGGAAGACCTTGTCCGACCAGCGTCGCGCATTGACGGCGATGATCTTCATGCCGGGGCCGACGCCGGCTTTATGCGCTTTCGTGCCGGGGACGACGTCGTTGATAGTGCCGTCTTCGCGCAGGGCCAGGCCAATTGTCGCGGTTGCGTCGATGGACTTGGCATCGCCCTCGGTTTCTTTGTGCAATTCCGATTGCTTCGCGCCATAGCCGAGTTTCCAGCCGGCGCGGCGCAATCCTTCGAGCGGGGGTTCTTCGGTCGTGGCCGTCAGTCGTTTTGTGAGCAGGTCTTTCCAGTTGTGCGGCGCCGTCGCATCTAGATCTGCGACCAGCTCGTCAAACGTGAACGGTTTTAGTTGAATCTTGCCGTCAGGGCCGCCAAAGAAGCGCCGGCAGAAATCGTCGAGCGATTTTTTTCCGTGCGTAGTTTCGCGAATCAAGACGTCCACTTCGAGCCAGAGGAGTACGCCCTCGTCGTAGAAGTCGACCGAGCGCCGCCAGGCCGCCCAGTCGCCGCGGGCGTAGTAGAGAAGTTGCGCCGCGACCGCCGTGTCCTCGAGCGGCCGCCACGAACGGCCGCGCTGATTCTTGGCCCATTCCGCGACCAGAGCGAGGTTGTCGTTGAATTGCTCGGGCGTCCACAATCCGCACCGAGCCGTCAGCACGACGCCCAGGTACTGCGTCAGCCCCTCGTAAACCCAGAGCATGCGCGTGCGCTGCGGCTTTTGAAAATCGTCGGTCACCATGTCCTTGGGCCGGCGGTACTTGCCGTTCCAGGAGTGCACGTACTCGTGCGGCAACAGCGACGCCCACGTGTTCTTCTTCATCTGATCGTCTTTGAGCATGCCTTCGGAAACGCGGTTGTCGCTCGAAGCGTGATGCTCCAAGCCGAAATGGGCGATCTGATCGCTTAAGGCCAGGAGAAACGTGTAAGACGGATAATGCCGGCTGCCGAAGAGCGCGCCGCCTTCGTCGATAAGGCGGTCGAGATTGGCTTTCAGTTCCGGGCTCATGTCGATCGAACGGGCGCTTTCGCCGGCCAGTGCAATGGCATGCTCCGGCCCCTGTTCCTTGGGACGCAGCGCAACCTTCTTGAAGTAGCGTCCGCACAAGACGGGCGAATCGATCAAAGTATCTAACGTCACAGGCCGAAACCGCGCCCAACCGTCCGCGACGACTTCACTGGGTAAGGCAGTGTCGAACTTCCAATCCGGCGGCAGGCGCAGGCTGGCTTGCACGAGTATCTCGCGTGCCGGCACACGCTTGGGATAGAGCAGGGTTTGGTTCCAACTGAGGACCGCAAGGTTGGGAGTGAGCGAAGCCCCGGCGCTGAAACCGCCCGCCGCGCCGGGAGAGAGGAAATCGAGTGCGACTTCGACCGCTTCCGCCCCATCCGGCACCTTGCAATGGAAGGCGTACATGTCTTCGTCGTCGCGCCGCCAGGGAATGTCCTTGCCGGCGGCGCGAATCTTGAGCCCCGCGAGGTCGGTGATCGGCCCGGTCGGTCCGTGTTCGCCGGGAATCCACTTGGGGTAGTACAACGTCAAGGGACCGGGCTGCGCGGGAATGA
Organism: Gemmataceae bacterium; assembly: GCA_022616245.1. Lineage (GTDB taxonomy): Bacteria > Planctomycetota > Planctomycetia > Gemmatales > Gemmataceae > JAKEFD01. The sequence goes on from JAKEFD010000064.1 coordinate 18,078, forward strand.
CCATGGCAGCGCGCAGGAAGCGGCGCGGCGCTTCGGTGGCATCGAGGCGTAGAATGATCGGTGACCTTTGGCCGGCGCAAGCATCCGGGCTGTTGATCCAAGGTTGGCAGGCGACGGCAAGTAGACTCCACAGCAACGGTTTCATGAAAGTGTCTCAGTAAGAAAGTTCAAACTGGAAGATAGCCGACCCGGATTGGGTTGCAATGGAAAAACACTCGCACGATGGAGTCAATCTGATGCAAAGACTTCGCAAATCAGCTTTGTTCCTTTCGGTTCTTTTGTGCTCCGACGCTGCCAACGCCGGTGAACGTCCCTGGCGTGTCTTGCCGCTTATCGCCGATGGCAAGATTGCCGCGCACTGGACCCACATCGGCTGGGGCGGCTTTGCCGTCGACGGCGACAGCTTGCGCACCGAGTGCGACGCGAAGGGCATGGGCCTCTTACTTTACGAGAAAGAGAAGTTTGGCGACTGCGCGATTCGCGTTGTCTTCAAAGTCAAGGACGCCAGGTCCAACGCCGGCGTCTTTGTACGCATCGACGACGGCATCCTCGAATGGAAAAAGAAAAAGACAATTGCGGTTGAGCGCGACAAGGACGGCAATCTCTCCAAAGGGATGCTGATGAAACCAATGGAGGCGTCGGAACAAAAGCAGGGACCGTGGTACGCGGTGCACCACGGCTACGAAGTTCAGATTTGCGACAAAGAGGACGCCTTTCACCGAACTGGGGCCATTTACTCATTGGCGAAAGCGGCGCAACCGAACGGCGTCAAGTCAGAGGTTTGGAGAACGATGATTATCACCCTGAAAGGTAACGTCGTGCTCGTGGACATCGACGGTAGGCGCGTGACCTCGTTCGACCCTGACGGCAAGGATGTCCCCATGGACCGCAAGTGGTTCGAGCCCGCGCGCGAACCCAAGAGGCCGCAAGCCGGCTACATCGGCCTGCAAAATCACGATCCGGGCGACGTGGTTTGGTTTAAGGAAGTAGGTGTGCGCGCTCTCACACCATGAGCAAAAGCGCGCCACGTCATATCCTGTTTACTTCGTCACGCTCACCGCCACCTTCGCCTCATGCACCACCGGCGTCTTATCGTTGAACATCGCCGTGGCGCGGATCGTGAGCGCGAAGTTCTTGCCCGCGGCCTCCGGCTCGGTGCGAACCGTGAGCGTGCCCTGGTCTTGGCCCGCTTTGATGGTAACCGGCTCGACGCTCAGGCCCTTCGCGTCTTTCGGCAACACCGCCTCCAGCTTGAATGGCCCGTTGTAGTTGAATTGCCGGGCGAGGCTGACCACGATCGTCGTCGATTTGCCGGCGGCGACTTTGACGTTGCCGGCGCTCAGACTGAGCTTGGCAAGCTGCCTCGGCACGATGGTCAGAGTAATCGACGGAGCGGCTTGCACGAGGTTGGGCGGGCCGCCGGCTTTGGGCGGGGCCGGCTGTTTGGGATTGACAATCTGTGTCTGGCCGCGGAGCACGACCGTGTAGGTGCCGGGCTGCGCCGTGGTTTTACTATCCAGGTTGACGGTGATGGAATCCTTGCCGGGCGCGATCGTCACGGGTTGCATCACCATGCCGACAGGCACCGACAGTGCGAGCACCTGCACGGAGCTCTTAAAGTCGGCGCCGGGCAATAGCTTCAAAGGGATACTGATCTTGTCTCCCTGCAGTGCACTGATGTGTTCGCTTGCGGGAATGAGTCGATACGGCGCCTTGTCGCGCAGCGCCAACACCAATTCGCGATCCAGCCGCGAAACAGCGGGCACGTTTTGCTGCGGCACCGCATACGAGAGAGTGGCGGCGCGGACTTCGCGCACCACCTTTTGACCGTCGATGGTCGCCGTCGCAATAATGCCAAGCGCGCCGACCCAGGGCGGGGCTTCCGGCGCGGCGCTGACCACGAAGGCAGACTGCTTCTGGTTGCCGCCGATGATGTGCGGGTTCATGGTCACGCCGGGGGGCAACTTTTCGCCGCTGAGGACGATGTCGCCGGCAAAGCCGCCCAAACGCAAAACATACACGATGTATGCCTGGCTGCCGCCCTGGCCGAGCACAACGGAATCCGGCGACACGGCCGACACCGGCATGGCGACCAGGCGGAAATCGGGCTTCTCCGGCGCGATGCGCACCGTGTAAATGTGCCGTGGACCGAATAACAGTGGTGCGTCGCGGCTCGACACCGTCAATTGATACGTGCCGTCCGCGGGAATCTTCAGGCGATAGGCGGCGGGATCATCGCTGCGCGCGAACAATTGCGGAGTCGGGATCTCCGGATTATCGTCTTGCTCCGTGATGCTGTTGCCTTTGTCATCCTTGAGCGAGAAATACAGATCGACAGGTGCTCCAAACCGATCGCCGAATGCCTCGATGGCCAGATTCTGCCCTTTCTTGGCTGCGAAAGCATAGACGTCGCGGTCCGCTTTCTTCTCGATGCGTCCGGCGATTTCGCAAGGGATGGAGACCTTCTGCGCTTTGTCCGGCGTGTCGTTCGCTTCGTTGTCCAAAACCACCGGCGCCTGCGCGAACCGTAAGAGGACAGGATTGGACTGCCGCGACTCGCGCTTAACGCGGAAATCGAAGCCGTCGAGCGCGGCCATCGTGGGCGGCCGAAAGCCCATATGTGACAAGCGCTGCAGCGCCCGCGGATCGGCCGGCGCTTTCACCGTCATGGTCGCTTTTTCCAATGTCCTCTCATCGATCACGGCGTTGGGATCGGGCGTGCCATTGGGCAAGTTGCGGCCAAAGACCGTGATCTTCGCGTCCTTGCCGGGTTCGACGATATTGGGAAACACCGCGTCGATCCACGGCGCCGTGCTGACTGTGAGGCGATAGTAGTAATCCGGACCACCTTGCGTATAGGTGAACGAACACAATCGGACGAGGTAAGCGCCGTCACCAGGCAGCGTCGCGTCGAGGACGGCGTCGTTGTTCTGATAGGCGCGGTTGAAGCCTAGGTGCGCGCCGGACGCCGAATAAAGCTGCAGCTGGGCGGGCAGCCGGCTGTCAATGCTCGTCGTCAAACAGCTCACGACCACGCGCTGGCCCTTCTTGCCGGCGAATTCGAAATAGTCCACGTCGGTAGGATTGAGGATGACGCCGCTGACGGTCGAATCTACCTCGATCTTTTGGGCCTTATCCACATCGTCGTTCGATTCTTTCTCGACGACTTCCTTGAGGTCGCCGACGACGAACGCACGCGGGTTGCTGACGCCGAAATTCGTGATGACGCGGACGTCGTGGATGCCAATGGGAGCGTTGGCAGGCAGCGTGACTTTGAACTTCTGCACGACCTGCGGCGGCTGTCCCCCCTTCTTTCCCTGCGGCGCTTTCTGCTTGGGATCCGGCTCCGGGGCCTTCGCGGTCTCCGCGACTTCCACCTTCACGCCCGGGAAACTGAAGTACAACCCCTCTGGTTTTTGCATGTCCGTGCCGGTGACCGTGACGTCGAAGGTCGTGCCGGCCTGACCTCCCGCGGGCAAGACCTGTGTGATCTTCGGCGCGGGTTGCGTTTGGGCCGAGAGAAAATGGACAAAGGCCGCGAATCCAAGGAACGCGGCAGCAAGAAGGAGCGATTGGCGAACAAAGACACGGTTGCGCATGATTCCCCCCTCCGGGCAGCGTGAGGATAGTCAACAATCTCAGGGTAACCCGGAAGCAGCGTGCTGGCAAAGTGAATTCGGCTGCAGTTTGGCCTTTCGCCGTTTCGTTGCGACGGATTACAATCTTGCGCCCATCAACTGAAACGAAAGGAGTCAACAATGGCCCGGCACGCCGCGTACGTGTTTGCTCTTTTGGCCGCCATGCTTGCCGCATTCGCGTGGCATTCTTCCGCTCAAGAGAAAGCCAAGTCACTGCTTGTCCCGCAAATACAGGCACCACCTTTGCCGCAATTACCGGATGCTCCACCATCGCTCCCTCAGGTCAATCCCGTTCCGCTTCCTGCCGTCAAACAGCATCCGCCGGTATCCAGCCCGTGGACGATACATTGGCAGGCGCAAGATGGAAAAAACCGCGTCACGCTCAGCCTGGTGAAGTTTCCAAGGCTCCAGATAACTTGCGACCAACTCGAAATGTCCGTGCCCAAGGGAGGGCAGATCGTGGCCGCGGGGAATGTCAAAGTGGCCTGCCAGAACTTCGAGGCCACTTGCCAAAAGCTGTCAGTGCCGCTCGACCGCGATGAGATTGTCTTGGAAGGTGTTGTTTTGATCCAAAAGGATTCCGAAATGCGCGCTGAACGTATTCAGTTCCGATTCAGTGAAATGAACTTCAACGACAAGGAAGATGCCAAGGATGCCAAGAAAGAGAATTCATTCAAGAAGGAGTAACGTCGCGCTCGCTTTCGCAAGTTCGCTGCAACACGCTCTGACCAAGTCCGCGTCCAGCGGCGAAGTTGCCGGCGGACGCGGTTTGGGGAGTGAGGCCTGACGTTACTTCGCGCCGGCGTACTTTTTCGGGCTCTGGCGCGCTTTTTTCGCGCAGTCGTCGCAACAGACGACGATCTCTTTGTCGCCGACCTTGACCTTGATGCCGCTGTCCTTGATTTCCCAGTCGCACACGGGGCACTTCTTCGTTTTCATGGGTTGTCTCCTCGGAAATGGAATTCAACGACAGCCGCCACGACCATCGCGGGCAGCACTGATGAGTGAATGGTAGTTCCTAGGGGAATCTCAGACTTCCAGATTCTTGCTCATTTGGCCGAGCGTTGCGAGTCTCCCCGCACCACCGACGGCGGCCGCCCGAACTCGCGGCGAAATGCGTCCGTGAAATGGCTGTGGCTGGAAAAGCCGAGGTCGAGGGCCAGCGCCGTGAGATCGTCGGCGCCGTCTTGCAGCCGTTCGAGCGCGGCCCGCAGCCGCAGCTGGGCCAGGTAGCGGTGGATGGGGACGCCGGTGTGCTTTTGGAAGATGCGGCACAGATGAAACGGGGACGCGTGCACGGCACGGGCCACATCGTCGAGTGTGATGCGCTGGTCCAGCCGGCTGGCGAGGTACGTCTTGGCCGCCTCGGCGCGACCAGCGTGATCGGCTTGAGTGCCGTTCCTGCTACGCTTACGGGGGAGTTCTTGGCGCGCGAACGCCGCCTGCAGCACGTCGGCGACAAGCTGCAACGCCGTTGCATCGGCCCACA
>JAKEFD010000425.1 GCA_022616245.1 Gemmataceae bacterium
ATTTATGGGATCCGTTGCGCGCGCGCGCCCACACCCCCCTCCGCGCAACGAAAAGAAACGAATGCAACGAATCGCAACGAAATGTGTCAACCGCCGGAATGTCGAAAATTGACATTTTGAACAAGATCCTATTTGTGATGTGTCAGTAATTCTGCTGCCACATGAATCAGCGATGTAGCGGAACTCCCATCATACTCTATCCGGCCGACCGGCCGAGCATGTACTTTCAACCGGGTTTGCCGCTCGGATTTGTTTCGGTTGATGCGCCTTTCGCTTGAGATGGCTCGTCGGGGCCTGCAGCATCGCTGAGGAAATAGAACCGACGGCCTGACTTATTGCGGTTCGGTTTGACCGGAATGACATTAGCCGCAAGCATGCTCAAATCGACGTCGCCGTGCGCAAACGGTCCGGCCCGGTGAGCCGGCGGCGTCGCGGATTGCACTGCCTCAGCTGCAGGTTGTTGGACCGGCGTCTCGGCAGGCGCCGGATCGGCCGCAGCCTGGCCGCCACGCAATTGCTCCATCGCGCCGTGCATGGCCGCATGCAACTGTTCGCGCAAGTCGCCGCGCACCGCCGGATCGAGAATGTTGCCTGCTCCGGGAATCCCAGGCCGCTGAAAACCCTCCGGCGGCTTCGGCATGTTCTCGGCCATGTCTTCTCCATTCTTACCACGGATAGCACGGATGGAAACTCTATCCGTGTTATCCGTGTGATCCGTGGTTCGAATTCTAAATCCTCACATTCTCCAGCACGCCCAACGCATCAGGGACCAAAACCGCGACCGAGAAGTAGCACGTCACCAGGTAGCTCGCGATAGCCTGTTCGTTGATGCCCATGAAACGTACCGCCAAACTTTGCAATTGCTCATCGCCCAGCCCCTCCTGGTGCAGGCCGACCACCCCTTGCTCCTGCTCGCCGACGCGCATGAGCAAAATGGAAGTCGTTTCGTTTCCGGCCTTGGACGCTTTCGCAATCGGGAGCTTATCGCTGGGCAGAATCGGCACGCCTCGCCAGGCGGCGAAGGGAACACCGAGCATCTCGACTGATTCTAGAGCGATGCCGCGGCTATTGCACTCACGGCCAAAGGCGGCGATGGCGCGCGGATGGGCGACGAAGTAGGCCGGCATCTTCCAAACGAGAGTTAACAGATTATCCAAGTCGTCCGGCGTGGGCGGCCCCGACTGCGTCGCGACGCGCATGTGGGACGCCGCGACGCCCAAAAGGCCAAAGTCGGCGCTGTTGATAAGCCGGCGTTCTTTCTCCTCTTTGATCGCCTCGATGGTGAGCCGTAGTTGTTCGCGCAACTGGTCGTGCGGGTGGTTGAATAGATCGGGCACGCGCGTGTGCACTTGCAGAACCGATTGCACAGTCGTGAGCGTGATCTCGCGCGGCTTGAGCTCGTAATCGACGAAGCCCGAAGGGACTTCGGCGCCTTCCGCGTGCTCGGCCGTGGCCCGCGCCGGTGTCGTCACCCGGTTGATGCGATAGACGCCGGCCTTGACCTGTACCCAAGGCAGGAACTTCAAGAGCCAACGCGGGGTGATGGCTTCCCACAACGGCGGCGTTTTTGAAGTCGTGGCCAGGTTTTGGGCGGCTTGCGTGCTAAGAGGCATGTCGTGATCTCAACTACTTAAAGGAGTTTTGTTGTGCATCGAACAATCTGTTAGGATTATAAGCCGGCACGTCGTTCCCGACATGAGAACTCGTTTATGGACCCACCACAAGCCATAAGTTCGGCTTCGCCGATGCGGCCGCCGCGCCGCCCCAAGAGAAGCTGGTGGCGACGACTCGCCTTTTGGGGAGTTGCGTTGCTCCTTTTGGGCAGCGGCGGCTGGCTGCTCCTGTCCTGGCTCGGCAATCTGGAGCTCCGCAGCCTTATGGCGCAGATGGACCAGGCTGACCCCAACTGGCGGCTGCACGACTTCCTGGCCAGCCGCCGCAAGATTCCCGACGAAGAAAACTCGGCGCTCGTGGTGACGGCTGCCAAGAAGTTAATGAAGGGCCAAAGCGTTTCCTGGCCGCGAGGCGAGGTTTTCGAACGGCTATTCGAGGGCCTGCCGGCCCAGACGCAATTCAATGAACAGCAAGTCGCCCACCTGGTAGATCGCTTCCAACTGCTGGACAAGGCCGCGTTCCTGGCGCGCAAGCTAAAGGACATGCCCCATGGACGCTATGCCATTGTCTATAGCCCGGACTGGCTCGGCACACTTTTGCCCGACATCCAACACGCGCGCCAGGTCGCGGAGCTTTTGCAGTGGGACGCCTATCGCCGGGTTCACGCCTTAGACGCCGACGGGGGGATCGAATCGTGCCAAGCGCTCATCAATACGGCGCGCTCCGTCGACGATGAGGCCTTCCTGATTACCAATCTAGTGCGCGTGGCCATCACGCATATCGCCGTAGCCGCCGTGGAACGCGTCCTGGCGCAAGGGCAACCGAGCGAGCTGGCCTTGCGCGATCTGCAGAAGCTGCTGGAACTGGAAGCCGCCCAACCGAACTTGTACAACGCTATCCGCGGCGAGCGCGCCGGGGGCCATCAGCTCATGCTTGCGATCGCGGAGGGCAAGGTCAACTTCAAGGGCTTGATCGGCGCTCGTCAGGCCGGCGACGATTGGCGCGACCAGTTGCTTCTGCGCGTTCCCGGCACGCTGGTCCGGCAGCACGCCGCGTTGTTGCGCTATTACAACGAGATCGTGGAAATCGCCAAGCTGCCGGCCCATGAGCAAGAAGAACGCCTTGCGGAAATCGAAGGGAATATCAAGCTGCAACCGTTTCTCGTAAGACTGCTGGGGCCGGCCATGGGCAAAGTCGCGGAAGCGAACCGCCGCAATCAAGCGTATCTGGGCGCGACGATTCTGGCGGTCGCGGCCGAGCGCTATCGGCTGAAGCACCAAGCCTGGCCGGAATCCTTGGAATTCTTGGTGAAGGAAAAACTGATCGACGCCCTTCCGGCGGATCCCTATGTCGGCGGCCCGATGCGCATGAAGAAGCTGCACGATGGGCTGGTGTTGTACAGCGTGGGCAGGGACAAGGAGGACAACGGCGGCCATCTCGACCGCCTGCGCGTCATGGATCCCGGCGTCGATTACGGCTTTCGCTTGTGGGACGTGCCCTTCCGCCGCCAGCCGCCGCGACCGCCCGTGCCGCTTGAAGATTTGGAAGAGAAGAATTAACTATTTCCTGGTGCAATCCTTGGAGGTCTATGCAATGAAAACATTCGTCAATTTCCTCAGCGCCAGCGCCGGCATGATTCTGTGGTTCGTTGCCGAGAATGCGGCTGGTCAAGGCGGACAGCAGTTTCGCTATCAGCCCAAGGCCGGCGAGCTCATCTATCGCAAGACGCAAATGATGACGCAAACCCAAAACATCATGAACAAGGAAATCAAGCAGGAAATGAGCGGCGCCGAAGTGAGCGTCTGGTCGGTCGGTGAAGCCAATAAGCAAGGCAACCTGGAAATCCGCTCGGCCACGAAGCATCTCGAGGCCAAGATGAAACTGGGACCGGCCGGCGACTATTCCTTTGATTCGCGCAAGGACGACAACGAAAAAGGCAGCGCTTTGGGCCAGGCTCTTACCCCGCTCTATGAACGAATGGGCACGGCCAACCTCGTTTACACCATCACGCCACAAGGCAAGGTCCTCAAGATCGACGGCTACAAAGAGCTGATCGGCGACGCCAAGGACAATCCCATCGCGGCGCAATTCGCCGGGGGCGGATCGGAAGAGGCGGCCAAGATGGGTTTGGGCGAGCTGATTGCCCAGTTTGGTGAAAAGCCGGTCAAACCCGGCGAGCGCTGGGAAGTGCCGTTCGCCATCAACCTCGACAAGCTCGGCGCTGCCAAGGGCAAGAAAACCTACACCTACGAAGGTGAAGGCCAAGTCGGCCCGCACAAGACGGCCAAGCTCAGCGTCAACACCGAACTGGCCTTCGACATCGACATCGACATGGGCGGCGCCAAAGTGACCGGCAAGATGTCGGTAACCGACTCCAGCGGCACGATTCACTTCGATCCCAAAAGAGGCGTCCTGGTTTCATTGAAGTACGAATACAAGATCTCC
>JAKEFD010000065.1 GCA_022616245.1 Gemmataceae bacterium
ACGCCGGCGTCCACGAAGGTACGAGTCACCTTGTCTCCTCGGTCGCCTCGCCCCTTCTATCCCGCAACTCTTTTTCAATACCGTCCCAATCGAGCAACGGTTGCCCACTTGCAACGATTCTCTGCCGAATTCTCAATAAGCGCCGGCCGAGTTCCGTACGCGGGACGAAATCCGGCTGCCCCCCACCCTCTTGTTCCAAGGTAACGCCTTCAGCGTCGATCGACCTCGATTTTCTGGTTGCTACCGTCCCTCGCTTGTGCATAGGGTACATCCTCCAATACGGGGCTTGGGAAATCATACGCGCCTGCGCGAGAGGGTGCAACGACAGGAGACGGACAAATGCACCCGCCGCATTGCTTCATCCGGTAGACAGCGGCACAGGCAGGAACAGCTTCAATGGGTCATCCACCACCGGTTCGAACCCGTGCTTACGGTAAAAGTCGGCCGCGGCTTCGTCCTTGGCGTGCACGAGCAGCAGTTTCAGACCGGCGATTTCGGCAGCCTGAAGCGTGCGCAGGATCGCATCCTTGAGGAGTGCCTTGCCCAGGCCCTTGCCCTGTTCACGATGATCCACCGCCAGGCGCGCCAGCAGCATCACCGGAATATCGTACTTGCCCAGACCCTTGACGAGTTTGGCGGGTAGCCGCATCACAATTCGATCAACAACTCAAACGCCCGGTTCCGGCCCCAGCGGTAGATTTTGAAATCGCCGTCCAGCGTCAGGATTCGGCCCGTGCCGATTTGCGTCGCGAGATCGACCAGACAGGCGTCGGCGAGGTCCATCGGCACGTCAGCGTATTTCTTCAACAGCAGCGCGATTGCTGCGGCTCGGTTTGCAAGCGCCAATGGGATTTGAAAGTTGCCCCTCGACACGTTCTCCAAGACCGCTTCCCTAGGTCCAGTAAAGTGACGCAGCAGGTGACAAGCCTCGGCGATGACGGCTTCACACGTAATCAACGGTCCTTCGATACCGTCGAGCGCCTTCAGGCACTTCGCATGGTGTGCTTGCCGTCGGTCCATACGGGCAACAATAAAGCCCGCATCAACAAGCACGGGCTTCACGATTTGCCGAATCCTTCCATATATTTCTTGTTCGTGGCAAGGTCAGGAATGCCGGAATCGAACATTCCCGTGCCGATGATCTCAAGGGACTTGGTCGGCTTCCTTCGGGTCTTGCCTGGTTTCTTTCCATTCCCGGATGCTGCCACGTCAATTTGAATGCGCAGCCGCTTCCCCACCGGCAGCTTCACCGGCCTGTCTGGAACGATCACCTTGCCGTCGAAATGGCCTGTGATGGTTTGGGTCATGATGGGTCGCCTCCGTTTCAGCACGCGAAAAACTGACTCCATTATGCCCGATGCAGGCGCGAGCGGCCATGTTGTTGTGTGAAAACGCGCGCACAGGCACGCGTGTCTGCCTCAGGCCACGGAAGCCGGCCGATGACTTCATCATGACCGGCGAACGCCAAGCAACCGGGTCAGCACGGCGACGAGCCGGCCGAACTCGTGGCGAAAAAAGTGCTCCACCAGGGCGCGCGGTTCGCTCATGCGTAGCCCGCCATTCCGCAGATCTCGATCGCCGTGTCGCCCGGACACGCACGGGCGATCGCCAGCGCTGCGTCGTACTTTGCCCTGGCCATCGGGGGGGACCGTTTCACCGATCCAGGGAAAGATAACGAGATGCAGCCCCTTTCAAGTGGGGTTTGGTCACGCCGATTGTTTATTCTCATAACAAGCCGCGCAAAGCTTTGCGAATTTCATACCAGGTGGGCGAAACACACCACCGGAAAGACGCTCAGCCCAATACTGCTCCTTTGCCTGGATCATCCTTTCGCAGCCATCGCATTGATGGAACGTCCTCGCTTTGATCAAACGGTACTCTCTCAGGCTGTTGTATTTGCTCATCTCGCTGCTCCTTGATGTAGATCCTGGGACCCATTTCCTCAAGCATCTCGCTCGGCGAGCTTGATCCCTTTTTCCGACAGTTCCCACATACCGTGAGGAGAGTTCTTCTTTAGGAGCCCCCCGGAAACCATATCGTTGCGTTCCCACTGGGCAGTGTTGCGCCATCGGATTTCGCCTTGGCCTAGGCTGCCTCGGTCCACAGTGGTCAGCTTGCTGTTAAGGATCTGCCCCACCCGATCAAGGACTTCGGTTGTTCTCGCTGCCCCGCCCTTTTCGTAGAGAGCCTGAAGGATTGGCTGGCGAAAGGCCTGTTGGGGCGTTTTCTCTCCCCGTGCAATCCGCTTTCCTGAGCCTTTTCGGGGAGAAGCTCCGTTCGCCCTAAGAACACGTCGAAGGACACTATTCGGAGTGTCCTCGAATGCCTTCGCCTTCTTTTGAAGAGCCCGCCAGACATCGTCATCGATTCGAATCACTCGCATACTGCACCTCGTTACATGTAACACATTCAGTCAATAGTTACATTGTAACCATTGAATGGATCAGAGTCAATAGTCTCGTGAGAAGTCGACAGCATCTTCCTCGGCCGGGCCGCCCTCGTTTGCGGGACATCTGCCTGTTCGCCGACCAGGCCGGCGAGGGCTTCGCCTGGTACGGACCGATGAGGACGAGGGGGACGAGTAAACGGCGCAGGGGGAGCATCGCCACAAAATCCGGATGGCCAAGTTGCGATTGCGGAGGTATGCTAAATAAGGCATAATGGACATGGCGACGAATGTCGAGAGCGAACCACGCCGCCCGAAGCCGGTCTTCTGGATAGCGTCGAGCAGGAAGGACTTGAAGAAACTCCCGAAGGCCGTCCGGCGGACCTTCGGGCAAGCCTTGTTTGACGCCCAGACCGGAGGCAAGCACCCCGATGCCAAGCCGCTTAAGGGCTTTCACGGGGCCGGCGTCCTGGAGGTGGTCGAGGACGACGACGGCAATACGTACCGGGCAGTCTATACGGTCAAGTTCGCCGGCGTAGTTTACGTGCTGCATGTCTTTCAGAAGAAGTCGAAGAGCGGCGTCAGGACTCCAGAAGAAGAGATCGAGAAGGTAAAGACTCGATTAAAGCAGGCCGAGAAACACCATGCGGAATGGGCGCAGAAACAGAAAGAGGAAGGGGACCATTGAGCGACCCGTGCGCGTCGAACAGGGGAGTGGAAACGTGTTTGCCGACCTGGGATTCTCCAATCCTGAACTGGCCCTCGCCAAGGCCGAACTCGTTCAACGCATCCGCCAACTCATCGAGGAGCGAAAGCTCACCCAGACCAAGGCCGCGAAACTTCTGGGGCTCGACCAGCCGAAAGTGTCCGCCTTGGTGCGTGGCCGCGTTGAAGGCTACAGCATTGACCGCCTGTTTCGGTTTTTGACCGCCCTTGGCCAACGAGTCGAGATCAGCGTCCGTCCCAACGCCGACAATGCCGAGGCACGTGCGGTCGTAGTCGCCTAATAGTGCAACTGGCAGCGGGATTTTAACTTCCTGACGTCTACATGGCAGCCCCCCTCACTCTCAGGGACGAGGGTGTGTGCAAAACTGCCGGGCGCAAGGCAAGTCATTTTGCGGGCCGCGGGCAGCCCCCTCACTCCCAGGGACGAGGGGTGTGTGTAAAACCGCCAGGCGCAAGGCAAGTCATTTTGCGGGCCGCGGGCAGCCCCTCTCACTCCCAGCAGGGGTGGGAGATGTCAAAGCCGGAATGCTCGAAGATGACGCGCGTTCCGTCGCCATCGGGTTACTCAGTCCTCAGCTCACCGCCCTTTTCACCAGTTCGCCGATCCTTGCCGCTTCGGCCGCGGTCAACTCCACGAGCGCGAAGGCGACCGGCCACATGGCGCCTTCGTCGAGGTTCGCCGCGTCGTTGAAGCCGAACGACGAGTATCTCGTCTTGAACTTCTGCGCGCTTTGGTAAAAGCAGACGACCTTGCCGTCCTTGGCATACGCGGGCATCCCGTACCAGAGTCTCGGCGCGAGAGCCGGCGCGCTGGCTTTGATGATCGCATGGAGCCGCTCGCACATGGCGCGATCCGGCTGGGGCATCGCGGCGATCCTCGCGAGCACGTCGCTTTCGCCGTCCGCCTTGCCCGCGCGCTGCGCCTTCAGCTCTTGGGCGCGCTCCTTCATCGCGGCTCGTTCCTCGTCCGTGAATCCGTTGGACTTCTTGCCGCTCGCGACCGTGCTCTTGGCGGACTTCTTCGCAGCCTGCTTGGTGGTGCTCTTGGCGCTTCGGGTACTCGCAGTCATTTTCGTTCCCTTTCGTTATTGCATGCACCCCTCACCCCGGCCCTCTCCCCGACAACGGGGGAGAGGGAGAGATGCTGAAGCGCGGCTCGCTCATGCGTAGCCGGCCAATTCGCGGATCTCGATCGCCGGATGGCCTTCGCAGACCGGACACTCCCGTGCGATGGCCACCGCGGCTTCCATGTTGTCGGCCTGGATCATACTGAAGCTGGCGATGACTTCCTTGGCTTCGGCATAGGGGCCGTCGGTCACAATGCCTGCCTTGACGAGCCGGCCGCTCGGCTTCAGACCGTCGCCGCCGACAATCGCCGAGCTGTACTTTTGCATCCATGTGTACCAGGCCTCCTGCAAAGCCTGCATTTCCTCAGGAGACGGCTTGGCGCGGTTCTCCTTGGATTCGCGAAAAATGAGCAAAAACTTGGCCATGATGGTACTCCAGACGGTTTCGCTTACACGGGCGGAGGCCCGTCCCCCGCCTTGTGTGAGTACAACGAACAAGCTGCAACCGTTCGGACACCGGCGCGGGAAAAAAAATCGACGCGCCATTTGTAAGACTTGTTCGCGCTGTTTCAGGCTCGCAGAGAAACCCTACTAAGGCAAGTCCCACAGCGTGATCATCCGGCCCGCCGCGGCCAGAACGCCGCGGCTGTCGGTCGTGAACAAGCTGGGCATGAACGTGCTGTCGCCTTCAAAGCGGGCGATTTCTTTGCCGGATTCCAGATGGACCACGTGGATGAAACAATCGAACATCTTGCCGGCCTTGCTGGCGCCCCCGCTCGTCAGACCGAGCTTGCCGTTGGGAGAAATGGCGACCGCGCCGCGCGTGCTGGTTTCGATATGCCAGGCGCGTACGGCCTTGCCTTCACGGCCGTCCACCAGCACTAGATACTGACGGTAGCGCAGCAGTATTTTTTGTCCGTCGGGGGAGATCGCCCAGCCGTCCACTTGCTCAGAATTGACGTCTTGCGTGGCCTCGAAAAGCCACTCTTCCTGCCCCGCGACGGGGTCAAAGATAGTGACGCCGGCTTTTTGCCTGGAGTTGCCGCGCAGGAGAAAGTACTTTTCCTCACCGGGATAGAAAGCGACTTTGCGGATGCTGGAATCGGGTGTGCCGGCCAGTCGAAACGAGGGCTTGGCATCGGCCGTGTCCCAAGCGAAGAACAAACCGGGCCCCGGGGGAAAGCTCCAATCACAAGAAAGCGCTTTTTTGCCGTCGTCGCTCAGGGCCAGGCTGGATGCTTTGTGATTGTGTTGCGTGAACTCTTTGAGGAGCTTGCCGGAGTCCACGTCCCAAAGGCGAATCTTCGCATCCGGATTGTCCCAGCCGCCGCTTAAGAGCCTTTTGCCGTTCTTGGAGAGCGCGAGTTGAAAGACCGCGCCTTTGTTGCCGTCGAATTGCCCGACGATTCTCCCGGTCGACAGATTCCACAAGCGGATGGCGCCGTCGGTTTCGCCGGCGATGAAATGCTTCCCGTCGGGGTGAATTGCCAAAGCGCCGTATTTGTTGATCTGCTTCGGCACTTCGCCAAAGCGGCGCGTGGGCTGCGTTTTGGCTTTGATCGGTGCGTTGCGGGCAATCTTGATCGGGGCCGGCAGATCAAAACCAGGATTCACTTTCTTTGGCTGCGGCGGTTCGATTTTCTTAATGGGCGGCATCGGCGGCTGCGGTTCGTCGAGCGGTTTCTTGGGCACTTTTTTCGTCTCTTCCTTCACCGGCGGATCGGGAATGATCACAGGCGGCGGCTCCTGTTGCGGATCGATCTTTGGCGGCGGCTGCTTCGGGGGATCAATTGGAATCTGCTTCATCCCTTGAGCGGCGGGCGGCGGCCCCCAATCTGGATCGCCTACCGGCATCTTTTCCTCCACCGCCATGGGAATTTCTGGTTTCTCCATCGCCACATCGACTCCCCCGTGTAGAAACCAGAAGAAACCCATCGCCAATCCGCCGAATACCACCAAGCCGGCAACGCCCGCTGCGATCCACGGCCAAATCGGGACGCCTTCATCCTCATGCGACTCGCTATGGCGCGGGACTTCATCCTCGTCCTCTTCGTCGCGCCTGGACCGGCGCGGCCGCGGCAAATCGTCTTCATCACGTAGCGGCGGCGGAGAGATCGCATCGATCGGCGACACCGTGAGCACGTCGTTGGTGATCTGTTCGTTGGGAATCCGCATGATGGACTTGCACGCGGGACACCTGATCTGCCTGCCGCGCTGGTCGTCCTTGGCGGAGAGTTTTTGACCGCATTTGGGGCAATCGATGTGAATCACAGTTCATCCTCCGTTGGGCAGAGGCATTGCCGTATCCCATTTTAACGGTTGCGATCACTTCAAACTGTCAATCACTTCACGCAGCGTTGGCTCCCAAATCGCTTTCGACCAAACCTTTTCGTCGTCCACTTCCTCATCAAACCATTCTTTTGGACAACAAAGCCGAAGTAGTGTGCGGTTCATCTTGGTGTATTTGTCGCGCAACAATTCAACTTCGGTTCTTACTGCCGATAGCTCTTGGGCGAGTTCGCCGGATGTCTTTGGCTTGCGGTCGCGGGTTGATCGCTTTTTGGTTTTCGGCATGGCATGACCTCAATGCGCGGACTCAATGTCTTGCTTCATCTTACACGAATGGACCTGCCGCGAGAACTACTTCAGAATTGCACTCACAACGTGCCCGGCGACGTCGGTGAGGCGGAATTCGCGTCCGCCGAAGCGATAGGTCAAGCGTTCGTGATCGACGCCGAGGCAATGGAGGATGGTGGCGTGAAGATCGTTCACGTGCACGGGGTTCTCGGCAATGTTGTAGCCGAATTCGTCCGTGGCGCCGTAGGTGAAGCCGGGTTTGACGCCGCCGCCAGCCAGGACATAAGTGAAGCAGCGCGGATGGTGGTCGCGCCCGAAAGCGCCGTCCAAATCGCCTTGCCCGAAACTGGTGCGGCCGAATTCGCCGCCCCAGATGACCAGCGTGTCATCGAGCAAGCCGCGCTCCCTCAGGTC
>JAKEFD010000066.1 GCA_022616245.1 Gemmataceae bacterium
AGCTTTTCGAAGATTTGCACCAGCCGCGCCAGCGACAGGCGCGGCACGGCGTCGAGCGTCTTACCGTTGACGTACTCGATCAAGAGATGCCCTTTGCGGACGCGGAACAGCCAATCGCGCGGCGTCTCCAGGGCGTACACCTTGATCAAGTTGGGATGGTCGAATCTCTGGGCGACGCGGAATTCGTGCTGCGCCTGTTCGAGGAACTTTTGATCGTCCTTGGATTCCAGCGGCACTACCTTCAACGCGTATTGCTTGCTATCCGAGCTGCGGCGAATGTGCAGAATCGTGCTGTGGGCGCCTTTGCCCAGCGTCCCAAGAATCTGAAACTTGCCAATCGGATCGGACATGCTGTTTGCTCCAGGAGAAATGATAGCAAGCGTCGGCGTAACAAAGTAGCATTTCGTTCCGACTTGTAGCCGCGAACGGCCTCGCTCGCGGCATCGTTGAGGCACCTAACCGCAAGCGAGGCCGCTTGCGACTACGAGCGATTGCAATTCACCGTTTTCATAAGATGACGCCGGAGCCCTCTGTGGGAGCGAGCGGGCGGCGTAAAGCCCAGATGATTGACTTCGGCGAGGAATCCGTGCAGTTGCAAGAGCTGGAGCGTCGGACCAAGGCGTTTGGTCAAGAGATCTTTGCGCGGGTGGAGGGCCCGCGGCCAATCCTGTTCAGTCCCGCCTGGTGGGACGAACGGCTCATGGAAGGGACCATGGGCGACGAGTCGGTGAAGGTGCAGCTCTTCCGCTTTATCGACGTCTTGCCGCTCTTGGACGGCGAAGAGACGGTTTGCCGCCACCTGCGTGAGTATTTCGAGGAAGCGCACGAACATCTTCCGGGTTGGGCACGCTTTGGCTTGCGTTTTCTCCCAGAGCGCGGCTGGGCGGCCCGCATCGTCGCCAAGGCTGCCCGCCATAATGCTTACCGCATGGCCCGGCGCTTCATCGCCGGCTCGAATCTCGAAGAAGCCTTGCAAGCCGTCGCCAGCATGCGGCGTCGCAAACTGGCCTTTACGGTCGATCTTTTGGGCGAGGCCACTATCACCGAAGCCGAGGCCCAGAAGAGCCAGGAAGACTATTTACACCTTGTGCAAGGGCTGAGTCAGGCGGTGAACTCCTGGCCCGAGATTCCTCTGATCGACCGCGACAACCTTGGGCCGATCCCGCGCGTCAACGTGTCCATCAAGCTGTCGTCGCTCTATAGTCAATTCGATCCCATCGACCCTGTTGGCACAAGCGCGGTGGTGCGCGACCGGCTGCGGCCCATCCTGCAAGCGGCCCAGCGGCGCGGCGTCTTCGTCAACATCGACATGGAGCAGCACGCCTTCAAGGACCTGACGCTGCGCATCTTCAAAGAGATACTGGAGGAGCCGCAGTTTGCCGATTGGCCCGACGCCGGCATTGCGATTCAGTGTTATCTCCGAGACTGTGAGAAAGACTTGCGCGACCTGGCCGACTGGGCGCGCCAGCGCGGCACGCCCGTGTGGGTCCGGCTTATCAAGGGCGCCTATTGGGATTTCGAAACGGTTGTCGCCGCCCAGGAAGGCTGGCCGCTGCCCGTCTTCGAGCGCAAGCACGAGACGGACGCCAATTACGAGAAGTTGTCGCTGTTTCTCTTGGAGAATCAAGACGTGTTGCGGCCGGCATTCGGCTCGCACAACATCCGCAGCCTGGCCCACGCTCTCGCCGCCGCTCAGCTTCTTGGCCTGCCCGAAAACGCCTACGAGATACAGATGCTCTATGGCATGGCCGAACCGATCAAGGACGCGCTCGCCGCCATGGGCCAGCGCGTCCGCGTGTACACGCCTTATGGCCAGCTATTGCCCGGCATGGCGTACCTGGTCCGCCGCCTATTGGAGAACACCGCCAACGAGTCCTTTTTGCGCGCCAGCTTCACCGAGCGCGTCTCGGAGGAGAAGTTGCTTATGAAACCCAGCAATTCAGGGGTCAGGAGTCAGGGGTCAGGCGTCAGGGGTCAGGGGTCAGGCGTCGGCGGGAATTCGGACGGCCATGCGCATGATGCGGGACATGCGGCGAAAGTTGCCGATGTTTTCCGGAATGAGCCGGTCGCGGATTTCAGTCAGGAAGAGGCGCGCGCGGCAATGCAGGCGGCGCTGGAGCAGGTGAAGAAGGAACTGGGTCGATCGTATCCGTTGGTGATTGGCGGCCGAAGGATCGAAACGGCGCAGGCCATCGATTCGCACAATCCGTCGCACGTGCGTGAGATCGTGGGCAAGTGCGGCCGGGCCAACGTCGAGCAAGCGCGGCAAGCGGTCGAGGCGGCCAAGGCGGCCTTCCTCGCGTGGCGCGACACGGCCCCCCATGTCCGCGCCGATTTCCTCGTCCGGGCCGCGGACGCGATGCGGCGGCGGCGCTTTGAGCTATGCGCGTGGGAGAACTTCGAATGCGCCAAGCAATGGCGCGAGGCCGACGCCGATGTGTGCGAGGCCATCGACTTTTGCGAATATTACGCCCGCGAAATGCGCCGCCTGGCGTACGGACGCAGAGTTGATTTGCCCGGCGAAAACAACTTCAGCCTCTACGAGCCGCGCGGCGTGGCCGTCGTCATCGCGCCCTGGAATTTCCCGCTGGCGATACTCACCGGCATGACGACGGCCGCCCTGGTGACCGGCAATACCGTCATCATGAAACCCGCGGAGCAATCGTCGGTCATCGGCGCCAAATTGATGGAAGTCTTCGAAGAAATCGGCTTACCCGCCGGCGTCGTCAACTTCTTGCCCGGCATCGGCGAGGAGATTGGCCCCACGCTGGTCGAGCATCCCGATGTGGCCTTGATCGCCTTCACCGGTTCGCGCGGCGTCGGCATGACGCTCAATCGCCAAGCGGCGGAGCTCATGCCCGGCCAGACGCACATCAAAAAGCTCATTGCGGAGCTGGGCGGCAAGAATGCCATCATCGTGGACGACGACGCCGATCTGGACGAAGCCGTTTCGGGCGTAGCCGCCAGCGCGTTTGGCTATCAGGGGCAGAAATGCTCGGCGTGCTCGCGGGTCATTGTTCTGGAATCGATTCACGACGTGTTCCTTCAGCGTTTGGTGGAAGCGACCAAGAGCTTGAAGATCGCGCCGGCAGAGGATCCGAGCTGCAAAGTCGGACCGGTGATCGACGAAGAAGCCCGCCGGCGCATCTTGCAATACGTCGAGAAAGGAAAGCAGGAAGCGCGTTTGGCATTCGCCGGCGAACTGGGTTTTGTCGTGAATGAAGGGACTTATGTCGCGCCGCACATCTTCGCCAACGTGCCGCCGCACGGCGTGCTCGCACAAGAAGAGATATTCGGCCCTGTGCTCGCTGTAATCAAGGTGAGGGATCTGGACGAGGCGCTGCGCGTGGCCAACGGCACTTCCTACGCGCTCACCGGCGGCCTGTATTCGCGCAGTCCGGAGCACATCGAATGCGTCAAACGCGAATTCCGCGTCGGCAATCTCTACATTAACCGCAAGATCACCGGCGCCTTGGTCCACCGCCAGCCGTTCGGCGGCTTCAAACTGTCCGGCATCGGCTCCAAGGCAGGCGGACCGGATTATCTGTTGCAGTTTGTGCTGCCGCGGACTATTACAGAAAACACCATGCGGCGCGGCTTCGCGCCCAAGGCCGAAGAAGAGTGAGTGGTGAGTGGTGAGTGGTGATTGGTGAGTAGTGTGGTGTGTGGTTTTTGGTGAGTTTTGATTTGTGTGTGGGCCAACCTCCCACTAAATACTCACTACTCACCACTCACCAAACAACAAGGAGACACTGCCATGAGACGCATCGGTTCATTGATTGCCTTTTTCACATTGTGCGTGTGCATAACGACCATCGCACTGGCGCAGACACCCGCCGAATTCAAGGGCCATACCGGCCTGGTCTTTAACGTCGCTTTCAGTCCGGACGGCAAGACGCTGGCGACGGCCAGTTTCGACAACACCGTCAAGCTCTGGGATTTCGCCAACGGCAAAGAGTTGGCCGTGCTGAAAGGGCACACGGCGCCTGTCTACGCGGTCGTGTTCAACAAAGCGGGCGACATCATTGCCACCGGGAGCCAGGACAAGACCATTCGCATCTGGGCAAAGGACGGCAAGTTCCTGCGCGAGCTCAAGGGCCATACTGAAATTGTCGACTCACTCGCCTTCAGCCCCGACGGTAAGACGCTGGCCTCCGGCAGCGCCGATAAGTCCGTGCGCTTGTGGAACGCGGAAGACGGCAAGGAAACCAAGAACCTGGGCAGCCACAAGCAATCGGTTTACACCGTCGCATTCAGCCCCAACGGAGAGCTCCTGGCTTCCGGCTCCAACGACACCACCATCAAGATTTGGGAAGTGAAAGGACAAAAGGAACTCAAGATGATCGGCACGCCGCCCAAGGAACCGGAGAAGCCCGCGCCGAAAAAGAAAGAGAAAGACGACAAGAAGAAAGAGGAGAAGAAGGAAGAGAAAAAGAAAGAAGAAGTCAAGAAGATAGAAATCAAGGATCTGCCCGACGTGCCCGAAGGCATCACCGGCGTCGCGTTCACGCCGGACAACAGCCAGGTCATGGCGGTCGGCTTCGACAAGAAGCTGCGCTTTTTCAGCGTGGCCGACGGCAAGGAAACGAAGAAGCTGCCGCCCACGCCGGACGACCTCTTCGGTCTGGCTCTGTCGCGCGACGGCAAGTTCGTCGCCACCAGCGGCTACGGCGGCAGTTTGCGAGTGTATGAATTGGACAGCGGCAAGACCGTTTTCAGCCACCAACTTAGCGTCAGCGACAAGCTCAAGAAACTGGTGACGTATTGCGTGCAGTTTGCGCCGGACGGCAAGGCACTGGTCACCGGCCACGAAAAGGACTACGCGGCGCGGGTGACTCCAATCAAAGAAGGAAAGTGAATCCAAGCAGGCCGCGTTTACGTTTTGCGCTCAAGTCTACCCGGCTTCAACATGGGATACAGCGAGCGCGAAACGTAAACGGCGTGTCAGTTACAACAAATATGCGTAGTTCAGCAATCGGTCGTTGAGCGCGGTGCTGGCTTCTTCCATCTTCTTGCGGTCGCCCG
Organism: Gemmataceae bacterium; assembly: GCA_022616245.1. GTDB lineage: Bacteria > Planctomycetota > Planctomycetia > Gemmatales > Gemmataceae > JAKEFD01. The sequence continues at coordinate 5,026 of JAKEFD010000066.1, forward strand.
AGGCCATGGCCTCGCGCACCAGCCGGCACAGCTCTTCCAATTCTCGGCGGTCGGCGGCGTCTTCCACCTTGGGCACCACGTCCTGCTCGGTCTTCTTGAGCACTTCGATGGCGTCGCGATATTCCGGCGTGCTTTCCAGCTCCTCCGTGCGCTGCACGAGATCCTCGTTGATCCTTTTCATCTTCATGATCTGCGTCGCATCGAGCTGATCCGGTCCCGATTGCTGAATCGCGAAGCGCTTCTTCTGCCCGGTAAACATGTCGTGAATCTGCACGGTGAGGATGCCGTCGTCGCCGTACTCATAGGTCACGTCAAGAGCGCCGTCCTTTTGCGGCCGGGTCGGCTTGAACTCCCACGGTATCTCGGCGAGCTTGACGTTTTCTTGATTGTCGGGATCCTCATAGACATCGCCTTCGAAAACACTGATCACGACGCGCTCGGCGGGGTCGGCGACCGGGTGATACGTCTTCGTGTACGAGCATGGGATGTCGGCGCCGCGGCGTATGATCGGATCGAGATAAACCTGCCGGCGCTCGTTGATGGGATTGGCGCACAGGGAATGCTCGAGCTTGACGCTGTAGGCGTTATTGTCCAGGCCGGCGGCGCCTTGCAGTATCGCCGAGACGATGGCCGCTCCTTGGGCCACACAGGTCATGGGGTCCACTTTTTCAAACGACTCGGGCTCTTTGCCCGCTAGCTTTTCGCCGACGAAACGGCGAATGAGCGGAATCTTGCTGGTTCCGCCCACGAGCAGGATGCGATCGATGTCCTTGGGCCGCATGCTTCGGAGGGCCAGGGCTTCGTCGATGGCCGTGCCCGACTTGACCACGAGCGGCATGATTTCCTTCTCGAAGGTTTGCCGGTCGATTTCCTCTTCCAGGCTAAGGTGGCGTTCGGGAACGAGTTCAGCTTTGCGGCACACCGTCGTAGGCTGCGACGACAGCTCGATCTTGGCCTTTTCGACGGCGAGCATGAATTGGGTCTTGTAGGGCGAGTTCAAGATGTCGTAGCCGGTCTTATCCTGAAAGCGTTTGGCCAAGACGTTGCCGAGAGCAGTGTCGAGATCGTCGCCGCCGAGCCGGCCGACGCCTTTGCTGCTGATTTCTTCGAAGACGCCGTGATGAATGCGCAGGATGGTAACGTCCAGCGTGCCGCCGCCGAAGTCATAGACGAGCACCGTCTGATCTTCCTGGGCGTTGAGTCCATAGCAGATGGCGGCGGCGGTCGGCTCATTGATGAGCCTGAGGACCTGCATGCCGGCCGCGCCTGCGCAGAGCTTGGTGCTGTGCCGGGCCAGGCCTTTGGAATTAGCGGGGATGGTGACCACCGCCTTGGTGAACGGCTCGCCCAGGGTTTTCTCCGCGTCGCGCTTGAGCATGCTGAAGAGCATGGTGGCGACCTGCTCGGTGCGCAGCGATTGGCCGACAAAGGGGACGCGCTCCGGTGTGCCGAGAATGCGCTTGATCGAGCGGATCGAGCGCTGCTCGTCGTAGTTCTCCTTGGCTTCCTGACCAAACGCGAGGCTGCCGTCGCGGCGCATGGTTACTACGGAGGGCGTCCATTTTTGCCCTTCGTGGTTGGGCAACACTTCCGCGTGACCGAATTGAAAGTTAGCGACGACCGAATTGCTGGTGCCGAAGTCGATGCCGATGTAAGGCATAGGCGGGTCTCGTGCATTATCCTGGGAAGTCTTTCCTAGAGATTATCCCATTCTAATTGAGAAGGACAATGCTTGGAAGGATTTTGGAGTGCTCGAATGTCCGAGCCCGAGCGCCAAGCGAGGAGCCGCAGGCCCGGACAATACCACCGGGAATGCTTGACAAACTCATGCTCCATGGCGGATAATCTCATCAGGCATGCACAACAAACTCATACGTTCCTTGGTTGTCTGGTTGACGGCGGCAGCCACCCTCGTCGCCGGCAGTCCCTACATCGCTTGCCGCTGCGCCGACGGAACTCAGAAACCCATCTGCCTGAAGCATCTCACCTCGACAGTGCCGTGCTGCCAGGGGACTTCCTGCTGCCCGGAAGAAGAGTTGCCGCCTTGCTGCCAGCACCAGGAGAAAGCAAAGGACACGGAAGACGAAACGAGTTGGCGAGCGCGGAGCTGCCAAAAAACCTTGGTGCAGCCGGACGCCGCCTCCGCTGACCGCAGTGACACGGCATGGAAAGCCGACCTGCAAGTAGGGATCACATTTGTTGAGCCGTTTGTCGTCGTGACGAAGAAGGGTTGTTTGGAAGGGGCGGCGCACGTCTTGCCTGCCGCACATTCCGCGCCGCCCGATCTTAACGTCACTTACTGCCGCTTTTTGATCTAATCCGTTGGACACATCCCGTGCCGCGGCAGCACGCCGCGCTTCTTCGATTGCTGCGCGCCGAGTCGCGCGCTTCGCTTTCCGATTTGACTGGGCGTGATCGCCAGATTTTCGACCAAAGAAAACTTGTAACCGTGAGTCACCAGGCGCTTGTGCCGTTACTCGAGCGCCACGTGACTACCATTTGGGAGGAATCCAATGATGTTTCTTTATTCCCATTTTGCAAGGACAGCCCTATTGCTCGTGCTCGCCGCCCTATTGGTCGGCGTCGCGGGCTGTCAAACCGATTCGGATCAGAAAGGGCAGCCAAAACGAGACGCCAAGCGGGTGACGGTCGCGGTCAGCGGCATGTCTTGACCGACGGCCTGTCCCCCGCGCGTGCGTGACGCACTCGCGTCTTTACCGTGGGTAAAGAATGTGCAAGTGAACTACGACCGCAAGCAAGCGACTTTCAGCGCCGAGCCGGCAAGCTACGACGAAGCCGCCATCATCGGTGCGCTGAAAGAGGCAGGTTTTGGCGGCAGCGTGACACGCTAGCCCAGCATCGTCAAAGGGAGCTGCGGTCCCCTGAGCCGTTGCAACGGCTCACGGGGACCAATGAAGAAATCGAAGTACTCGTGCCATCGAGGAGAACATCCATGTCAAAATACACCCCGTTACTGCCCGAACCGGACGGGACTCCACGGGATAGCGAGGGCGGCCTCCGCGCGCCGCCGGGTCTCAGCACCCTGGGCAAAGTCTGGTGGTGGTTCCACTTCCTGATCTTGGTCAAGCTGGCGCGCTTGCGCTTCATCGCCATCTTGGTCCTTATTGGCGTGGTCATCGTCAAATGGGACACGATTCTGGCGTACTACGACAAATGGACGCGCCCGGAAGGCAAGGCGCATGCGGCCAGCTCGGACAGCGAGTACTTTTGCCCGATGCACCCGACGGTAATCCGCGACAATCCCAAGGAAAAGTGCCCCATTTGCAACATGCCCCTGTCCAAACGCAAGAAGTCAGAGGAGAAAGACGTGGCCTTACCGCCCGGCATCGTCAACCGCGTCCAGCTCTCTCCTTACAAAATCGTAGCCGCAGGCATTCAGACGTGGACCGTTGCTTTCCTGCCGCTCAGCAA
>JAKEFD010000426.1 GCA_022616245.1 Gemmataceae bacterium
AAGCTACCACGCTTGCCTGGCTCGGCGCCGAACACGCGCCCTTGGCAAGAACCTATCCAAAGTCAGCTCGCATTTTGCAAGATTGTTCAAGGCGTGCACACGCCCCTCCTGTTAGGAATCGTCAAACCGGTTTCGATGGCTAAACACGACATTGAGAAAGAGCCCGACTTGGCCAACTCGACGCAGGCGGGGGCATGTAATTGCCGGATGATTGTTCCGTGTCCATTTCCGCAATCCCAGCGTTTTCGGAGGTTTCCGCGAAACCCGCAGCGCTTCGCTGTGCGCCAATCTTTGCGCTGCTTTCACGCACCTGTTTTTGTTTCCCAACTCGCTCGACTGGCAGACGTTTCGGGACAATACCGGTCGGCCCTGAACAGGGGTTCTTTTGATGAATTCCAGACGCCGCGCGAACAACTCTGGACGAGTGATTGCCGATTTCCTTCCAGGTCGGGCTTTGTTCCTTTCTGACAAGAGGCGGACATGCACCAGCTCGCGATTCACTCTTTCGATGAAACGTGCCAATCGTTCTGTCCGCTCTGTGAACAGCGTCTCCTATGTGTCGCCGGACTGCACTTGGTGATAGCGGAAACCCGCAAGCCCGTGTGTCGAAGCTGCGGCCACGGCCGTGCGCCGGGATTGAGTGCGCTGTTAGACCTGGCCAAGATCGCGGAACAAGCGGGCCGCCGTTCGCGTCATCTCTTGACCCCTTCCATGGAAACCATGCTGGCCTTGGCCCGCGCCGCCGAGAATTACAGCGCCGCGGCGCCGCGCATCGCGTTAGCCGGCGCTCACTAGGTCGTTCATTTCGCCACCGTAGTTTAACCGCGACCCGGAGGGGAGCGCAGACGAGTCGTTTGCAATACATTGAGGTTATTGCAAATGTCCGGTCCGCGCTCCCTCCGGGTCGCGGTTAAACTAAGTGGGAAATCTGCAATGAACCTGGCACAGCGGTTTGCCGACTACGCCGTTTCGCTTCGTTTCGAGGATTTGCCGCAGGCCGCGGTGCATGAAGCCAAGCGGCGCTTCATCGATTCCTTCGCGACCGCGGTGGGCGCGATGAACGCGGACGCATACGCCAGCGCGCGCCGCTGTGCCGCGCGCGTGACCAGTCAACAACCGGCGACGCTTCTGGGCGGCGGTCGAAGCAGCCCGGAGTGGGCCACTTTCGTCAACGGCCTGTTAATCCGCTACCTCGATTACAATGACACTTACCTGTCACTCGAACCGGCGCATCCCAGCGACAATCTGGCGGCGGTGCTCGCGGTCGGTGAAATGGTCGGCGCGTCAGGACAGAGCTTGATCACTGCGGCCGTCGTCGCTTACGAAATCCAGTGCCGGCTTTGTGATGCCGCGAGCTTACGCAAGCATGGCGTCGATCATGTCACGTATGGCGCCATATCGTCGTGTATCGCGGCTTGCAAATTGATGGGCTTGGATGCATCGAAGACGACCCATGCTATTGGACTTGCAGGCGTAGCCAACGTCGCCCTAAGACAAACGCGTTCCGGTGAGCTCAGTATGTGGAAAGGCTGCGCTTTTGCGAACGCGGCCCGCAATGGCGTGTTCGCCGCCTTGCTCGCGGCGGAGGGAATGACCGGACCAGCGCCGATTTTCGAGGGCGACCTTGGCTTCATGAAGCTGGTCACGCGGACGAGCTTCGATGTCCCCGTGCTCGGCGGCAAGGGCCAGGACTTCATGATCAACCGCACGTACATCAAGTTCTGGCCGGCCGAGTATCATTCGCAAAGCGCCATCGACGCCGCGCTGCAACTTCGGCCGCAAGTAGGCGACGTCCGAAGTATTCAAAGCATCGACATCTACACGTTCGACGCCGCCGTGGACATCATCGGCAAAGACCCGGAGAAATGGCGGCCCAAAACGCGCGAAACCGCCGACCATAGCCTGCCCTACTGCACCGCGGTTGCGCTGGCAGACGGCGACGTGACCTTGGCGCAGTTCGAGCCAGAGCGGTTCTTGGATCCCGCGCTATTGGATCTCGTGGCGAAAGTGAAGGTGCATCGTGACGCCGGCCTATCCGCGCGCTACCCCAACGGCATTCCCAATCGTTTGACGATTACACTACGGGACGGCAGGCAACTTCAGAAAGAAGTCGAGTTCCCGCGCGGCCACGCCCACAACCCGATGACCGACGCCGAAGTGGAACACAAGTTCCGCACGCTGGTCGAGCCGCGTTACGGTAAAGAGCGCGTGGGTAAGATCCTGAAGGCGTGCTGGGAATTGGAGAATGTACAAAACCCAAAACAGATCCTGACGCTGTTTGACGCATGAGCGAGCGACTTCGTCCCTATTCTATTCCCAGCAATTCCTGCCAATTATCGGCGGTCAACAGGCGATCGGTCAATCGCTCAAGACGTTCAAGATCTTCGGTTCCTTCGATTGCAGCTTGGACTGCGGCTTTTGGTTTGCCAAACTTCTTCTTACCCATGCGCAAGATGATCCGCCGGGCCTCTTTGACCTGCCCTTTTTCAATGATGCCTTGATAGGTTGTTGATTCTTCCACGGCTTGGGCTCCTTGAAATACTCGATCGGCGATGTCCTTTGGCACGCGCAAACCGCTCAAGACGTATGAAGCGGCGACGATTTTCGCGGCGGCAGTCGGAGCAGTCTCCCGAGAGAGGCGATTGACGATTCGACTTACGACGTCCGCAATCGACGTCTCAATCGGTATTTTTCCAGGAAACTTCGACAACAGTGCCAGCGGCACCGTACCAACACCGCCGTCCAGGAAGCGGTCAACTGGACAGCGCCAGAGTCGAATCACTTCATAGCGGAAGTCCAATCTGGCTCTGCGCGGCAGTGCTTCGTATCGTACTCGTCCCGTGAGTTTCGGGTCGTCCGCCGCAGGCCGGAGCAGCACGATCAAGCGGTGGACCGGCACACGAAAGCGGTGGTGCAGGAGAGTATTATACAACAATACCCGCGCCGCAAGGTCGTCGGCGCGGCTCGCCTGGAAATTCAGATCAACGATTCCCTCCGGTGGGTTGCCGTGGGCCAAGACGATGTCCGTGGCGGCGCTGACTGTGGATAAGTCGACATTGAGCGGTTGCAACGGACCCAGATCGGTCAAGTCGAATTGCCGTTCGTAATCCGGCACAAAGCTTTGGACAAGATCTTTCAACGTTGCATCAAACGGCATCGGCATGGCACAACTCCAAGGGATGTGCCTACCAGAAAGCGAACCCGATTCCAAGGAAAAAGGAGGATGCTACGACTTGCTTTCCGCCGTGACGCCATTCACCAGATGTGTCGGCGTGTAGTCAATGCACGGCATGTGCACCAGGGGATGATTCAGGAATGGAACAAACGGATGGTACGCGGCGAACACTCCGCCATAGAACCGAATCAAGTACACGAACCAAACAATGAACAGCGCGACCGTCAGGATGCGGCGATAACTCCAGCGCACGAACTTGGAGAATGTTTCACTCCTGCCAACCGGCGCTGCGCCGACCCTGTTTGCGCTTGGACCGATGTTGCTTGCTCTGTAAACGGCGTTCGCGCGAACCGCGCGTCGGTTTGGTTTTCTTTCTTGGCTTGGGTGGATGCAATGCCTGCGCCAACAGTTGGCGCAGCTTCGCCAGACACGACTCCTGGTTGCGCAGTTGATCGCGGTAAACTTGCGAGGTTATCAACAAGTCGCCGGCGGCTGTGATTCGGCTTTGATGTAAACGCAGAAAACGGCTCTTGACGTCCAGAGTCAACGCGCTCGTGGCAAACACGTTCCAGCGCAGGATGGCTTTGCTGGCGACCTTGTTGACGTTTTGCCCGCCTGGGCCGCCCGAACGCGCGAAGCTGAACTCCAGTTCCTGGTCGGGAATTTGAATGTTTTCATTGATCAACATGCACATATTCTACCGTAGGACAGGTTTTCAACCTGTCCTACAGGAGTCCGCCATGCAAGCGCACTATCTCGTCAACGATTCGTCACAGATCTTCACGCCTGCGCTGCTCTTCTACAAGGACTTGATACGCCGCAACATCGCAGCGCTGGTTCGCTGGGTCGGCAATCCAACGCGCTTGCGGCCACATGCAAAGACGCACAAGACGCGCGAGATCATCCGCATGGAACTGGACGCGGGCATCACCAAACACAAATGCGCCACTCTCGCCGAGGCGGAAATGCTCGCCCAGGTCGGCGCGCCGGACGTGCTGCTGGCCTACAACATGGTCGGCCCCAATTGCACGCGGCTGGCTAAACTGATCGGCAAGTATCCGCGGACGCGATTCTCGGTGCTTGCCGATCATCCCGCTGGCGCGCGCATGCTTTCCGATGCGATCGAGAAAGCCGGCGTGCGCGCGTATGTCGTCCTCGATCTGGACGTGGGCCAGCATCGCACCGGCGTCGCTCCCGGGCCCGAGGCGGCGGCGCTCTACGAGCTTATCGCCAAGCTGCCCGGGCTGGTTCCCGACGGACTAAGCACCTACGATGGGCACAACCATCAAGACTCACCGTCAGAACGTACGGCTGCCGTACAAGCGCTGCTCGGTCCAGTGCTGGAATTGCGCGCCGAGTTGGAGAAGAAAGGGCTGCCGGTGCCGCGCATCGTCGCGGGCGGCACGCCGACGTTTCCCGTGTACGCGAAGCTCAAAATCCCCGGCTTGGAATGCTCGCCCGGCACCTGCGTCTTGAACGATAACGGCTATGGCTCGAAGTTCGCCGATCTGGCGGAGTTCATCCCGGCCGCGCTTTTGTTGACGCGCGTGATTAGCCGCCCGACACCCAAGCGCGTGACGCTCGATCTGGGTTACAAAGCGGTTGCCAGCGACCCGCCCGCCGGCAAGCGTTGCATCCTGCTCAACGTGCCCGATTACGAACCAATCTTGCAGAATGAGGAGCATTTCGTCATCGAGACGCCGGCGGCCGATCGATTCGCTCCCGGTGACATCGTCTTTGCCATGCCGACGCACATTTGTCCAACGTGCGCGATGCACCAGCAGGCATATGTGGTCGAAGACGGCAAGGTGACCGGCACTTGGCAAATCGCCTCACGCGATCGGGTTTTGACGATCTAGGGCCGCTTGCATCACTACCTGATTTCCAAGCGATGCTCTATAATCTCAAAAACCCACTAGGCAGAGATTCCATGGACGACCCCTCACCTAATGACCCCCTCAAGCCGAAGTACAAGCGCGTGGTGCTGAAACTTTCCGGCGAAGGATTCGGCCCCAGCGGCGGCAAGAGCGGCATCTCCATCGACGAGACCATCAACATCGCCAAGCAAGCCAAGCGCGTCCGCGACCGCGGCGTGCAGCTTGCCATTGTCATTGGCGCCGGCAACCTCTTGCGCGGCGCCCAGTTCTCCGCGGGCGGCAGCGTCATCAAGGAAGGCACCGCCCACTACATGGGCATGCTCGC
>JAKEFD010000427.1 GCA_022616245.1 Gemmataceae bacterium
AATTACTTTTTGCCGGCGAATAGCGCCAAACCCCCCGGAACAACGCTTCCGGGGCGGGACGGAGAGCTATTGGCCGAGCTTTGTTCGTTTTGAGCGACACCATGGCAAAAAAGCAATCCGCGGAAAACCCGGAACCCAAAGCGGAAGGTGCAGCGCCCGAAGCAAAGCCGGATGCCAAGCCCAAGGCGGAAAAGAAGCCCAAAGCTCCTAAGCCTGATAAGGCCGCTCCGGACGCTGCCAAGACGGACACCGCCCCGGCGGCCACACCCGCTACGGCTGCGAGCGCGCCAGCCAAAGTAGGAGCGCCCGGCGAATCCGCCAAGAAGAAAGGTCGACCTGGGGTTCCGCCGCCGCGCGGCAAGAAACTGCGCAACAACCTCAAGAATTTCAAGCAACGTATTGCCAAAGACGGGCCCTGGTCGCTGAAGAAAGCCATTGGTCTATTGAAACAGATGAAGCGAACCAAATTCGACGAAACCGTCGAAGTCCACATGTGGCTGGGCGTGGACACGACCCAAAGCGACCAGCTCATCCGCGGCACGGTCCCCCTGCCCCACGGCATCGGCAAAACCGTGCGCGTGGTGGTTTTCACGCAAGGCGACAACTTGAACAAGGCCAAGCAGTCCGGCGCCGACTTCGCCGGCGGCGACGACCTCATCGAGAAGATTCAAAAGGAAGGCTGGCTCGAATTCGACGTGGCGCTGGCGACTCAGGACATGATGGGCAAGGTCAGCCGGCTCGGCAAAGTGCTCGGCCCACGCGGCCTTATGCCCACACCCAAGGCTGGCACCGTCATCACGGGCGACGTGGCCGCCGCAGTCAAGGACTTCAAGGCCGGCAAAGTCGAATACCGCACCGACAAGGGCGGCAACGTCCATGCCGGCGTTGGCAAGATCAGCTTTGAGGAAAACAAGCTCGAAGACAACATCAACGCTTTCGTGGACGCGATCCGGGGCGCCAAGCCGAGCGGCGTGAAGGGCAATTATGTCAAGACGATCACGCTGTGCTCGACGATGAGCCCGGGAATACCGCTGGCGCTGTAGTGACGTGTGTCCAATGCGTCCGCGCCGAGCCAAGCCCCTGAGTGCCGAGGAGACGCTCAAGCGAATGATGGAGTTTCCGGCGCGAGCGGAGAAAATGATCGCCGAGTTACGAGCGGCGAGAGAAACGAGGGAGGCGAAGCACATGAACGTTGGGCAGTCACGCTATCCGAAGGAAGAAATCGCTCGGCGCGGAAAAGAACTGTACGAGAACCGAATTCGCGCGCAAGTCGAGGCCGGCAATCTTGGAAAGATTGTAGCCATCGACATCGAGACGGGCGAATTCGAAATGGCGGATGATATTCTGCCGGCGGCCCAAGCGTTGCGGCAGAGATTGCCGGACTCACAGATTTGGCTAGTGCGCGTTGGCAGCGAGGGCGTACATCGATTTGGTTGGCGCGGCATGGTGAAAACAGCATGATTTCCGGCGACGTAAGCAATGAGCTTGAACCCGTTATTCAATTGGAGCTAGAAGTCGGCAGTGGCGTTAAACAGGCCATCCGTGCGGTTGTCGATACTGGATTCAATGGTTATCTTACGCTACCGGAAAAGACCGCTGCGGCCCTGGGCTTAGTTTGGATTGGTGCGGAAGAGGGTATCCTCGCAGACGGAAGTACGAAAATCTTTCAGGTATTCGAAGCAAATGTGAACTGGGAAGGGACGCTACGAAAGTTGGCGATTCAGGCTTCTGACTCGTCCCCGCTTGTCGGCATGGCAATGTTGGAACACTACGAACTCAGGATTCAGGTGACTGTCGGCGGCAAAGTGGTAGTAACCAAGATGCAGGAACAATGAGCAAATACATCAAGCAAATGGAAATGGACTCCCTGAAGAAAACCTTCCACGGAGTCCGCGATCTGGTCGTGCTGAACGTCGTCGGCCTGAACGCAGTCGCCGACAACCAGATCCGACAAGGCCTGCGCAAGAAAGGCATCCGGCTCAAGGTCGTCAAGAACAGTCTTGCGCGACGGGTATTCGACGACATGGGTCTCAAGCTCGAAAAGGCTTGGAAGGGACCGACCACAGTCGCCTGGGGCGGCAGCAGCATTGCCGGGCTCAGCAAGGAAATCGACGGCATCCGCAAGAAACACGACAAGAGCATCAAGGTGAAGTCCGCCGTCGCCGACGGTCAGGAAATCGGCTTCGACCTGGCATTGACGATGCCGACGCGCGAAGAGGCCATTGCTCAAGTTGTGTCGCTCATGTTGTCGCCGGGCCGCAACTTGGTTGCCGCGTTTTTGGGGCCTGCTTCCCAGTTGGCGAGCCAGATCAAAACCTTGGCCGACAAGAAGGACGAGGCAGCGCCGGCCGCGCCGGCCGCGTGAACCAACCAGGATTGTTTTGGATCGTTACTTGTTGACGCGAAAAGCTATTACGCAATCGCCGCCCCGCTTCAGGCGGCACGCTCGGACATAAATAGTCTCATTCACTGGAAAGGACATGGCACCCATGGCGGAGATTGCTGCGGAAATCAAAGACTTGGGCGACAAGATCGCAGGGTTGAAGGTCAGCCAGGCCCAAGAGTTGGCCAATTATCTCAAAGAAACCTACAAGATCGAACCGGCGGCCGGCGGCGCTGTCGTCGTGGCCCAGGCGGGCGGCGGCGCTGGCCCTGCTCCTGCCCCCGAAGCCAAAACTGAATTCACGGTGGTCTTGGAATCCTTCGGCGCGGAAAAGATCAAAGTCATCAAGGTCGTGCGCGAAATCACCGGCCTGGGCCTCAAAGAGGCCAAAGACCTGGTCGAAGGCGCGCCCAAACCGGTCAAGGAAAACATCAGCAAGGAGGACGCGGAGAAATTCAAGAAGATGCTTGAAGAGTCCGGCGCGAAAGTGGCGCTCAAGTAAACCTGACCCCTGGAATGGAAGAGGCCTGGCGGCATGGGTGGCAGGTAAAGGACGACTGCACCTTTTTCCGCGAGCAGTCACGTGGTTCTAGGTGAACGCAGCGTGCAACGCGTTAGCCATCCCACAATTAGTTGTTCCCGGCTCCGGGCCGTGCGGGGAAGTGTGCGACCCGGACAACAGGCGCAAGGGAACCGTCAAAAGGGCTCTTGGCTCTTGACGGCCGGTTCGTTGACTTCGCGAATATCAAATAATACCTATAATAATACGACGTTATTCTATGGTCGCTCCACGGCCGTTTCCGGGACTTGCCTGGGCGGGCGTGCGCGCGGCCATTTCCTTCTTGGGGGAGGAGCTTGAGCCATGCCTATTGCCGCACAACGCATCATCAAGCCGGTGACGATTCGCAATTTCGGCCGCTTCGGCGACGCTGTCGAAGTGCCGCCCTTGACCGACGTCCAGCTTCGTTCGTACGATCGCTTTCTGCAACTGTACACCGCGCCGGAAAAACGCACCAACACCGGTTTGGAAGGCGTGCTGCGCGAGATCTTTCCCATCGAGAGCTATGACAAGACCATCAGCCTCGAGTACATCAAGTACGAGTTGGGCAAGCCGCGCTACGGCCCCGATGAATGCCGCCAGCTCCGCCTGACCTACGGGCGTCCCTTCCGTGTCTGGCTCCGCCTCAACAAGGAGCAGCCGGTCGAGGAAGAGGTTTATCTGGGCGACATGCCGATCATGATCGGCGGCGGCGAGTTCATCATCAACGGCGCCGAGCGCGTCGTCGTTTCACAATTGCATCGTTCGCCCGGCGTCGATTACGTCGTTGAAACAGAAGCCAGCGAAAAGAAGCTGCATAGTTGCCGCATCATCCCCGAGCGCGGCAGCTGGATCGAAATCAACGTCACCAAGAAAGACGCTCTTGGCGTCCGCATCGATCAATCCGGCAAGTTTTCCGCCATGACGCTCTTGCGGGCCATGGATCCGGAATATTCCAGCGACGGCCAAATTGTGCGCGCGTTCCACGAAGTCAAAACGATCACCCTGACGACAGCTCATCGCGAAGCCATCGAGGGCAATGTGGCGGTCGACGACGTCATCGACCCGGAAACCGGCGAGCTGTATCTGGAAAGCTGCGACGTTTTCACCAAAGAAGCGCTCGACAAGATCTACGCCTGCGGACTTCGGTCGGTGGTGGTCCTGCCGATGAAGAGCGACCAGGGCAAAACGCTTGATCCGTTGGTGCTGGCTTCGCTGAAAGACGATCCGACAGCGACTCACGAAGAAGCGCTTTTGAAGATCTACCAGCGCCTGCGGCCCGGCAACCCGCCGCAACTGGAGAAAGCCAAAGAGCTGTTCAAAGAGAAGTTCCAGGACCCCAATCGTTATCGCCTCGGCAAGGTCGGCCGCTTCCGCATCAATCGCAAGTTTAACCAGGACATTCCCGAAAGCGACATGACGCTTCGGCCGCTCGACTTCCTTAACGCCATTCGCTACATCCTCGACTTGCGCGCGGGCAAGGGTCACGTGGACGACATCGATCACTTGGGCAATCGCCGCCTGCGCACGATCGACGAATTGGCGGCCGACGAGCTGCGCAAGGGCTTCCTCAAGCTGCGCCGCACGGTGCAAGAACGCATGTCGATCCGCGACCAGCAAGACATGACGCCGCGCTCGCTCATCAACCCCAAGAGCATCTCGGCGGCGATCGAGTATTTCTTCGGCCGCGGCGAGCTCAGCCAGGTCGTGGACCAGACCAATCCTTTGGCCCAGCTCACGCACGAACGCCGGCTGAGTGCTCTTGGACCCGGAGGCCTCAATCGCAAACGCGCCGGCTTCGAAGTGCGCGACGTGCACATTTCCCACTATGGCCGCATTTGCCCCATTGAAACGCCCGAAGGCACCAACATCGGCCTTATCTCCAGCCTGAGCATTTACGCCGGCGTTGACGAGTATGGCTTTCTTATCACCCCTTATCGCAAGATCACCAAGCGCAAGCTGGCGGACGACGTGGTCTGGCTTCGGGCTGACGAAGAATCGCAGGCCCACCTGGCGCCGGCCGACACGCCCTCGGACGGCCACAAGATCAGCCAAGACCGGGTAACGGCCCGATTCGGCGGCGACTTCAACGTCATCAGCGCCGACAATGTGCAATACATCGACATCTCTCCCAAGCAGATGGTCGGCGTATCCGCTGGCCTCATCCCGTTCCTCGAACACGACGACGCCAACCGCGCGCTCATGGGTTCCAACATGCAGCGCCAGGCGGTGCCGCTCCTCATCACCGAGCCGCCGCTCGTGTCGACGGGCCTCGAAAAGGAAGTCGCCAAACATTCCGGCATGGTGATCAAGGCAGACAAGGACGGCCATGTCATTTTCGTCGACGCCGAGCGCATCATCATCAGCCCCGACAAGATCAAGGATGTAAGCGACGGCGACAAACAAAGCCGGCTCGAGCGCGCCCGCGGGCAAACGCTGGCTCAAGAATACGTACTGCGCAAGTTCGTCGGCCTCAACGAACGGACGTGCCTCAATCAACGGCCGGTTGTCAAGCTCGACGAACGCGTCAAAAAGGGGCAAATCATTGCCGACGGCGCCGCGACCTATCTGGGCGAGCTCTCCTTGGGCCGCAACGTGCTGGTCGCGTTCATGTCCTGGGACGGTTACAACTTCGAGGACGCCATCATCATCAGTGAGCGGCTCGTGAAAAACGACACCTACACCTCGCTGCATATCGAGGAGTTTGAAATCGAGATTCGCGAGACCAAGCTCGGCAAGGAAGAGTTCACGCGCGACATCCCCAATGTGTCGCCCAAGGCCCTGTCCAATCTCGACGACAACGGCATCGTCCGCATCGGCACTTTCGTGCAGCCCGGCGACATCCTGGTCGGCAAAGTGTCGCCGAAATCCAAAAGCGAGCTCACCCCCGAGGAAAAACTCCTGCACGCCATCTTCGGCCGCGCCGGCGAGGACGTCAAGAACGACAGTCTCGAAGTGCCCTCGGGCGTGGAGGGCATCGTCATCGACGCTCAGAAATTCAGCCGGCGCGCCAGCATGACGGACGAAGAGCGCAAGGCCGTCGACAAGGAGCATCGCGAAATTGAAAACAAGTACAACAAGCTGATTGCCGAGCAGTTTCGGGCTTTTGGCGCCGACTTGGCCGAGGTCCTCGAAAAGAAAGAGATCAAGGCGCTCGGCCTGGAAAAAGACGACAAAGCGCTCGCGGAGTTCGCGGCGACCTTCCGGATCACGCAGCTGGATATTCGTTCGCCGGACCGCCAAAAGGACGCCCAAAAGGTCTTCCACAAGCACCACGAGCGCGTCCAGTTCCTTGTCGATGACAAGGAACGCAAACTGAATTCCTTGAAGCGCGGCGACGAATTGCCCAGCGGCGTGCAGCAGATGGTCAAGGTCTACGTCGCCACCAAGCGCGTCATTTCGGTGGGCGACAAGATGGCCGGCCGCCACGGCAACAAGGGTGTCATCTCCAAAGTGCTGCCTGAGGAAGACATGCCCTTCCTGGCCGACGGCACTCCCGTGGACATACTTCTCAACCCGCTCGGCGTGCCCAGCCGCATGAACGTGGGACAAATCCTCGAAACGCACCTGGGCTGGGCCGCCCAAAAGCTCGGCTTCAAGGCGATCACGCCCGTCTTTGACGGCGCCACCGAAGATGAGATTCGCGCTTGCCTGGTTGAAGCGGGCATTCCCGAAAGCGGCAAGTCGTTTCTTTACGACGGCCGCACCGGCGACCGCTTCGAGCAACCGGTCACCGTCGGTTACATCTACATGCTCAAGCTGCACCACCTCGTGGACGACAAGGTGCACGCGCGGGCCACAGGGCCGTATTCGCTCATCACGCAACAGCCCTTGGGCGGCAAGGCGCGCTTCGGCGGCCAACGCTTCGGCGAAATGGAAGTCTGGGCCCTCGAAGCTTATGGCGCCGCTTACGTGCTGCAGGAATTGCTCACCGTCAAATCCGACGACGTGGAGGGCCGCACCAAGATTTACGAATCCATGGTCAAAGGCGAGAACACGCTCGAAGCCGGCACGCCCGCCAGCTTTGAAGTGCTCACCAACGAGATCCGTGGCTTGGCGCTCAACATGCAACTGGAGCGCAAGCAGCGAATCTGAGGTCTTGCCTCGTTTGCTCGCAACTGCCGCTGACGGCGCATCGGTAAACCGCGATCCGCATTCCGCTATCAACCCTGGGAGGGCGTTATGTCCACCACCGGCGAAACGACTTACGACCGCATTAACGACTACGGCTCCGTGCGCATCAGCCTGGCCAGCCCGCACGATATCCGCAGCTGGTCGTTCGGTGAGGTCAAAAAACCTGAAACGATCAACTACCGCACTTACCGCCCGGAAAAGGACGGCTTGTTCTGCGAGCGCATCTTCGGCCCGGAGAAGGACTGGGAATGTGCCTGCGGCAAATACCGCGGCATGAAGTACAAGGGCATGATCTGCGACCGTTGCGGCGTCAAGGTCACGCACAGCCGTGTGCGCCGCAAGCGCATGGGGCACATCGAATTGGCCGCCCCGGTGGTGCACATTTGGTTCTTCAAGGCCATGCCCAGCCGACTGGGCACGCTCCTGGACATGAAGACTACCAGCCTGGAAAAGGTTATTTACTTTCAGGACTACGTAGTCGTCGATCCGGGCGAAACTGGCCTCAAGTTCAAGCAGCTCCTCACCGAAGACGAATATCGCCGCGCCCGCGAAACCTTCGGCGACAAGTTCGAGGCCGGCATGGGCGCCGAAGCTGTCAAAAAACTCCTCGAACGTCTCGACCTCGTGCAGCTTTCCAAAGAATTGCGCGACGAGTTGACCCTACTTGGCCAAAAGGAAAAGCCGTCGAAGCAGAAACAGCGCGATCTCGTCAAGCGCCTGAAGGTGGTCGAATCCCTGCGCGACAGCGGTCTGGGCGGCCCCGCCAACAAACCCGAGTGGATGGTGCTCGAGTGCATCCCGGTTATCCCGCCGGACCTGCGCCCGCTCGTGCTCCTCGATTCGGGCAACTTCGCCACGAGCGACCTAAACGACCTCTATCGCCGCATCATCAACCGCAATAACCGGCTCAAGAAACTGGTCGACCTGAACGCGCCGGAAGTCATCATCCGCAACGAAAAGCGCATGCTGCAGCAGTCCGTCGACGCGCTCTTTGACAACAACCGCTGCAAGCGACCCGTGCTCGGCTCCTCGAACCGACCCTTGAAGTCGCTCACCGACATGATCAAAGGCAAGCAGGGCCGGTTCCGCGAAAACCTCTTAGGCAAACGCGTCGACTACTCGGCCCGTTCCGTCATCGTCGTCGGTCCCGAATTGAAGCTGCACCAGTGCGGTCTGCCCAAAAAGATCGCCCTGGAGCTGTTCCAGCCGTTCATCATCCGTCGCCTCAAGGAACTGGGCCATGCCGATACGATCAAGTCGGCCAAGAAGATGCTCGAGCGCAAAGCCGAGGAGGTTTGGGACATTCTCGAAGAGGTCATCACCAACCACCCGGTGCTTCTCAACCGTGCGCCCACGCTCCACCGTATGGGCATCCAGGCCTTCGAGCCAGTGCTGATCGAAGGCAATGCCATCCGCATCCACCCGCTCGTCTGCAAGGGCTTCAACGCGGACTTCGACGGCGACCAGATGGCTGTCCACTTGCCGTTGTCCATCGAGGCTCAGGTCGAGGCGACCGTGCTCATGATGTCCACAAACAACATCTTCAGCCCCGCCAACGGCCAGCCCATCATCACGCCCAGCCAGGATATCGTCATGGGCTGCTTCTACCTGACGGCGGACCCGTTGGCGATGTTCAGCACCGTGGGCGGCGTTATCGATGATCGCGTGAAGAACTATCGCAACCGGCTGCCCGACAACATGAAGGGCGAAAACATGTCCTTCACCAGTCCCGCCGAAGTCTTCATGGCTTTCGCCCAGAAAAAGCTCGGCATTCACGCCCGCATCCGTGTGCGTTTACCCATCGACAAGCGCGTCATCACCGAGTCGCGCATCGACAAGGATAAGGTAAGAGACGAGGAGGTGCCGCGCTCCGCCAACAGCCTCGTGCACACCACGGTCGGCCGCGTCGTTTTCAACGATATCCTGAAGCCCGACATGGCGTTTTACGACCTGGCCCTCACGGGCAAGCGCTTAAGCCGCATCATTGCCGACTGCTACCAGGAATTGGGTCGGCGCGAGACCATTGACCTGTTGGACCGCATGAAGGAAATCGGCTTCCGCGAATCGACCCGCAGCGGGCTGTCCTTCTCCACCGACGACTTGCGCACGCCGCCCGACAAGGAGCACATCATTAAGGAGACGGAAAAGGAAGTCGATAAGGTCATGAAAAACTACCAGCGCGGCTTCATCACCGATCTGGAGCGTTACAACAAGGTCATCGACTTCTGGACCGAGGCGCGCGATAAGATCACGAAGCAGATGATGTACGACCTCCAGCACGACATTCGTGAAGGCGTGCCGTATCTCAATCCCATCTTCCTCATGGCGCACTCCGGGGCGCGCGGCGGCGTCGAACAGATTCGCCAGCTCGCCGGCATGCGCGGCCTGATGGCCAAGCCTTCCGGCCAAATCATCGAGACGCCCATCAAGGCCAACTTCCGCGAAGGCCTGTCCGTGCTCGAATACTTCAGCTCCACCCACGGCGCCCGCAAAGGTCTGGCCGACACGGCGCTCAAGACCGCGGACTCCGGTTACCTCACGCGCAAACTCGCCGACGTTGCCCAGAACGTCGTCATCACCTCGGAGGACTGTGGCACCACGCAAGGCGTCACCAAGGGGGCCATCTACAAAGGCGAAGAAATCGAAAGGCCATTGGCGGAATCCGTCCGCGGCCGCGTCGCCCGCAACACCATCTCCACCATCACGGGCGACGTGATCGTCAAGGAAAACGAAATGATCACCTGGGAACAGGCGCGCAAGATCGAACAGCTCGGCTTGGATAAGATCATTGTCCGCAGCCCGATGACCTGCCAGGCCGCCCTGGGCATTTGCCGGCTCTGCTACGGCATGGATCTGGCCACCGGCAACCTCGTCGAAGAAGGCATGGCCGTCGGCATCATCGCCGCCCAGTCGATCGGCGAGCCCGGCACGCAGCTCACCATGCGCACGTTCCACATCGGCGGCACCGTCAAGCGCGTCGTGGTCGAGAGCGAGATCAAGGCCAAGAAGACCGGCACGGTGAAATTCATCCGCATGCTTGCCGCCACCAATGACAAGAGCGAGACGGTGTCGCTCGCCCGCAACGGCCAGATCCACATCCTGGGCCCCAAGGACCGCATCCTCGATGAATACTCGGTCCCTTACGGCGCTGAGCTGTTCGTCCAAGACGGCCAGACGATCAATCCCGGCCAGATCATCTGCCGCTGGGACCCGCACCGCATCCCGATCTTGGCGGAGCGCGGCGGCCGCATCCGCTATGAAGACATCGTGGAAGGCGAAACGCTCCGCAAAGAGAAGGACGCCCACATGCAGACCGAGCGCTGGGTCATCGCCGAGCACAAGGGCGAATTGCACCCGCAACTCGTCATCGAGGACGAGCGCGGCCAGCTCCTGGAAACGCACCCGATTCCCGAGAAGGCGTACTTGGAAGTCCGCGAGGGGCAGACGGTGTTTGCCGGCTCGCTCTTGGCCAAGACGCCGCGCGAGGTCGAAGGCACCCAGGACATCACCGGCGGCCTGCCGCGCGTCACCGAGATCTTCGAGGCGCGCCGGCCGCGCGAGCCCGCCGTCATGGCGGAAATCGCCGGCCGCATTCGCCTGGGCGAAAAACGCAAGGGCAAGCGCGCTATCATCGTCGAGGAAGTCGATGACAACGGCAAAGCCACCGGAGTCGAGCGCGAGCACCTGGTGCCGCACGGCAAGCACCTGCGCGTGCACACGGGCGATTACGTCAAGGAGGGCGACGCGCTCGTGGATGGCCCGCTCGTGCCGCACGATATTCTGCGCATCAGCGGCACCGAAGCCGTCCAGCATTATCTCGTGCGCGAGGTCCAGAGCGTGTACCGCAGCCAGCGCGTCGATATCGACGACAAGCACATCGAGATCATCATCGCGCAGATGCTGCGCAAGGTGAAGGTGGAGACGATGGGCGACACGGGTCTGTTGCCCGGCTCGGTCATCGACAAATTCGCCTTCCGCGAGGTGAACGACCGCCTCAAGGAAAGCGTCAAGGTCAAGAACCCCGGCCAAAGCAAGTTCGAGCCGGGTAAACTCGTCAGCAAGGACAATTTTGAGGAAGTGAAGGCCGCTCTGGAAGCCGACGATAAGACGCCGCCCAACTACTCGCGGCCCGAGGCGGCGACGTGCACCACGCAGCTCTTGGGCATCACCAAGGCGGCGGTGCAGTCCGACAGCTTCATCTCCGCCGCCAGCTTCCAGGAAACCACCAAGGTGCTGACCGAGGCCGCCTTATCCGGCAAGGTCGATTATCTCGTCGGCCTCAAGGAAAACGTCATCCTCGGCCACCTCATCCCCGCGGGCACCGGCTTCCACATGCACCAGGACTCCGAAGTGCGCATCCATCCGGAGGCGCTGGAGAGCATGGGCGTCGCCGTGACGCCGCGTGAGGAAGCCCCTGCGGCGAAGAAGGAATAACGCGGTATTCAAGCCTGAAGCGCAAGCGAAGGAGTGTGGATAACCCAATAGAAGTTCTTCGCTTGCGCGTCAGGCTTATGCGAGCGGAGTCAACATGAACTTGCGCATCAGCATAAGTGCCATGGTCGGAGCGGCCTTGTGCTTCTCCCTTGCATCCTTGGACGCTCAGGACGAGAAGGCCGGCGTTAAAAGACTGGAAGTAAAAGGACAGAAGTCCTTTCCCAAAGGAGACGTGAAAAAACCGGCCGTCGTCGAGAACGACAAGGAGCTCGCGAAGTCGTTTCCCGACAAAGAAGTGCAGGGACAGATTGCCAAAGACGTCGATTTCGAAAAACACCGCGTGCTGTACTTTGGCTGGTCCGGCTCCGGACAAGACCGGTTGCTTTTTGAAGTCGACCTGGAGGCAAAGACGGTCGTCTTCCATTACAAGCCGGGATTGACGCGCGACTTGCGGCCGCACCATTACGTCTTTCGCTTGAACAAAGATCTCAAGTGGAAGGTGAAATGATCCAAGCCGGGCTTCACACGGACAGTCACTAGGTATCGCATAGGATTGAACTTGTTTACGTTTCGCGCTCGCGGCATGTCAGGGTATGCTATGCTGCGAGCGCGAAACGCCAGCGGGACTAATGGTTAGAGCATTCGGGCGCACCACAGGATTCGTTAAATCACATAGTCCTCGGCCGTGGCTTCGGCGAACACTTTCAATTGTTTGGGCTTCACGAAGACGTTTTCGCCGGCGCGCAAGGCCAGCTCGTGAAAGCGCTCTTGCGAAAGCGCCACTTCCATGGTGCGGTTTTCCTGGGTGAGCAACAAGTCCACGCGCACCTGGATGCCCGCAGCGTTCATGCGCAGCACCCGCGCCGGCCACCCCGACGCCGACTCGCGGCTGATCTCGAGCTGGTGCGGCCGGGCGTAGCCGACCACCGGGGTCGCGTCGCCGGCAGGGTCCGCGACGACTTGCCCTTCCTCGAGCCGGCCGTGAAACAAGTTCACCTGTCCCAAAAACCGCATGACGAACGGGTTGGCGGGATGATGATAGACTTCTTCCGGCGTGCCGACTTGCTCGATCCGGGCATGATTCATGACCACCACGCGATCGGCCAGCTCCAGGGCTTCCTCTTGATCGTGCGTGACGAAGACGCTGGTGACGTGGATTTCGTCGTGTAAGCGCCGCAGCCAATCGCGCAGCTCTTTGCGGACGCGCGCGTCGAGGGCGCCGAAGGGCTCGTCCAGGAGCAGCACGCGCGGCCGGGCGCACAAGGCGCGTGCAAGCGCCACACGCTGCCGTTGCCCGCCGGATAGCTGTGCCGGGTAGCGATATTCGATGCCTTCCAGTTGAATGAGCCTCAGGAGCTCGCGCACGCGCGTTTTGATCTCTTGCTTGGGCCGGCGTCGCACCTTGAGGGCGAAGCCGATGTTGTCGTGCACGGTCATGTGACGGAACAGAGCGTAGTGCTGGAAGACAAATCCAATATTGCGCTCGCGGACGTCGAGCTGTCGGGCGTCTTCCTCGTGCAGGAACACGCTGCCCTCGTCGGCGACTTCCAGGCCCGCGATGATCCTGAGCAGCGTCGTCTTGCCCGATCCGGACGGGCCCAACAGCGCCACCAGAACTCCGCTCGGCACCTCCAGACTGACGCGCTCCAGGGCCGTATGTTCGCCGAACCGCTTGCTCACATCCTTGACGAGGATGCTCATAATTTTGCTCCGTTGCTATTCTTCGGCGCGGCGTGCCTGGCCACCAGCGGCCGGCCGGCGACTTTTCGTTCGAGCCCCGCTTTGATAACCAGCGTGACCAGCGCCAGCAGGGTCAGCACGGAGGCAACCGCGAACGACCCGGGCAGATTGTATTCCTGAAACAGTTTTTCGATGCGCAGGGGCATCGTGTCCGTTTGACCCGCGATGTGACCGGAAACCACATAGACTGCGCCGAATTCGCCCATGGCGCGCGCATTGCACAGAATCAATCCATAGGCCAGGCCCCATTTGATGTTGGGAAGAGTAACGTGCCAGAACATTTGCCAGCCGTTGGCGCCGAGGCTCACGGCCGCCGTTTCCTCATCCGCGCCGATCGCTTCCATGACCGGAATGAGTTCCCGCGCCACGAACGGAAAAGTCACAAACGCGGTGGCCAGGATCAAGCCGGGAGTCGCGAAAATGATCTTGAGACTTTCGTTGCGCGGCCAAACTTCAAAATAGAGCTGCCAAGCAAGGAGCACTCCGAACGCGCTGCCGCTTCCCAGTATCACCATTAGCCAGGGACGATTCCAAAGACCGTGCCGCGCTTTAGGACTCACCGGTCGCAAGAGAAAGAAAAGCAAAGCGAACAATCCCGCTCCAAGAATCGAAAAGAGGTAGGGGAAGACTGCATAGCCGTCGGCACGCAGAAAAGGCCCCAGGTAACCTTGAAGGCCAAAGATCAAAACAAACATCAGGCCTGCAACCACAGGCGACACCGAAAAGGGCAAGTCGATCAGTGCAATTAATAGCGTCCGCCCCGGAAATCGGAAGCGGGCAATGGCCCAGGCGGCCGCCAGCCCGAACACGAGATTGGCCCCCACCGCGATGGGCACCACGGTAAGGGTCAGCAAAATGGAATGGCGCGTGTCGGGATCGGCAAACAAGTTGTCCCAATAAACTCTGAGGCCGCCGACGAGGGCCTGGGCGAACACGTGGACCACGGGAATGACGATGAGCACGCCCACCACGGCCAAAGCGGTCAATGTCAGACTCCACCGCACCCAGGCTGGATCCTGCTGGGCCTGGCGCGGTGCGACCATTGTTCGCGGATGTTCGAATGCCGCTTCAGGCGTCATGGCGTTTGCTCCAACGCTCCAACAGATTGATCACCACCAGCATGGAGAATGAGATGACCAACAGCACGACCGCGATCGCAGTCGCTTCGCCGTAAGCAAATTCCTCCAAGCGGGCGACGATGAGGACCGGGGCAATCTCCGTTCGGTAAGGCATGTTTCCCGAGACGAAGACGACCGAGCCGTATTCGCCGAGGCCGCGGGCAAAGGCCAGGGCGAATCCGGTGATGAGGGCAGGAAAGAGCGCGGGCAGGATCACTTTTCGGAAAGTCTGCCAGCGCGTCGCCCCCAGCGAGGCCGCCGCTTCCTCGGCCTCCGGATCGAGGTCCTCCAGAACCGGCTGAACCGTGCGCACCACGAACGGCAGGCCGATGAAGGTCAGCACCAGGACGATCGCCAATCGGGTGTAGGCTGCTTCAATTCCAAGCGGGACCAGAAACTGTCCCAGCCAGCCGTTCTCCACGTAGAGACTGGCATAAACAAGTCCCGCCACTGCGGTCGGCAGCGCCAACGGCAAGTCGATGAGCGAATCGACCAACCGCTTGCCGGGAAACTCGTAACGGACCAGAACCCAGGCGATCAAGAGGCCCAGGAACAGGTTGACGATCGCGGCAATGAACGCCGTCCCAAACGTCAGCACATAGGCCGCTCGAGTTCGATCCGTCCACACCGCGCTCCAGAATTCGTCGAAGGAAAGCGACGCCGCCTTGGAAAAACACGCAAAGATCGGCAACAGCACCAGAACGCTCAAGTAGAAAACCGTGTAACCCAACGACAGGGAGAACCCGGGCAGCACCTTCCGATTCACATTTGGCATATGCCCGACCTTCTCTGTGGTTAGTCCTACTTACTTGTCGTTTCATTTTGACTTGGGCCGATAGATGTCGTCGAACACCCCGCCTTGGCCGATGAACTGCTTGTGGGCTTCAGCCCAGCTCGAAGCAATCTCTGTAATGGAAAACAGCTTCACGTCAGGGAATGTCGCGGAGTGCTTCTTCAGGATGGCTTCATTGCTCGGTCGATAAAAATGCTTGGCGATGATCTCTTGAGCCGGATCGGTGTACAGGAACTTCAAATACGCTTCGGCGGCAGCGCGGGTCTTCTTGCGGTCCACATTCGCGTCCACCACGGCCACGTGCGGCTCTGCGCGGATGCTGATGGGCGGGTAGATCAACTCTAGCGCGCCCTTGGCTTCGCGCACTTCCAGGTGCGCTTCGTTTTCCCAGGCCAGGTGCACGTCGCCGATTTTCCTGTGCACGAAGGTCGCTGTGGCTCCGCGCGCTCCCGAGTCGAGCACGGGAACTTGCTTGTAGAGCTTCGTCACGAATTGGACGGCATCCTCGCGCGAGCCACCCCGCAGGACCACCGAGCCCCAGGCGCTGAGGAATGTCAAATAGCCGTTCCCCGAGGTTTTCGGATTGGGCGTGATTATGGAAACATCGGATTGGACCAAATCGTTCCAGTCTTTGACACCCTTGGGATTTCCTTTGCGGACGACAAAAACGATCGTGGAGTAATACGGCAGCGAGTTATGAGGTAGCCGCTTCAGCCAATCCTCGGCAATAAGGCCTTTTCGGCTGATGGCGTTTGTGTCCGGAAAAGCGGCGAGCGTGACCACATCCGCTTCGAGCCCATCGATGACTGCCCGCGCCTGCGTGCTCGAGCCGCCGTGCGATTGTTTGATGGATAATCGGACCCCCTGATCTTTCTCGTACGTGGGGATGAAGTGGCCGTTGATGTCGCGCCAAAGTTCCCGAGTGGGATCATACGACACGTTGAGCAGTTCGAGCGACGGCATGCCTTTGCTCTCGCCGACATTGCCGCAGCCCGTCGTGGAAGAGAAAAAACTCGCCAAAAGTGCCGCACAAAGCAAGCGAATGCACTTCTTCGTCATGAGGGATCTCTTTCAGGATTGTCCTAATCCGCAGAAACCAACGTCAATAAGTCTCGGAAGCTCTAACGATTCCTTTTAATGTTTACTATGTTTATAAACATAGTAAACAATTCGGCAATTAGTGTCCACTGAATCCACAATCTTCCAAGTGGCAAGCACGGCTCGTCCTTGCCACCTTTTTCACCTTGGTGGCAAGCACGTGACAGTTGTCATAAACTGTTTACTAACAAAAGTTTGCGAGTTGCGATATCGCTCGTGCTTGCCAACTCGTGCATAGGCATACCCCCTTCGTTGTTACTACTTGCTAACAAGTATTCGTCGCGCTCCAGATGCTCGTACACTGTCCAGCCTGATTTTCCGGTGAGTTTTCAAAGGTTCCCGATAGAATACGGCCATCTTGATCCGTGAATCGCTTCTCGAAAGGTGAATCATGCGCGGCCGATTCCTGCTGGCACTTTTGGTATTGGTCCATGCTTCGACGCTGTTTGCACAGACTAGCGAAAGCGTCTTGCCCCTTGGCGCCGACGGCAAGCCGCTCAACCTCGACTTCGAAACTGGCACGCTCAAGGATTGGACGGTAGAGGGCGACGCGTTCGTTGGCCAG
>JAKEFD010000428.1 GCA_022616245.1 Gemmataceae bacterium
AATTTATGGGATCCGTTGCGCGCGCGCGCCCACACCCCCCTCCGCGCAACGAAAAGAAACGAATGCAACGAATTGCAACGAAATGTGTCAACCGCCGGAATCTCGAAAATTGACATTCTAAGCAAGAGCCACTTTCGAGTATGAGGGCAACTGCCGCAACGGTGATTGGCAATGTTGCCACTTTCTGGCAACCATGAATCGGCATGATGGCCAACTTTTGGCAATGTTGGCGGTAGTGGCGTTTCTGCGCTTACGTCGATTTCCAAAGCCACTCGCAACTATCACCACGCATCGGGAATTGGTATCCTGTGGAAAGAAACACAACCTTATCAGCCGTCTATGCCACTCGAAGCCAAGCCGCTTTTCCGGCCTGACGTCTTGCGACAGCACCTGACTTATTACAACTTGCCGCAGCCAGTTTGGGACTTGCGTCCCGAACTTGGCAAGTGGGCCGACTTGATCGAGTCCCAAAGCATTGACGACCTCACGGAAAAGGAAATCCTGCCCGACTTTCTCACTGTCTTCTTCGGCAAACTCTTAGGCTACGTCGGACCCGCGCAGAATTCGGCGCGCTACACCATGTCGCGCGAGAAGCATGTTGAAGTCGACGGCAAATTCGCCGACGCTGTTTTGGGCATTTTCGTCCCCGGCCAGGCAAAACCCGTCGTCGCCGTTCGAAGGCAAGGGGCCGAAAGACCCGCTCGACCGCCCGTTCGCTGGCCGGAGAATGTCGGCAATCGATCAAGCCTATCGCTACGCCATCAATCTGCCGTGCGACTGGATCATCGTTACCTCGATTCGCCAGACGCGGCTCTATCACAAAGGCTCGACGCAGCAGTCGTTCGAGTCCTTTGACACCGTGACGCTCGCACGCGATCAACGCCAGCTCGAAAAATTCCTTTTTCTACTGGGGGCAGACCGCGTCGCGCCTTTGAACGGCCGTTGTCACCTCTATGACTTGCTCACGGCATCGGAAAAGGTGGGCCGGCAGCTGACGAAGGATTACTACCAGCGCTATGCCGATATCCGGCAGGACGCCTTTCAATTCCTCTGCCGGGAGAATCCAAACGTTTCCCGGCACGAGCTTTTGCAACGCACGCAAAAACTTCTGGACCGCGTCTTGTTCTGCGCCTTCTGCAAAGACCGGCATCTCTTGCCCAAGGGCATCATCGAGAAAGCATACGAGCATCGTGATCCCTTCAATCTGCGACCGATTTGGGACAACTTTCGCGGCTTGTTTCGTGCCGTGGACAAGAGCGACAAAGCCCTGGAGATTCCCGGATACAACGGGGGCCTGTTCGCCGAGGATCCGCTCCTTGACAGCTTGCGCGTGCCGGACGATGTTTGCCGCCAGTTCCACGACCTGGCGGGCTACGATTATCGGCCGGCGCATGAAGTAGCCGCCGACGACGCCGCTCCGGGCACCAACATGGTGGACGTGGAGATTCTCGGGCACATCTTCGAGCAATCAATCACGGACTTAGAGAAGCTGCGCAGCGAACTGGACGGCCTGGCCGAGCCGGTCGATCCCGAAAAGCACAAGGCGCGGCGCAAAAAGGAGGGCGCATTCTACACGCCGCGATTCATCACGCGCTACATCTTGGAGCAGGCCCTTGGACCGGTGTTGAAAGAGCGCTTCGAGCGCCTCCGCCAAGAACACGCGGCCAAGAAGCGCGGCGCCGCCGCGCATGCCGGGCGAGCCGCCGGCGGAACGGGATTGAGATTTCGCCGCCAATCGGTTACAAAGACACCATGGCTACTCTAACCGTCCAAATTGCCGATAGCACGCAGCGCAGCTTGGAGGCACTGTCCGAGCAGACCGGGAAGAGCGTCCCGGAAATCCTCGACAAGGCTGTGGAGGATTATCGCCGCAAGCATTTCTTCGAAGGCGTCGATCGAGACTTTGCGACGTTGAAGGCCGACCCGGACGCGTGGGCACACGAGCTTGAAGAGCGTCGCCTTTTCGACAACACCCTGATGGACGGCCTCGATCCCGACGAGCGTTGGACCGAGCACGGCAACGGCAAAGACTAAAGCACTAGCAACGCGCGTAACACGGCTTCCACCTTCACCATCGTCGCCGGTGTGACAGCCCCCATTCTTCTTTGCAACCGGTCTTTTGAAATCGAGCGAATATCTTCGCACTTCGCAAAGCTGACAACGGAAAGGCCGCCCTCCGGCGGCTTGATCTCGACATGCGTCCGCACGCCCTTTGCCTTGGACGTGATCGAAATGACAACCACAAGATCCGCAGCCCCTTGATTGAACACGTCGTGCGAAATCACTAGGCTGGGCCGCGCCCCGGCCTGCTCGTGGCCGCGCCCGCCGCCAAAATCCGTCATCCAAACTTCGGTGCGCGCGGCAGGTTTGGTTGCCATAGAGCCTCCATTACATCACACGAGCAATAGACAAGTCTGCCTTTTCCGGCGATGGTGAAACCATCGTGACATGCGTAGCAAGCTACTTCTTGTCCGCCTTCGGCAGCGGCATGCGCACGCGCGGGTCGTCGCCCGGCGGGTTATCGTCGTAGTAGCGGCCTTGTTCGTCCAAGCCATTGGGGCCAAAGCTGTAGAGCAAGTAGCCCGTCTCCGCCGGCCGATAGACAAGTGCGTTGCCGGTGAAATGGTCGAGGGGAATCGCCGGCAGGTACTTGGGAACGAGCGCTTCGAGCTTCTTGGGATACGCGCCCTGATCGCGCTGGTATGCTGCAAGCGCGAACGCCAAGTGCAGGTTGCGCTCGCCCTGCTCGGCGCGGTCGCCGGCAATTTGCACCTTGTGTACGCCGCCTAAGAGTAGCCAGAACATTGTGTCACCGAAAATCTTGCCTTTGAAGTCGGGTTTTTCCGCCAGTATCTTCGCCCGATTCTTAGGATCGAGCACCGATTGCATATTCGTCTGTAATTCCTCCGACAATTCACTGAGTTTCTTCTCTCTGGCCCCCCGGTCCTTGGAGCGCATCGCGGCGGAAACCTGATCGTACCAGCGGTTAGCGGTGCGAAGCGCCGCGTCCCAGGACACGTCCTTTAGAAACTCCTTGACCACTTCCTCCGGAAAATCCCTTGGAGGCGCGATGTTCAGAACCGCGTCGAGCGACATGTCGCCGCGCTCCAGCTGGACGATCGTTTCCAGTAGCATGAAGCGCTCAAAACCATCCATCTTGTCGGCGACGGCGAGCAATGGCGGCAAAGCGCGCAAGTCGCGCAGGCAAGCTTGAAGCTGTTTGGAGCTGAGCTTGGCGCCGTCGAGAAATGCCAGTATGGAGTTGTAATTGATGGCTTCGATAGCAACGCCGACCAGGCCTTCGATAATCGTGCCGCCCTTGGCGACGTGCCGGGCCAGGCGATGGCCGGTGAGCAAGTCCTGCCAGGCGGCGTCGTAGCGGCCCTCGCCGGTGTGCAGCATGGCACGGGCTGTCAGGGCGCGGATCAACTCGCGGCATTTTTGCACGCTGGGCAATAGCGTGGTGATTAGTCCTTGATTGGACGACGGCACGAGCGGCAAGTAATAGTGCGACCGCCGCATGCCCTCCACGAGTGTCGCCAGCGGTTTCTCGTTCGCTTCCAGCCAGGCGGCCACATGCCCATATTTGTTCGCCTTCCAGGGCCGCTCCCGCGCTCGATCCGCTTCCTCGTCAATGACATTGCGAAGATCTTCATCTTCGATCTTGAGGTCGTCCCGGAGGTAGCGAAATAACGGGACATAGTAATCGCCCTTCTCCGGCGGCTCCGCGACGCCCAGCCATTCGTAAAACTTCGGCGGCAAGCGCGCGCCCTCCGGCTTCGGGCCGAACACCTTGAACAACGACACATTGGCGTTGTTTTTCGGCGTCACGCCCTGACGCAGCCGTGCGTTGAGCGCGGCGGCGTAATCAGGGTAGCCGTCCTTGTCGAGGGGGTCGGTGACAAATGTGGTCTCTTTGGTAATGGTAAGCCGCGGCTTAGGCTTGGTTTCTTGTTTCTGTTTTGCCGGCGGTTCTTGGCCCCTGAGGAGGCCAATCGAAAGGAAGACCGTACCAAGGCAAAGAAAGATGCGGTTCATGACACAAGACCTTTGAAGTGTGGCGACTCGTTGCCGCTTTGGGATTCTGGACTGCGGCCGAAAGTCGCAGTTCCATCTTTACAATATCGCCAATTACGATTGCATGTTGGCGGTCGATTACCTCTCCACCGGCGCGAGCTCAATCCTTCGGAAAAACACCTCCGCCCCTTCCGACTGAAACAGAATCTTCCCCTTGGTGTGGCTGGCGTGGCTGCCGCCGTTGACCGGTCTGCCGTTGAGGATGTTGGTGATGGCGTCGCCGGAGCAGATGCATTCGAGCTTGTTCCATTGGCCCACGGGGAGTTCCACGTCGTCCTTGCCGCGGAAGCCTAAGACGTCTTTCCACATGGGATCGCGGCCGAACCAGTTGATGCGGCCGCTCTTAAAAAGCATCGGCTCGGCCTTGGGGTTGTAGTAGAACTGGTTGCCGCGCTTTTCGGCGGCGACTTTCAGGCTGGGCTGGCCCTTGCCTTTAACGAGGATGAAGTCGCCGGTGCCGCCTTCGATCATCTGGCATTCGATGGATTCCATCCAGACGCCGCCGGCCGCCCCGTCGTCGCCGACGCAGTGGAGGAGGATGCCGCTGTCGCGCGTGGCCTTCTCGCGCGGCGGCCAGGTCTTTTCGCCCCATTTGTATTCGACGGTCAAGTGATAGTTCGAGAATTCCTTCTCGGTCGTGAAGCAGCCGAAGACTTTGCCGGACACGCGGATAGCCGGCTTGCCGTCTTCCTGGACGACGGTGAAGACTTTTTCCGGATCGTTGTTCTTGCCGTAGGGCTTCTCGCCCTTGGCGGGCGCGCCCAGCCAGGTGTAGAAGTTGGTGAGGTCCTTGCCGTTAAAGAGCTGGATCGGCCGGGCGACACCGTCGGACCAGGCCGGGATGGAAAGCAAAGCCAGCGCTGCAACGGATAGCCAAAGTCGTTGTTTCATGGCGATCACCTAAAACGAAGCCGCAAGGAATTCTTGTTTTTTTCTTGAAAGGCTTGCTTCGTCGGATTATTCTACTGCCATTCAACTCATTAGGCTTCCCGCCCCGTGGGGGAACATGTCATGGACAATACCGCGAAATCGCCCACGAATGAAGGCTCTTTTCGGCGCTTTCTCGCCTATTCCGATGCGCAGCTGACGGTCACCGACCCATTGGAAATGAACCTCCTTGTCGCCAAGGAGATTCCCAGCCTAGCCGGCTTGGACGTGCAGAAGTATCGCATTCAAGCCGACATTTGGACGGGTCAACTGAAGCGCGGCCTTCGCGAGGCAGAATACCAATTCCAGCAGGACCCGTGGAGTTGGAAAAACGATCTGGCATTCTTTCGTCTCGGCTTCTTGTGCTACTTCGTCGATGAAACGCTCGGCATTCGATATCGCGACGACCAGAAGGACTTGAAATCTGTCTTCTACACCGATCCCTCAGACCTTTTTCTGCACGGCGTTATGGACAGTCGGCAGGGAACCTGCGCCAACATGGCGGCACTTCACGTGACTCTTGGCTGGCGCATGCGTTGGCCGGTCTCGTTGGCGTGCGTTGATTCGCACTACATTTGCTGTTACCACGATGGGAAGGTGACGCACAACATCGAAGCCACGAAGACTGGCGTCGGCGGCTTTCAGTCGCACCCGGACGAATATTACCTTCGTTATTACCGGCTGCCCAACAAAGCGGTGACCTGCGGGTCCGATTTGCGGGTCTTGACGCCAAGGGAGATGCTGGGCGTTTTCGTTGGATTTCGAGCGCGCCACTACGAGAACACAAATCGCGAAAGTCTCGCCGAGCGCGACTACTTGTTGGCCAGGTGGCTATTCCCAAATAATCGACTTCTGCATTTTGCGCAGTTCCAAAACAGCGTACAATACGCGATGAGCTTGTTTGAACCCGGCGAGAGGGGCCATCCGGATGAACTTGCAACTTGGCTGGGGGAGCTCGTGCAACGGGCCCCCTGGCAGGATTCCGAATTCCTCAAGAAGGAAAAGGAGATCAACCATGCCGGCAGCAACCAAAACGCCTTCTCATATGACGAGTCCGGCCGAGTCTGCACCTAAGGTTGCCGAGTGGATTGTTCGCCTCTTTGGAAATCGGAAACCGCTTGGGTTCCATGCGGGGGATTCCAATCTGTATCGTTACGTTGAAAACAAGTCAACGATGCTCGCGGATCCCTCTGGGCTCCAAGGCCGTGCTCATCTCATTGTCACTTTACTGACCCTTAATCGAAGGGATAGACTTCAGGCATACATTGATAGGGCAGAAGCTGGCGACGTATTAGTTTTGGGTGACCAAGCCCTTAGTTACACTCATTATGAGATGTTCCTGGTCTTCTGGGACAACGCGTTGGATATCGATCAGACTCCTCCATTGTCAGACGGTACAACGCGACAGAGACAGTTAGTCATTGAGCAGATTGTTGCTCAGTTGAGAGCACACGAAACAGCTTTAACGAGAGTGCGCGATCTGGCACCTTTGGACCCACTCATCTGGCCAAATGTCAATCCGGCGACGAAAGCAGTCATCGAGAGTTCGATGGCGTGCTTACTTCACCAACTCAACTCGGAGAGATTAGCTGACCGTCGTTTTGCCAAGAGTGCGTTTTTATCTATGGTTCCAATGGGCGTTAACTTCTTAATCAACGCAGAAAGAACTCTTTTCTGGAATCTAGAGTTCAACAGGCGCATAACTGACATACTTAACACTCGCGTGCCCTCTCCCGCCCGACTTTCCCTTATGCAAAGCATGCACCTTGTATTCCAAAGTGTTACCAGAGGCGAGGCTTTGAGTTTAGTCAACATGGTAAGGAGAAACCAGGACCTTCATCCTCCAATCCTAGTTCAATACCTTAGAAGTATGAATTTCGATATAAATAGAATAAGGCCCTAGTCGAAGAATAGTCAAGATAAAAAGGGTAGCATTTGTTGACTTCGATTTGGATTGCATTGCCATTGCTCTTTGCTTTTCACGGCTCTCCAATGATTCACGTGAAAGGATCTTTTACGCACGAAGGAGAAGTCGGCAAGACGTTCTTTTCGAAACGCCACTCAGTGTTGATTTCAAATGGAGAGGACGAGAAACTGAGGATCTGGAGCTTTCCTGAAGGAAAGCAGGTTGCATGCATTGAATCCCTATGCCTTGACCATGTGGTAGTATTCAATGATGGGGATTCATTAGCATGGAGTTGCCTGGAAGGTATCTATCTTTCCAAAATCTCAAACCTGAAGGAGAAAGTTCTCTTAACGCCTAAACGCTCGCCTCCAAAGGATGTCGTTGAGATCAAACCGATTATCACTGGTATGAGCGTCTCGCCGAGGGGAGACTTCATTGCTTATGTAGATGCGTATTCTGGATTGCACATGATTTCCTTGGCATCCCGAACGATAGTAACTGTTGATAGCGGAAAGAAAAACGGAGTTTTTGGCGAGATCAAGGTGGTGCGCTTCTCGTCTAATGGGCCACTGCTTGCATATTCAAATGCAATCAATGAAGTGGAACTGCGCACTGGTACGGAACTAAAAAGAGTGCGAACTATCGGAAACCTGAGTGACAGGATTAGACATCTAAGCTTTTCTCATGATGATAAATACATATCTGTCTCCCTAGACAGTAAGGCCACAAAGGTCTATGACGTCTTGTCGGGAAAGGAAGTTTGTTCCTTCCAGGATTTTGTAATTGGAGAATTCTCCCCCGTAGCGCATGTACTTGCAATTGCAAACAATAAGGGCCGACTGAGAATCATAGATATGACAAAGGTCCGCGTGCAGGAACAGGAATTCAGCTTATCTTGGAAATCTGTCAACTCCATTTCGTGGCAGCCGGACGGCCGGGTCATTCAGATAGGTTCCAATAGTCGCCGAATTCGATTCTTTGACAGTGTCAGCCGCAAGGAGATTCTGAAGCACAGTGTTGGCGGAGACGAGCAATAACCCCTGCAGGCTGCGGAATCTTGCTTGGACCAGGCCATCATTTCTTGCGACGGAAGGTCCATCCGGATGAGCTTGCTTTGGGCTCGCCGATGTCGTGCAAAGGGCGCCCTGGGAGATTCCGGAATTCATCCAGAAGGAGATGGAACCATGCAAGCAACCAGCACAGCGTCTACACGTATGAGCAGTCCGGCCGAATCATCACCTAGAGTCGCCGACTGGATAGTTCGACTTTTTGGAAATCGGAAACCGCTGGGGTTTAGTGCCGGAGATTCGAATCTGTATCGTTACGTGGCAAACAGCCCGGTCATTCACACGGACCCTAGTGGACTTGACTTTCCGGCGGGAGTCACTGATGCGATCGCGCGCGATTGGCTACGGAATCGGCTTCGCGAAATAAATGGCCAGCCAAATGGAAGGTGGTCGGCGCCGGAAATCTATGCTCTCTTGGGACTTGACGAAGATGCATTCAGAGAAGGGAGGCGAGGTTGCGTGGGGCTCGCCAATGTCAGACTTGGGACACGCTACATGTCATTCCCGATCTTCAATAATCAATCAACGGTGTTTCGCACTTTCGCCGAAGCTGATTTGTACAGGAAATTATTGCTTGTGCAGCCGCAACCGGGCGCCGCACAGCCAAGAATCTTTGCAGTCCAGTTTAGTTTGCTGAACGGTGTTACTAAAGAGGATTTCGCACGGCCAGACCGGCCGCCCCAGTGGTCAGATATTAACTTGTCAGGGGGCTACGATTTCTGGACCCTGCACGAACCTCAAGGCAGTGCCGCGTTCTGGGAACATGTGAATCACAGTTTCACTACTCCAAATCCACAGGTGATTCATTCGCCCTTTGAAGATGGAGTGAATAACAGAAGCGCATACCCCTTCATTCTTTATGGGGTGGTGTTGACCAGATCTCGATGGATGCCGCCCGGACCCAACGTGCGCATTCCCGAAGCTCAATAAGCCGCGCAAGCAAATGAAACGGAAGCTGCTGTTTACTTCTGCGTTGGTAGCAATCGTCGTCGTGATCGGCGTTGTAATTCTGCGTTGGCAAAGAAAAGAAACTCAAACAGTAGTATTTGAAATGAAAGATATCAAGACTCTAACTGCAGAACTGACGGGAGAAGTCATCGGCCTGAAAAACGTCCCCGAATTCGAGATTCCGACCAAATACATTCCAGTCATAGTGCGGTTTTTCCAGCCCGCCGAGTCTCAAAGTTTCCCAGACGGAGTTCAGGAAATCGGGTCATTACAACTCGTCCAAAACGACGGTATTCGCATTTCTCTGAAGTTGTTCTGGTATGGGACTAGCCCTGCATGGTTTAGCATAAACGGTAAACCTTATCGACGCGGTGGACCGTATCTGGCATTCGACGGAAAAGATGCGTACCTAGATGAATCCTTGACAATTTATGGGGCCCTCTCGGAGATTCACAAGGAATCAATTGAAAACGTTCGATCAAAGACGTTAGATCAAACCATCTTGCTTTTGAAGAAATCGGCAGGGAGCTAGTGGCGTTTCCAGTTCGCAATTTTCGAGTTTCCTGAACAAAACTGCCAACACAGAAACCGTCCGCTTTGAGAGGGGCATTATCAATCCACCACTATTTCCGCGCCGCCACCGTGGAATGCTCGTGCGGCGGCTGCTTCTTCTGAGCCTCCACAAGCTGTCCCACGCGCCTCAAACGCAGGCCGAGCATGATGAGCGCCGCGCACCAGATCGCGCCGAATTCCAACGGGGCCAGCTCCATTTGATAGGGCATGACAGCCGCGATCACGAAGAACGCCAGTCCGATCGCGTAACAGCGGCCCCAGTAGTTGCTGCCCATGATAAAGAACGCCAGCCCGGTTGCAATTGCCAAGAATGGGTAGGTCAGCGTTTCCTCGAAATGGCGCGGGGCGAGCCCGGTCGGCTCCATGAAATCGAAGCCGCGAATCAAGCGCACGACGAACACAATCAGCAAGTTACTGAAGAAGTAACCGATCCAGATGGTCCACAATTCGCGCTCGGCGCTGCTCGTGGGCAAGAGCCGGCTGCCGCGGTTGTACCAGAACAAGAGGCCCAATAACGCGAATTGCACGAAGCGGCACGTCTGAATCGTCCAGCGCGGCGCGTCCCATTGCATGAGCGCGAACACCGCCAGGTTCTGCACGCCCACGACCACACCCATGATGAGCAGCATCGAGCTCCAGGTGGCGAACGCGTAGTCGTGCTGGCTGCGCTCGAGCATGCGCGTCAGCCGGTCGAGCACGTTCGAGCTGCGGGCGTTGATCGAGTCGCCGTTGAGGTAGTTTTGCAAATCCTCGGCCAACGCTTGGGCGGAAGCGTACCGCAGCGCGGGCTCTTTTTCCAGGCACTTGAGGCAAATCGTTTCCAGATCGGCATCGACTTTGGAATTGAGGAGCGACGGCGGCACCGGATCGTTGTGCAGCACCTGCATGACGGTGTCGAGCGGAGTCTCCGCGCGGAAAGGCGGCCTGCCCGTCAAGAGCTCGTACAAGATCGCGCCCAGGCTGTAGACATCGGCGGCAGGTCCCAGTTCGTGAATCTGTGCTTTTGAACCATTTCTTGCTCCTTCACCAAATGGCCGTCAATCGACGTTTGGTCTTAGACTCTTTATCAACCCTTCGATACTCCAGAGGCGAAGTGCTTCCAACTCAGTACTCAATAGAGTTTTTCCGTCTGGCAAGAACATCGCAACGGACGTGCCTTTCTGCCGCAATGCCTTCAATTCTCTTCCTGACTTGGCGTCCCAAAAAACTAGATTGCCGCCGCGCTCCGTGGACAGCAAGAAACGCCCATCGGCGGAAATACTAAGGTAATTGATCCAATCGTCAATCTTTCGAGTCAGGGGACGCGGTTCTTTCTCCGGTGATTCTAATTCAAAGGCGAGAATCGGAAGGTTCCACATGCCAACGAACAGGGTCTTTTCGGTCACTGCTACTGCCGACGCGGGGCCATCACATTGGAAACTCGCCTTCCGCTTACCCGTTGCAACGTCCCAAAGATGAACTTTGGAATAACCAAGGCCAGCAGTGATCAGAAAAGTGCCATTTCCGGAGAAAGTGAGCCGCGTTACGAAGCCTCGATCGATGTCCAATCGATGCAGTATCTTCCCATTCCCTGCATCACACAAGCGAACGGAGTCGAAATCCGCAACAGCCAGGTACTTGGAATCAGGCGAGAAGGACAGCGCGCCTCCGTAATTCAAACCGTCCATAGTCCAAAGAAGTTGGTCCCCAGCCAGATTCCAAACGCGGACAAAGCCGTTCTTGCCGCCAATGCTTGCAGCGAACAGCTTATTGTCCGCTCCGAAGGCAATGGCCTCAATTACTTGCTTGTCGTCAATTGCAGTGACGAGTAGGAGGTCTGATTTTTTCTCAGAACGAACCTGCCAAAATTGAATTGATCCGTCTAATCCAGCAACAGCAACGCGGCTTCCATCCGGCGAAAAGTTGTAGCACCTGACATTTTGCCGCGAGACGACCAGCGACGCAATCGGTTTCAGGAGCTGGTCCTTATCGCCAGCGCTGCTTGGAGTCAACAGGGCATTGCACAAAACCGAGGAAATGAAAAACGTGCGTACGACAAGCGACATGCTAATCTCCCTCATGTCCGTGACGAGAGTTTAGTGTCTTTACTCACGCATCTTCAGGTATCCACGTCTGATTGTCAATAATAATCTTAGAACTAGGACAAGTCAGTTTGTTAAAGCCATCTAGTCGATAGTCGCTATTTCCTTTGAAACGAATCCATCAATCAAAGAATGAGTCCTTTAGGGCGCCTACGAACGCACTATTTCTTCACCGCCACCGTCGAATGCTCGTGCACCGACGGTTTCTTCTGGGCCTCCACAAGCTGTCCCACGTGCCCCAAGCGCAGGCCGAGCATGATAAGCGCCGCGCACCAGACTGCGCCGAATTCCAAGACCGCCAGCTCCATCTGGAAAGGCATGACGGCCGCGATCGCGAAAAACGCCACGCCGATCGCGTAACAGCGGCCCCAGTAGTTGCTGCCCATGGTAAAGAAAGCCAGGCCGGACGCAATCGCCAAGAACGGATAGGTCAGCGTTTCCTCGAAATGAGGCGGCGCGAGCGCCGTCGGCTCCATGAAATCGAAACCGCGAATGAAGCGCACGACGACTACGATCAGCAAATGGCTGAAGAAGTAGCCGATCCAGATCGTCCAGAGCTCGCGTTCAGCGCTGCTCGTGGGCAAGAGCCGGCTGCCGCGATTGTACCAGAACAAGAGGCCAAACAGCGCGAACTGAGTGAAGCGGCACGTCTGAATCGTCCAACGCGGCGCGTCCCATTGCATGAGCGCGAACACCGCCAGGTTCTGCACGCCCACGACCACGCCCATGATGAGCAGCATCGAGCTCCAGGCGGCGAACGCGTAGTCGTGCTGGCTGCGCTCGAGCATGCGCGTCAGCCGGTCGAGCACATTCGAGCTGCGGGCATTGATCGAGTCGCCGTTGAGGTAGTTTTGCAGATCCTCGGCCAGGGCTTGGGCGGAAGCGTAACGCAGCTCCGGCGCTTTTTCCAGGCACTTGAGGCAAATCGTCTCCAGATCGGCATCCACTTTGGAATTTAAGAGCGACGGCGGCACGGGATCGTTGTGCACCACCTGCATAACGGTGTCGAGCGGCGTCTCCGCGCGGAAGGGCGGCCTGCCCGTCAAGAGCTCGTACAAGATCGCGCCCAGGCTGTAGACATCGGCGGCCGGTCCCAGTTCGTGAATCTTTCCTTGCGCCTGCTCCGGGGCCATGTAGCTCGGCGTTCCCAGGATGGCGCCGGTGCGGGTTTGGCCGGAGTTGCCACCCAACCGCTTGGCCAAGCCGAAATCCGTGATGTGCGGCTCGTCCATGGCATCGAGCATGATGTTCGAAGGCTTGAGGTCGCGGTGCAGAATGCCCTGCTTGTGGGCGTAGTGCACGGCCTTGGCGATTCTCAGCACATAGCCGGCGGCGTCGCGGCCGGGCAAAGGGCCGATGGCCAGCTTTTGCGAGAGGCTCTGTCCTTCGATGAACTCCATGCTGAAAAAATGTTGCCCGTCGATCTCGCCGATATCGTGGATGGCGACAATGTTGGGATGCTGCAGCCGGGCCGCCGCCTCCGCCTCGGTGCGAAAGCGCAAGACGTCCGCCGGGTCGGCCAGCCGGCCCGCGAGAATCATTTTCAAGGCGACGATGCGGTCCAGGGCCATTTGCCGGGCGCGATAAACTACGCCCATGCCGCCGCGGGCCACCTCGATCAAGAGCTCGTAATCACCGAAGACGCGCTCGGTCGGCAACACCTGCACCGGCCGCGTCGTTTCCACGTGCGTCGGCTGATTGTCTTGCGGATCGGGCGCGGTCGTTCCCTTGTCGTCGCCGGATCGGGCGGCAGCGGGACCGAAATCATGCGCAGCAGTTGCGTCGGACATGGAAGCGTTGACTAAGATAAGTGGATATAATTCTTCCATCTTTTATTGCGTTCCGCAATCGTTATTCGTCCGCCTTCTAATGAGATTTGGAGGCCCCGTATGCAGCCCCCCGATAAACACCGCCTGTTGGATGACGTGGAAGCTTTCTGCCGGGAAATCCGCGAGCACGAGGAATTGTGCTATGTCGAACGCCGTTACAATGACCGGCTCATTCCTTTAGCGAAGAAACACAACATTCTCGGCATGCCTGTGCCAACAGAGTACGGCGGCCGCGGCGCGGACTCGATCACTTATGCCAAGGCGTTAGCGCGCATCGGCCAGGAAGGCACCGGCGTGCGCACGTTTTTCTCCGGGCACACGTCGATCGGCCAGTACCCGATCATGACCTGGGGCAACGACGAGCAGAAAAAACGCTATTTGCCCGCTTCGTGCAAGGGCGAAAAGATTCTGGCGTTCGGCCTCACCGAGCCGGAGGCCGGCAGCAATCCTCTAGAAATGCAGTCCACCTACGAGCGCCGCGGCGACCAGTTCCATCTTAACGGCGTCAAGTATCTGATTTCGAACGCCGGCATCGCAACTACAATCGTGACCTTCGCCTATCCCGTGGGACAGGATTCCGCTCCTGTCCAAAAAAGCGGACAGGAACGGAATCCTATCCTACGTCCGAAAGGCCGCGTCAGCGCTTTCATCCTCGACACCAAGGGGCCGGGTTATTCGTCCGAAGACCTGGTCGCCAAGATGGGCATGCCGACGGCGAATACGGGCATGTTCGAGATGAGCGACTGCCCAGTGCCCGCCGCCAATCTTCTTGGCCCGGAGGGGGACGGCTTCCGCATCGCCATGGGCACGTTGGTGAGCGGCCGGCTCAGCGTCGCGGCGGGCTGTCTGGGCGTGATCGAGGATTGTCTCGCGGAGGCGGTGCGCTACGCCAAGGAGCGGCAACAGCACGGCAAGCCCATCGCCAAGCATCAATTGGTGCAAGAGCATATCGCCGGCATCGAGATGGACCGGCTGGCGACGGAGGCTCTGGTGCACCTGGCCGCGGCGGCAAAAGACGTTTGG
The DNA here is from genome assembly GCA_022616245.1 of Gemmataceae bacterium. Lineage (GTDB taxonomy): Bacteria > Planctomycetota > Planctomycetia > Gemmatales > Gemmataceae > JAKEFD01. The sequence goes on from JAKEFD010000428.1 coordinate 14,432, forward strand.
CAGGCCGATCCCAAAAACGTGGAGTTGAGGTCGAAAGTAGAGCTGTGGGCGGCACAGGCGAAACTGTTCGCGTCCAACGCCGCCTGGGACGCCGCCGACCGCGCGGTGCAAGTCTTTGGCGGCCGCGGCTGGTCAACCCTTTATCGTCCCTGCCGGCACTTGCAAGACGTACGCGTGTGCCGCATCTATGAAGGCACGGACGAGATCTTAAAGCTGAAAGTCGCCGCTGCAGTGCTGGGGGGCAAGGAATGGGAAGCGTTCAAGTGATAGCGGAGAACGCGAATCCTGGCCGTTAGTCCATGGGATCAAGAAGTTGCACAATGGTGCAGTCAAACAACCGATACCGGTGTTTTCCGTCCATGTAGACGATCAATTCCCGCTTCGGGTGCGGAACGACAATTTCCGGATGCGTGATTAGCAGGCGTTCTCCCGTTGTGAATTCGATTTCAAACGGTCGAAATGGCTTGCGACTTGAAAAGCCTTTCAGGGCGCGGAGGAAACTGTCTTTTGTCATTGGGCGGTCTCAGCGGAGAGAAACGTCATGGAGCGCACGTCCTCGCAAGAAATGTCGATGAGTCCGTCTTCGTCGCTAAGGTAGCCGGCCACTCCTTCGGCGAATGCCACAAACGGTTGATCAATGACGATGCGCCGACCGTCGTTCATTTCGAACACGAACGGAATGAACGGTTTGCGGCGTGTATAGTCACGCAGAGTTTGGGTGAAGATTTCTTTTGTCATGCAATTATCGTAACGCGCCAGTTCGAAGGACTCAAGATGTGCCAAACGCAAGTTCATTGACTTTCTCTATTGGCGGTAGTAACTTGCAACGCGCTATCTGTCAGCTTCCGCTTCCTAACGGGCGCGGCTCCGACCTTTTCGCCAAAAGGATTCCCAGTCATGCAACGCCGCCAATTCATCAAGGCCGCCGCCGGTGTTTCCGCATTCTCCCTCGCGGCAGGCAATGTTCTGGGCGCCAACGAGCGCGTCAACGTGGCCCTCATCGGCTGCGGCGGCCGCGGCATGGCCGTGGCCCGACTCATGCGGCAAGTGCCCGACGTCGCGTTCGTCGCAGTCTGCGATGTCTACGAACGCAACGCCGGCCGGGCCCGCGATTGGGCGGGCGACGGCTGCCAGATATATCGCGATTTTCGCCGTGTGCTCGACCGCAAGGACGTGGATGCCGTCCTCGTCGCCACGCCGGACCATTGGCATGCTATCCCGACCGTGCTTGCTTGCCGCGCAGGCAAAGACGTGTACGTCGAGAAACCGCTGGCGCACAACATCCGCGAAGGCCGGGCCATGATCGACGCGGCCCGGCGCAACAAACGCATCGTGCAGACCGGCACGCAGCACCGCTCGGCGCCGCACTACCGCGAGGCCGAGCGCATCGTCCAGAGCCGTGAGCTGGGCCGCGTCCACTTCGTTCGCGTCTGGAACTACACGAACACCTTTCCCGCCGGCATCGGCAAGATGGCGAACACCGACCCTCCCGAGGGCCTCGATTGGGACTTCTACCTCGGGCCGGCGCCGCGGACGCCGTTCAACCGCGGCCGCTTTCTGGGCACGTTTCGTTGGTTCTGGGACTACGCCGGCGGCTTCATCACCGACTGGGGCACGCACCGCTTCGACTCGGTGCATCAAGTAATGGGCGTCGACACTCCGGTCACGGTAAGCGCGTGCGGCAGCCGTTACGCTTCCAACGATGGCACGGACACGCCGGACGTGATGCAGGTCACGTATGAGTATCCGGGCTTTGTGCTGAGCTATGAGTCGTGCCGGCTGAACGGACACGGCGTCGGCGGGCGCACAGCCGGCCGGCGTTACTACCGGGCGCGCGGCGACGACGACAGGCCGCACGGCGAAGCATTCTACGGCACGAACGGCACGCTTTTCTCAGACCGCATCGGCTTCGAAATCTATCCCGAATTGGAACCGGGCGTGCCGCGGCCGCGCATGAAACGGCGCGATCAGGTTGCCCAGGACACCACCGATTTACACGTCCGCAATTTCATCGACTGCGTGCGCTCGCGGCAAACACCCGTCGCGGACGTCGAGATCGGCCACCGCTCCACTCTGGTCGCACACCTGGGAAACATCGCGTATCGCACCGGTCGCAAGCTGCGCTGGGACGCGGCCAAGGAACAGATTGTGGGCGATGCCGAAGCCGCGCGGCTGCTCGGGCGCCAGGCGCGGAAACCGTGGGACATAATATAGATACGTGCCTTGACAACAATCTCATGCCGCTACATAGTGCAACTGGATAACTAACGCGGGAGCTTCTGCCATGGCTGGCGCCACGACGAGCCGCATTACCAAAACACCGGGAGTTTGCGGCGGCGATGCGCGCATTGCAGGCCATCGTATTCCGGTTTGGGTCCTCGCCGGCTACCAGCGCATGGGCAAGTCCGACGCCGACATCCTGAGCTATTATCCGCAGTTGACCGAAGCCGACTTGGCCGCCGCGTGGGAGTACGCGGCCGCTCATGTCGATGAAATAGGCCAAGCCATTGCCGAAAACGAAGCAGGTGAAGAAGGCGAAGTGGAGTGACGCCGGATGCTGCTCTATGCCGACGAAGACTTTCCTCATCCGGCCGTCGAGGAATTGCGCCGCTCAGGGCACGACGTTCTTACTGCGCAAGACGATGGTCGGCGTCAAGCGCTCGACTCAGACATTCTCGCGCGTTCCCATACCCTTGGGCGCGCGGTCGTCACTTACAATCGCCGCCATTTCGAACGTTTGCACCGCGCCGGCAGCGATCACAGTGGTATTGTGTCGGCCACGAAAGACGATGATTTCGTGGCTCTAGCTGCTCGCATCGACGCGGCCCTGGCGGGACGGACGCCGGGGCGCTGGTGCATCCGCGTTAATCGTCCCAACAAACCATGAAAGGTATAAGTCTTATCCGCTGGAATTTGACGCCTGACCTCGTTGTGCACTGAGCGGATACTAGCCGCCGAGGCACCAGCAATGGCGGGGACGAAGATTGTTCTGGCCCCTGTTGGCACGCGCGGCGACGTGCAGCCGCTTTTGGGGTTGGGCGTCCGCTTGGCCGGGCGCGGCCACGATGTGACGCTGTGCGCTCCCGCGAATTTCGCCGGCTGGGTGCAGAGTTTTGGGCTGCGCTTCGTCGCCATTGGCGAGGATTTCCAGGCCAACCTCAAGGATTATCGCGACGGCGGCACCGCGGCGATACTGGCCGTGGCGCGGCAACTGCCGCAGCAGTTCGCCGAATTGGAGCGCGCTTGCGAGGGCGCCAATGCATTGGTCGGCGCGGGTTTTCAGTTCGCCGGCCCGTCGATCGCGGAGCGGTTGCGCATCCCGTATTATTACGCCATCTATTGGCCGCAGCTTATTCCCAGTGCCATTCACCCCATTCTGGGTGTGCCCTGGCAAACGCTGCCGGGCTGGCTCAACCGCTTCATGTACAAGCTTTGGCCCATGGTTTGGAATCTTTACTTCAAGAAATCTCTTAACCGTGAACGGCATGCTCGTGGCCTGACGCCGATTCGCAATGTGCATCGTTATTTGACCTTTTCGGGTTATGCCTTCTTAGCCTGGGACGCCGAAATTGGACCGCCGCCGACACTGGAAATCACGCACAGTGTCACCGGTTCTTGGCGATTGGAAGAGCTAGGGGCGCTGACTCTGAAGCTGGAAGAGTTTCTCGCCGCGGGCCCAGCGCCGGTCTATTTGGGTTTTGGCAGCATGCCGACGCACGATCCGCGTCGTCTGACCGACTTGTTTGTACGCGCGGCGCAAAAAGCGGGCCGGCGCGCGCTCATCAGCGCCGGCTGGGCCGGGCTACGTGGAAAACGGCTGCCGCCGGAAGTTCGCGTCCTTGGTCCGACGCCGCACGATCTTTTGTTTCCGCGGACGGCGGCGGTCGTGCACCATGGCGGTGCGGGCACCACGGCCGCGGCCGCCCGCGCCGGCGTACCGCAAATCGTCGTGCCGCACTTTGGCGATCAGTTCTACTGGGGCCATCGCGTCCAAATGTGTGGACTTGGTCCTGCGCCTCTGCGGCGCGGCGGACTGAGCGCGAATGGATTGGCTGCCGCTTTAGACACCGCAGTTTCCGAGCCGCGCATTCAGGCGCGCGCGACTTCGCTGGGCCAAAAACTGCGGCAGCGCGACGGTCTGGCAGCCGCCGTCGCCATCATCGAAGCCGAAGCGCAAAGGCGCCGCAAGTGGTCACAAGAGTTGCGTTCGAATTGAATTTGAACAGATCAAGTGCGAAAATCGTAAGCAAAGTGTGTGGTGGATTCCAATTGGAACAAGGGCAGTACCGCGCGAGGGCAACATGGCAGACCAGACGCCACGGCTTTGTCCAAAGTGCTCCCAGGCGCTGCCGAATGGTGAGAGCGCGTGTTCGCGCTGCCAACAGCCCAGCCTTGCGAAGCGCATTGGCGCTTTCCTCACTGGGATTTCAGGACTCATCTGGGTGGTGTTCGTGTTTTGGCTTGTGTTTTTCGGATTGCGAACGCTTAACCGTTCGTCGGAAGACTTCGCTTCCCACAAAGATCAGGTGAAAATCATCGAGACCAACGTGCACCACAATCGAGATCCGAATAGCAGTCGAAGCGTCATCATCATTGGGCGTATCCGCAATGACTCCCGGTGAAATGGGACACTCCGTATTTTGAGGTTCAGTGTTTCGATAAGGACGGAACACTCATCGACAGTCACGCGGAATACACGTCCGGTCTAATCCTAACGCCGGGCACGGAACATGCTTTTCGAATCTGGTTCTCACCCGCGCGCGAGCTCACTCTCTACGCCAACTACAAGGTGTTCTTGCGCGATGCACGAGATGCAAAACGTTGGTACTAGGGCACTAGGAGGGATCTGATCGCTGCCAGTATCGAGGCAGGTCTCTTCACACTTCCTGCAGTTTCCGCCCGATGCCGTTCCACACGTCTTCAATCGTCTTTTGCGCTGCGCCTCGGATCAATCCCGATGGAATAGCCTTGAGCAAGCCGCCGAGCTGAACGTCGGCGACCCAGCGGACGCGCGAACCGGCGTCGGTTTTTTCGATGGTCAGATTGGTCTCCACATCACTGCTCGAGCCGATGCCTTTGCTTAGAAGCATGAACTTGAGAGAAGTCGGCTCGACGCCGTCGACAATGCGGATCGTCACTTCGAGCGTGCCGCGCACAAAGGCGAAACCGGGCCGCACCGTGCACTGGCCCTCGTCGCGTGCCGGCTGCCCTTTGATGGTCGCATCGGGAATGCAAGTGACGAGGAACGCCGCGTCGCGCAGCTTGGGCCACAAATCGGCCGGAACCAGGGAAAAGTCACGCTCACCTTCGAAATGCAACATAATGGATTGATATGAGCCGGTTTTTCGTTGCCAAGATGGTGAGGTAGAGTGTGTAATAGGATAGAATGAAGTTTCGTTTGGCCTTTTAGGGGTTCATCCGTGCACTGAGGAGGTGTTTCGTGTCGCGTAATCCAGACCGTCGTTTTCCTCGGTTCGGCTTCACGTTGATCGAGTTGCTCGTCGTCATTGCCATCATCGCGATTCTCATTGGCTTGTTGCTGCCGGCGGTGCAAAAGGTGCGCGAGGCCGCCGCTCGAACCCAGACGCTCAACAACGTCAAGCAAGTGTCGCTGGCTTGCCATGGTTGCAACGATGTCTACAAGCGACTTCCGCCGATGTATAACCAACCTGTTGCGGGCGTCGTCGCCTTCGGTCCTTGGGCGACGTATACCGGCACCGCGCACTTTTTCCTCTTACCCTTTGTTGAACAAGACAACCTGTTCAAGGCGGCCAACGGCAGCGTCTACAACAACAACTCCCATTTGAAGCCGGTCGTCCCTTATCAGTCGCCACAGGACTACTCGACCAACGACGGCGTCCTGATGCCGAGCAATCCCTGGGGCGTAGGCAATATCGCGGCGAATTTTCAGGTATTCGGCAAGGCCGGCACCGCGGCGGCGCCCGGTTCCTGGGACGGCGGCCGTTCCGTTGCACGCATCCAGGACGGCACCTCAAATACAGTTTTCTTCGGCACGCGCATGGGCCAATGCGGTTACGGCGGCAGTTTGTGGGCGCACGGCAACTGGAACTGGGCGTTCATGCCCATGTTCGCTTACAACAACGTGGCGCCGCCGCAGATCGAGCCCACGGTGCAGAATTGCGATCCCACCAGGGCTCATAGCTTTTCCTCCTCCGGCTGCGTCGTCGGACTGGGCGACGGCAGTGGTCGTATCGTGGCCCCGGCCATCAACCCGACAACGTGGTGGTGGGCGGTGACCCCCGATGGCGGCGAGACGCTGCCGGGAGACTGGTAGCGGACCGCGGAGATAGGAGCGCGGAGAGTGGAGCGCAGAGGGTAGGCGATTTGGAGTGTATTTGCGATGCATCGACGCGGACCGATGGTTGGCCTTGGCATTTTGATGTGCCTGATTCTGGTCGGCTGCAGCGGTGGCACGGGCAACACCGTGTTCGGCAAAGTCACGTACCTGGGCAAGACGCTCACCACGGGCGTGATCACCTTTCACGCCTCGGACGGCAAAACCTATGGCGGCGGCATAAGTTGGGACGGATCCTACAAACTCATAGGCGTTCCCTCCGGGCCGGCCAAAGTAACCATCGAAGTGAGAAATCTGGAGGCGCCGGGAACTGAGGGAGCGGCGCCACCCGCGGGCGTAAACCCCGTGGCGGGCGCGGCGGCGCCGCCGATCCCGGTGTTCATTGATGAGAAGTACAAGAGCTTGAATCCTGATAATAGACTGCAATTTGACGTGGGCGGTCCCAAGGGACCCGATCATAAGATTGACATCGATTTGCAATAACCCGTTCACGTTTCGCGCTGGCTGAAAACTCTGTTCAACTCTGGGATGGTGCGAGCGCGAAACGTAAACGGTTGCGGAAACTATACTGCCCCTTCCCGTTTCTTTTCCTCTGGCTTGTCCAATTCCTTTTCCACGAAAATAGCGCGCGACCCGGGCACGAGTTGCGGCCCTGGATAATGGCTTTCCAGGATCGTGCGCACTTCACTGCCGTCGATTACTTCTTTTTCCACAAGCCGCTTGGCCAAGGCTTCGAGCCCCTCGCGCCGCGCCTCGATGATGACGCGCACCTCGTCGGCGGCATCGTCGATGATCTTGTGCACTTCCAGGTCGATTTCGCGCGCGGTTTGCTCACTGTAATTGCTGTCCGGCTCCACATAACCGCCCGGCAGGAATGGGTTTTCGGATTGCTCGCGATAAAAGATGCGGCCCAGCCGGCTCATGCCGAATTCCTTGACCATTCGCCGGGCGATATGGTTGGCATGATTGAGGTCGCTGGTCGCGCCGTTGGCAATCTCGCCGTACACCAGTTCCTCGGCCAGTGTCCCGCCCATGCAAATCTTGATGATGCTTTCCAATTCGCCTTTGGTTTGCATGAAGCGATCGTCTTCCGGCCGTTGCCAGACGTAACCGAGATAACCCGGACCGCGCGGAATGATCGTCACTTTGTGAACGGGATCGGTGTTGGGCAACGAACACGCCACGAGCGCGTGACCGGCCTCGTGATAGGCAATGCGCATCTTCTCCTCGGGACGGATGATGCGGCTTTTGCGCTCAAGTCCCATGGCGCCGCGCTCGACGGCTTCGTTGAACTCCGCCATGGTGACGGAGGTCTTGCTATTGCGGGCGGCCAGCAGTGCAGCCTCGTTGACCAGATTGGCCAGGTCCGCTCCCACAGTGCCCGGCGTCAGCCCCGCGACATGCCTTAGATCGACATTGTCCGACAGCTTGACGTTGCGCACGTGGACTTTCAGGATCGCCTCGCGGCCTTGAATATCCGGCCGATCCACGACCACGGTGCGGTCGAAGCGGCCCGGGCGCAGTAAAGCCGGGTCGAGCGTCTCCGGCCGGTTGGTTGCGGACATGATGATGACGCCGCGGTTGGAGTCGAAACCGTCCATCTCAACCAGGAGCGCGTTGAGAGTCTGTTCGCGCTCATCGTGTCCGCCGATGGCGCTGACGCCGCGCGTCTTGCCCAAGGCGTCCAATTCGTCGATGAAAATGATGCACGGGGCGCGATTCTCGGCGGTGTCGAACAGGTCGCGCACCCGGCTGGCCCCAACTCCGACGAACATCTCCACGAAGTCCGAACCCGACAGGCTGAAGAAGGGTACGTCCGCCTCGCCCGCCACGGCTTTGGCGAGCAGAGTTTTGCCGGTGCCGGGCGGGCCCACGAGCAAGACCCCCTTGGGAATGCGGCCGCCCAGCGCTTGATATTTTTCGGGGTTCTTGAGGAAATCGACGATCTCGCGCAGCTCTTCGACCGCTTCGTCGATGCCGGCCACGTCCTGGAACGTGATTTTCATGTCCTTCTGGGCATAAAGCTTGTGTCGGCTGCGTCCGAAGCTGAACGGCCCGCTGCCGCCCGCCAGCCAGCGAAACAGGAAAAAGCCGGCGACGACCACGGCCATGATCATGATGAAGGACAACAGCAGCGAATAGACGCCGCGCAGGGGCGAGTCGTCCTCTTCGATTTGATAATCTTTAACGCGGGCGTCGAGGTGTTTGACCAACTCTTCGTCGCCGCCCAGGCCGATGCGCGTGCGGAATTGCCGCGTTTCGACGGCGACGCCGGCCGTCGTCTTACCGTCGGAGACGGCCTCGGTGATGACCATTTCACCGCGCAGCTCATTGTTGCGGCGCACGCTGACGTTTTGAAAGCGCACCGACGGATCGTTGGCGGCGAGCATTTGCATCAACTCGCCGTAGGTGACGTTCTTGACCTGGTTGTCGCGACTGAAGAACCAGAACAGGAAAGAAACGGCGGCCAAGGACACAAGCAGCATCGGAGTGCTGGTGAGCAGGGGTTTGCGCTCTTTGCCCTTCTTCTGCACGGTGCATCTCTTTTATAGGACAGGATTCCGTTCCTGTCCGGTTGTCAGGACGGACAGGAACGGAATCCTATCCTACGTTGCGGAGGACAGGTTGGAATCTACTCTTTGGTTTTCGCAATCTTCTTTTCCACGATCATGCGGCGCTCTTGATCGCGTCGGCTCTCACCGACCACTTCCAAGCCCTTTTGCCAAGCTTGGAGGGCCAACTCGCGCTCGCCCAGAGCCATGTGCACGTCGCCCAAATGATCGTAGATTTCGAGGTGCTGGCTGCTCTTGTCCTTGACGGCCTCGAGCAATACTTCCTTGGCTTCCTTGTATCTCTTCTGCTTGTAGAAGACCCACGCCAGGCTATCGAGATAGGCGCCGTTGTCGTGGTCGTCCTCGGGCTTGAGCTCCGGATTGGCCTTACGGCGCTTGCGATCCAGGTCGAGCGCCTTGCGAACCAGCTTCTCCGACTCCTCCAGGTTCATGTCGTTGTCGGCCATGATGTAACCGAGGTCGTTGTTGTAGCCGGGATCGTCGGGCTTTTTGGCCAAAAGTTCGCGGAGCTGCTCGACGGCCTTGTCCACCTTGTTGGCTTCCAAGTAGATGTTGCTCAAAAGATAACGGCTGCGGTCGGTGTAATAATCGCGTTCCTCGTCGTCGAGGTCCTTGTCCTTGCCCACGCGCACAAGTACGTCTTCATACGTTTTGGCGGCTTCTTCGAGTTTGCCCGCCTCGCGCAGCACCCAGCCTTTTAATTCCCGCTCAATCCAATGGTCCTGCGCCTTGATGAGATTATCCGTGAGCTTGATGGCATCATCAAACTTGCCCTGTTTCGTGATGGCTCGAATGAGCGATCGATGCACGCCGGGTCGCAGGCGGCGCGCGCTGTCGAATTCGTCGTCGGGAATGAAGTCGATTTCTCCTGTGTTCGTCTTGATCACATGGAGGACAATGCGGGGCTTGCCGTCGTCGGTCTTCAGTTCGAGTAACTCGCGGCAGACGCGGGCGCTTTCTGCAAACTTCTTGTTGTCGTACAGAATGCCAATCAAACCGCCGTAGGATTGGAGCAGCTTTTGCGCGCTCTGCATCTTGGCAGCCTGGTCCATGCAGACGCGAAAGAAAGTTTCACTGGCGCCGAGGTCTTTGAGATCGGCACAGGCCAGCGCGAGCACAAGGGCCGCGTTGTAGGAAATATCCTTCTTTTCCTTGGCCTGCGGCAAGGCCGCCGCCACCAGCTTTTTCGTGCCTTCCTTGTCTTCCATCAAGGTGCGGAGCATGCCCTGCATGGGATCGCCGCCGGTGAGGCGATTGAGTTCTTGGATTTTCTTTTTGAGAGCGGCTTCGTCGGAGCCCGCCATGACGCCGGCGGCAAAGAGTAGAACGCCGCACACGCTCCAAGCGAAGAGCCTTCTTGCTGGGTAGTTAGTTCCACGCATTGCTCCGTCTCCCGTCAGAAGCGAATTGCAAACCCACAATAAAGACGAATGACCAGGGTTCATGTTAATAAAGAAGCACGCGAGCCGCTATGGCAGGTTGCGGGAAACGGGCAATCCGTGAGGGTAGTGAGGGCGGTTATGCCGGGTCCAACGCCGTTTGCAGCCGGCTGATCTGCTCCGCCATGGGCAGGGGGGCCTTTGGAGTTTTTTGGCCCATTCGGGCTTCCACCTTGAGCCAAACGACGACCGGCCCGGGACCGGATAGCGCGTTCGCGGCGCCAGCTTGCCACTCTTCCAAGGTCGAAAAGCTGTAGACGCGCTGGATGCCGGCGCCGCGCGCCAGCTGGGCGAAGTCGGCGTGCTTCGCTCCGGCGTGCGGCTGTCCGCCGGTCACTTCGTAGATGCCATTGTCGAAGACAAGCAGGTAAACGTTGGCAGGGTGATGGGCGAGCGTGACGAGCACACCCAGATTCATGAGCATACAACCGTCGCCGTTGACAACGAGCACGCCGCGCTTGGGCTGAGCAAGCGCCAATCCCAGACCCAAACTCGGCGCATGCCCCATCGCGGAAGGAATGTAGGCGAAGTCCAGAGGGGAATTGGAAAACTCCGGCCAAATGCCGATGCTGCTCATCGTGGTGATGACGATGCGGTCGCCACGATGACGCGCGAGGACTTCCAGGGCTTGGCGTTGGGACATCATCAAGGGGTCAAGGGTCAAGGGTCAGGGGTCAGGGGTCAGGAATCCTGCTCGACACCGTGACCCCTGACCCTTGATTCCTGACTCCTCCTGTTTTAGGGGACGCCTTTCTTCCGCGGCGGGTCATCCGCCTTTTTGCGGATGATTCCTTGGAGGATATTGGTCAGGTCTTCGGCGACATTGGCGCGTTTGAGAAATAGAAGCGCAAAACAGGTGTCGCTGCCGTAGCCCGCGTACTCTCCGGACCAGGCTCCCTCTGCGTTTTGATTGTCAACGAGCGCATGGGCGCCCCAGACGTACCAATCGTGAGCACCGATTTTTTTCAGGTCGTAGACCACAGCCATGCGTTCGAGACTAAAGAGGAAATAGTATGCCTTTTGGCCGACCGGAGCGTTAGGCAAGCTGTTGAGATGTTTCTCCAAGTAGTCGAGCCCGTTTTTCGCCGCGGGATCCTCGCTTAGCTTCTTGGCCTTTTCTTTGACGCCTTGGCCTAGCGCGATGCCGAGCAAACCCGCACAGCTCATTTGTGGAGCGGTCTCAGAGCCAGGCAAACGGACTCCAGGCGGGAGTTTGACGCCAAAGTGGGGCAGATAACCCCACTGGCCGTCGTCCGCTTGCGTATCGCGAAATCGCTTCTCCACTGTCGCCAGACCTTTTTGCACCGGCAATCCGTGGCGTCTGGCGACCCATAAAGCCATCATGGCGAACTGCGTATTGGAATTGTCGCCGACCACAACATCGAGACGCAGGTCGCCTGGGTTCAGCATTCTCCACTGTCGTTCCCATTCCTTGTTCATTACATTGAGATCGCGGTCGCCGACTCGGAGCGTCTCGCCCTTGTCGCGCTTGGCCTGCATCTGCGCCGCGACCTCTTTCAAGCGTGCCTGCTCGGTGGCGTTTGGCAAGGGAGTGTTGTAGGTCCAGCCGCCGTATTTGGATTGGGCGGCCAACAAGCGCAGCGTCATCGAGTCAATGAGCGGCACGTCGCCGCCGTCGCCGAGTTTGTCCAGAAATATGACCGCCAGCGCCAGGCTGTACGTATGGTGCGAATCAATGGCAAGCCGGCGCACTTCCTCGGCATTAGATTTGACCTTCGCTTCCTGTGGCGTGCAACCGGATTCGAGCAACGTCCAACCAATCAGCGCGATGGCGCCGAGCCTATGCATGTCCTTCGTGCCCGGATCGAACTTCTTCAGATACGCTACGCCCTTGTCGATGGCTTCGTTGATTTTCTTCTGCAACTGGGCATCTTGAGCGTTGCCGATGGATGGCATGAGGAGGAAAGCCAATCCCACGCTCAGGGTTGTCCATACGGTTCGCATGTTCACATCCCTCGAAAAAAGCAGGATAGGTTCCCGATCTCTGATTCGTGCTCCCCATCTGAATTTGCAACAGCCGGACCTTTGCGCGGCGGAAACACATTACCACTCTAATGGCAGTGCTGGAGCGATTGCAACAACGATTCACTGTTTTGCCCGCACGCGCGTGGCACTGCTGGACGGACACCCGCCTCGACTCGCCCTGCACGAAACGCGACGTGCGTCCGCGAAGCAACTGATGCCACATTCTTGTTTTTGCTTTTTGTTTGAAGCCCAACAGGAAATAATACGTCTGCATCCAACGAGAATACCGTTGTCACTTTTCCGGAGGTTGCCATGAGAAGTCTGATTGCAGTGGGATGGGCCTTGCTGGCGGCGGCGCCCCTCGGGGCTCATCGTCAAACAGCGGCTGGAAAAATCGCCCCGGCATCACGAATGGGTCGTCGTGAAAAACGGGCAACGCGACGTGCACTGCTTCGTGGTTTTTCCCGAGGTGAAAAACAAAGCGACGAGCGTGATCGTCATCCACGAAAACAAAGGCCTCACCGATTGGGTGCGCGGCGTGGCGGATCAGCTCGCCGAAGCAGGCTACATCGCCATCGCGCCGGATATGCTGTCCGGCATGGGCCCCAAGGCAGGCAAGACAAGCGATTTTCCAAGTGAGGATGCGGCCCGGACGGCGCTCGGTGGTTTGAGCAAGAAACCGGAGCAAGTGACCGGCGATCTCAATGCCGCCGCCGATTACATCGTCAAAGTGCCGGGGAGCAACGGCAAGCTCGCAGTCTGCGGATTCTGCTGGGGCGGCGGGCAGACGTTTCGCTTTGCGACCAACCGCGGCGACCTCAAAGGCGCGTTTGTCTTTTACGGCATGTTTGATATGAACCGCGACAACCTGGGTAAGATCAACTGCCCTGTGTATGGGTTTTACGCCGAGAACGACGGGCATGGTTTCATGCGCGCCGGTGAAGATCCCGCCGGTTCTGCCGACAACCGCAAGGCGCGGACCGATGCTTGGGAACGCTTCCGTGGACTGCTCAAGAAGCTCTAGTGTACAAGAGGCCGCACTTGCGTGGGTCATCCGTTCTGGGTAATTTGCAGCTGCACGCCCGTTGGAGTGCGGCAATCAATGCGCTGGATCAGTGAATCTTAACCACGGATTACACGGATCAGCACGGATAAGGAAATACTCCAAACTGTCTATCAGTGTTATCCGTGTCATCCGTGTCATCCGTGGTTAGAAAAACGCTAATGCTCCTGTCCGGACGAGATTATGCATTCCCAAAACGGTGAAAACGGCCCCTTTCAAGACATCCACGACCTCGACCCTCAGGTCGATGAAGAGCCAAGGATACAGGGCACTGAGCACTATATCCAACTCATCAAGGAAACCGCGGACAAGCTGCTGCGCGATCATGCCAACCGGGGCGACGTCAAGCTGTTGGCCACCGCTTTGCGCGAGTTACGGTATTGCTTCAAGGTCTTCGCCGCCTATCGCGGCCAACGCAAAGTCACCGTTTTCGGCTCGGCTCGCCTCCCTTTGGACCATCCCTCGTGCCAGCAAGCCGAAGAGTTCGGCAGGCGAATGGCTGCCGCAGGCTTCCTGGTCATAACCGGCGCCGCCCAGGGCATCATGGAAGCGGGTCACATCGGCGCCGGCCGGGCCAGCAGCATCGGCGTCAACATCCTGCTTCCGTTCGAGCAACAGGCCAACCCAACGATCCACGGCGATTCGAAGCTGATGCACCTGAAGTACTTCTTCACGCGCAAGCTGTTGTTCGTGAAGGAGTCCGATGCCGTCGCGCTTTTTCCCGGCGGCTTCGGCACCATGGACGAAGGCTTCGAAGTGCTCACCCTCGTGCAGACCGGCAAGAGCCATCTGTTTCCGATTGTGCTCGTCGAAGCGCCCGGCGACGATTACTGGCAGCGCTGGCTCGGTTTCATCCGCGACGTGCTGCTGGATCGAGGTTTGATCTCGCCTTACGACCTCGCCCTTTTCAAGTTGACCGCCTCGGTGGACGAAGCGGTGGAGGAGATTCGGCGCTTTTATAGCGTTTTTCACAGCATGCGCTATGTTCGAGGCGACCTTGTTTTGCGGCTGCAAAAACGTCTAAGCGAAGCCCTCCTCGATCGCATCCGCGACGAATTCAAGGACATCACCAAATCCGGCACTTTTGAGCAAACGGGCGCTCTGGCTGCCGAGACCGGCGACCATCATTTGGCCGACCTGCCGCGCCTGAAGTTCAAGTTTGACAGGCATAAGCTAGGCCGGCTGCGCATGCTGGTTGATCTGGTCAACGCGGAAGGATAGCGAGATTTGGCGACTCGCCTTTCCATTAAAAACGACGTTTCTTATAATGTGCTTTTGGGTTGCGCGACCGCTTATCCGCAGGCTAGAGTTGGTTGCTACGTTCTTTTCTGTAGCCGCAGCCTTTAGGCTGCGGTCGGGGTGGAAAGGGTTTCGAGATGCTGTCCTGGCTCGCCGGTCCGTTGAATCTGATCCTGATTCTCCTCAGCTTGTTCATGGTCCTCTTGGTGCTGATTCAGCGCGGCAAGGGCGGCGGCTTGATCGGCGCTCTGGGCGGCGCGGGCGGCTCCAGCCCGTTTGGTTCGCGCGTCGGCGACCAGTTTACGCGCCTGACTATTTATGTTGCCTGCATTTGGCTGTTTTTGACTATGCTGCAGGTGCGCGCCATCCACAGCAGCGCCGTGCAGGCGCTGCAAAGCACTTTTTACGCTCGATAGCCAGGAGTCAACAGTCAGGCGTCAGGGGCTTGGCCTGTTCTCTGACACCACACTCTGGACCTTGACCCCTGATTCCTTTTGTGACGAACGAGGTTGGCGTGCTCTTAAGTATGACCGGCTACGGCGAGGCGCGCTTTCAAAACGAGCGGTTGTCCTTGTCCATCGAGCTGCGAGCGCTCAACAATCGCTACCTCAAAGTTTCGCTGCGCGCGCCCGATCCCTACCATTTGCTTGAAGCTGAATTCGAGAAAGTGATTCGCCGCCAGGTGAAACGCGGCACACTGCAAGTGCAGTTGCGCTGCGAGCGCCAGGCCGCTCCGCAGGATTTCCGCATCAACGGCGTCGCCCTGGAAAGTTACGTGCGCCAACTGCAAACCATCGTACAGCATCTCGAACTGGGAGCGCGCGGCGACGCGCTCTTGAGCCATGCCTTGGAACTGCCCGGCGTCGTTCCCGAGCCCGGCAGCATGACCGGCGCGTTGCACGACGATTGGCCGATCCTGGAAAAAGTCCTGCTCGACGCCCTGTCCCAATTGCACGGCATGCGCCAGGAGGAAGGCAAGGCCATGGCCCAGGAACTGTCGGCCATGCGCGACGTGATTGGCCGGCACTTGGACACGATTCGTGAGCGCGCCGGCGGCGTGGCGGCTGCGTTTCGCGATCGGCTGTTCGAGCGCGTCAAGTCCCTCCTGCAGGACCTCGACGTGCAAATCGACAAGAATGATTTGATCCGCGAGGTGTCCATCTTCGCCGAGCGCAGCGACATTGCCGAGGAGGTAATCCGCCTGGACACGCACCTGGATCACTTCACGGAAATCATGAAGGAACCGGAAAGTCCCGGCCGCAAGCTGGACTTCTTGACCCAGGAAATGTTTCGCGAAGCCAACACGATCGGCTCCAAGGCCGGCGACGTCGAAATCTCGAAACAGGTGGTGGAAATAAAGGGAACGCTCGAAAAGATTCGCGAACTGGTGCAAAACGTCGAGTAGTCATGGGTCCATTGATTGTGGTTTCGGGTCCGAGCGGCAGCGGCAAGTCGACGCTCATCGACCGCCTGCTGGTCGGACTGCGGAAGCCTGTGCACCTGGCAGTGTCGGCCACGACCCGACCCATTCGCCCAGGCGAAAAGGACGGCAAGCACTATCACTTCTGGACGAAGGAGGCGTTTGAGAAAGAAATACAGGCCGGCGGCTTTCTGGAATGGGCCGATGTCTTCGGCAACTACTACGGCACCTTGCGGCGCGAGGTGATGCCGCATCGCGAGCGCGGCACCGGCGTCGTGCTGGAAGTCGATGTCCAGGGCTGGGCCCAGGTGCGCCAGGAGTGCCCGGACCTGGTGTCGATCTTCGTGCGGGCCTCATCGATCGAAGCGTATGCCAAGCGCCTGCGCGATCGAGGCACGGAGACGGAGGATTCGCTGCAGCGGCGCTTGGCAGGCGCCCAGCGCGAGTTGGCGCGGGCGGCGGAATATGACTTTCAAGTGATCAACGACGATTTGGACCAGGCGCTGGAACATATGCGCGCCATGGTGATTCCCTTGTTCGAAAGGTAAACTCATGCTCGATGAATTGAAGGAAGAAGGCATTGTCAACAAGGTCGGCGGACGCTTCAAGCTGTCGACCTTGATCCAGAAACGCATGGTCGCGCTCAATACCGGGGCCCGGCCCCTGGTCGAGATGCGCACCACGGACAAGATGGCGATCGTGCTCGAGGAGATACTGCAGGATAAGATCTATCTCGATAACTCCGGCGAGGTCCGCGCCCGGGGCGCCGGCCCCAGCGATGCTGCCCGCCGTGCCATGCTGACGGATATATCCGACGTCGGCGGCGGCGACGACTAGGCTACGAGCGACGATACGTCCTGAAACAGACAAAGATTAGGATTCAGATTACGATTAGGAATTGGATTAGGAGCCAGATCAAGATTAGGATCACCCGAGTGTCTTAATCCTAATCTTGCTCTTAATCTTTGTCTGTTTGGTTTCATGCATTCGGGAGTTGGCGGTCGTTCTTTTCCCCGTTTCCGTCGGCGAACCAATCCGCTATTTTAGCCGTAACCGATACAGTTTCACGCTTCCGTCCATGAGTGCGCGCTGACGTCTTCATTGGGTTATTTTCTATGGCCGACCTTTCTTCTGCTCCGGCTGCGGCCGAGTATCGTCCCCTTTCCGGCGCTGCCGTGGGCGGCTTCATTCTGGGCTCGGTCTTCGCAGGTATCCTGGTGCTCGCCACGCTTATCGCGTTGATTCAGGGGCAGCCCCTCTTTCTGCCGACCTGGGCGTTAGCGTTGGCGGTGGCGGGCGGCGTCCTGTCCTTTGTCGGCCAGATTCACATTCGCAACTCGGAGGGGACCCGCGCCGGCATGAAGCTGGCCCGTTGGGGGCTGGGTTTGTGCGTGTTCCTCGGACTGGGTTATTTCGCCTACAACTTTGTCACCGGGTTGGCTCTTACGAAACAAGCCAACGACTTCATGATGGAGGCGCTCGACGAACACTCCGGCTTTTTCCCCACGCTGCGCAAAGGTGGAGAGAACGAGCGCGATTTCCATCAAGCTTTCCTGTTAACCCTCCCGATGACCAGCCGCATCGGCGCCCGCCCCGAGGACGGCAAACGCATGCGCAGCCAGTTTGATCAGTCCACGACGGAGGGGCAACCAGGGCAGCTTTCGGCTTTTCGCCGCATGCCGCTCGCCGGCCTGATGATGAGCTATCCGAATCCGAAGGACTCCCCCGTCGAGCCGTTGGGGGTTAAGGAGTGGCATTATGAGGGGCGCAGCTATGTGGTCACGCGCAGTTATCGCATCTCGACGCCGGAAGTCACCGTGGAGATTCTCGTGCCCGTTCAGAGCACCGAGGGGGCAGAGGAAGGAGACGCCCGGCGCTGGTTTGCAGCCATGCCCAAGGGTCAGATACTCAAGGAGGTGCCGACCGACTTGGGCAAAGGCTTGCAGTACCTTCGTTTTCAAGCACGCGAGCACGTCGACCAGTGGCTCATAAAACTGAACATGGGCAGTTCTTTCGAGGGCTACTCCGAAAAAGACACCCCCGACTGGGAAGCGATCTTGCCGAAGGAAGACGTCCGCCAACACGTCAAGCAGTCGTTGGCGAAGCTTTTTGCGTCCCAGGAGAAAGGCCGATTGGTGGGCTTGCAGCCTTCGCAGAAACAGGAATACGGACCTTGGAAGCAAGTAGACGGTAAAGTGCAACTCACGCAATCCATGCGCATCAATCTCCCACCGACGTCCGCGCCGGGTTTCCCACCCTATGGCATCGACTTCGACGTCTTACTCGAAACTGTAAAGCCATGCGATCCAGCTCAACTAGTTCAACAACCGGAGCGCAAAGAATGGCGCATCCTCAAAGTTCGGGCCACGCGCGCGTCGCCGATCATTGCCCCGAAATGACCCCCGCCTAGAGCATGCAAGGCTGCTTGCTCTAGGAGTCGCACTTCCATATCCTCACTTACGATTGCCAGCCGCCGCTAGTGGGGCAAGCATTCCTGTTTGCCGCTATTGGGAGAGTTCCGTGACGAGCGCGCATCGGGCCGACTTGGAAGCCAAAGCAAAACGAATTCGCCGTCATATCATCACCAGCACGACCGCGGCCGGCTCCGGGCACCCAACCAGTTCGATGTCGGCGGTCGAAATTGCCGTCGCGCTTTACTTCGGCGGCGTACTCCGCTACGATCCAATCAACCCCGCCTGGCCCCAGCGCGACCGATTCTTGCTCAGCAAAGGCCACGCCGCTCCCCTCCTGTATGCCGTCCTCGCGGAGGCCGGCTACTTTTCGCCGGACCTCGTCCCGACGCTCCGGCAGATCGGCAGCCCCCTGGAAGGGCACCCCAACATGCGCCGATTACCGGGTGTGGAGGCTTCGACCGGCTCGCTCGGCCAAGGCTTGTCGATCGGCGTCGGCATGGCTCTGGCCGCGAAATTGGACAAATCGCCGGCACGCGTTTACGTGGTCACGGGCGACGGCGAGATCGGTGAAGGCCAGGTCTGGGAAGCAGCGATGTCCGCCTCCAAATACAAGCTGGACAACCTTGTGGCCATCGTCGACCAGAACGGATATCAGCAGACCGGCCCGACTGCCGAGGTGCTTGACTTAAGGCCGCTGGTTCCGCGTTTCGAGGCATTCGGCTGGTCGGCCCAGGAAATCAACGGCCACGATCTTGGAGAAGTGCTGGCCGCGTTGAAGAAAGCGCAACAGACGAAGGGCCGACCCAGCGCCCTCATTGCCCGGACTATCAAGGGGTATCCGATTCAGAACCTACTGACAAGCGATCCGAATCACCACGGCAAGCCCCTGACCAAGGAAGAAGCAGATCAGGCCCTCGCGCAAATAGGATGATCTGATTCATCGCTTCGCGCTCGCTCCTGCGCAAAACGATGAATCAGACCAAAGAGATGCTGCCATGAATCGAATGAATTGCCCAAAATGCAGCTCGGTGCTCGGCATCAAGCCCGAATATGAAGGCAAGAAGATCAAGTGCCCGAAGTGCCAGACGGTCATGCAGGTGCCGATAATGTCGGCAGTGGAAGCGACGCCGGCGCCCAAGCCGCCCCCCGTCCCGCCGGCGGTGCCAAAGGCCGAAGCCATCCAGGAGCGGCCCGCCGCCAGGCGCGAGCGCCTGATCGATGAGGACGACGACGACCGGCCGCGGCCCAAAAGGCGCGACGACGACGAGGACGACCGGCCCAAAAGACGTCGCGACGAGGACGACGAGGATCGGCCGAAGCGCCGGCGCGATCGCGATGAGAACGACGACGACGACGACCGCCCGCGCAAGCGTGACAGAGACCGTGACGAGGAGGACGATTGGGATGAGGATCGCCCGAAGAAGAAAGGCAATCTGCGGGCGCAGCTGAAAGCGACCGGGATCGCCTGCACGCTCTACTACGCGCGCTTTCTGACATTAGGCGTCGGCATCTCCGTCGTGGCCTTTGCGGGCGGCGTCAGCTTGATCGCCATCCTGGCGCAATCGCTGGAAATGCTGCAAGGCGTTGGCTTCGTTGCGATATTCGGCATGCTCTGCATTGCCATTGTCGCGCCGATTCTTGGCATTATCGGCGGCGCCTTTGCCATCCGCTGTCCTGAGAAGACCGGAGCGCGCGGATTGGCGATCGGCGCTCTCATCACCGACGCACTTTTGATTTTCTACGTCATCTTTATCATCATGACCGGCGGCATGGCCACTGCCAATCCGCTGATGGGCTTGTCGCGCATTGCGGGCGGCACGGTTCTCATCATGATGCTCCTGTTAGTGGCGACCTGGATTGCCGGCTTTGTACTCATCATGCTGATGCTGCGTTTCTTTGCGATGTACGTGAAGGATCGCGGATCCACTGCCGACGCGCTCAGCTTGATGATCGTGTATCTGGCCGTGAGCATCGGCGGCTTTCTGCTTTTCCTTTTGTTGACGTTCATCTTCATGCGCAGCGCCGGAGGAATGGGCAGGCCCGGCGCCGGCGGCGGATTGGCGTTTGTCATTATTCTCCAGTTGATTCAAATCGGCTGGCAGGTCGTGCTCGCGATCTTGCTGTTCCGAATTGGCACGCTGTGCCAGACGTTGCGGGCCCAGTATTGATCGATACCAGTCCGACGCGCTAGAGCACGCCGAGACCACTGTAGCGGAAGTCGCGAGAATCCCGGGCGATTGGTCGGAACTTTTGCGCGTTCCGCTACAGCAACATACGCGGCACTTGTATGCAGTCGGGCGACATCACCATCCGCGTTCGCTATGCCGAAACCGATCGCATGGGCTTTTTGCATCATGCGAACTACCTTGTTTATTTCGAGCAAGGGCGGACGGAGCTGTTGCGCGCGCAGGGGTTGTCGTATCGCGATCTGGAAGATCAGGGCTTCTTGCTGGTGCTGACGCGTTTGCAAGTGCGCTATCGCAGCCCGGCGCGTTACGACGACGTGCTCACCCTGCGCACCACCCTGGCGCGCACCACTTTTGTGAAGGTCGAACACACCTACGAATTGCTCCGCGACGGCGTCTTGCTCGCCGAGGGTGAAAGCACGCTCGCCTGCATTGACAAGAACGGCAAAGTGCAAGCTTTGCCGGATTTTCTGCGCGAAGCGCGGGCGGAAAGTTGAGCGCGGGGAGTGGAGAGTAGAGAGCGGAGTGTAGAGAGTGGAGCGTGGAGCGCGGGGAGTGGAGCGCGAATCGCTTCACTCTACGCGCTCCACTCTCCACTCTTCGCGCTCCACGCTCCACGCAGAACTACGGCACGAAGGATGGTCTCATGTCGCGGCGCGTTTGCTCTTCCATGTTTTCACGCCACATGAAGAAATCGCGCGGGCCGCGGGCATAGGGGTGAGTTGGAAACGCTGCGGGCGCGGCTTGGTACCACTCCTGCCCAGCTGTGTTCATGCCGCCACGGAAACGGCCGCCGAAATGCCCGCTGTAATGGCCGCCGAAATGCCCGCCGTAATGGCCGCCAAAATGCCCGCCAGACCCATGACGCCATGGGTGTGCGGCCAAGCGCTCGTTATTGCAGTGGTGGTGGTGATGGTGCAACCCCACCTGTTCGATGTGGCCCTGCGCGGCGTACGTCGGAGCGGCATAGACAGCGGCCGGCCAGGAAACCGGATACACAGGCGCGCCGTTGGGATAGTAATAGTAGTCGTTGGCCGATGCGCCTGCGGGCGCCAGCATGCATGCCAAGGCCGTTCCCGCGTAAAGCAATGTCGCTTTCATGGCGACTCCTTCCTCGTGAAAAAATCCTCAGGGGGAAAAACGAAAGACTTTGACGCAAGTCTAACGCATGGGCGCGCGCCGGCGATGCGGAACGGACGAGAATGAGCGATTATTCAACGAACAATGTGCCGGCTATGCAAATAGAACGGAATGCGAGCGAACGGAGAATTGTTGATCCTGAAACGAAAAAAGCTCCTTGCCGCAAAGACAAGGAGCTTGAAATGGACAAACGATTAAAGCCTGACGCTTAGTATCCGGGGCTGCCGATGGGAGCGAAGACCGCGCCGGAGGCGGGACCGGCGCCGGACGGGCCGCTCGCGGGCGGCGGGCAGCTGCCCGGAAGGCACCATTGCATAGTCGGGCTGACAAACACCGGAGCGAACTGAACGCGCTGCGTGCCGCAGCAGCCGTGTTCGCAGCCAACGCCGCCGCCGATCTGGTGGCCGTGGTTCTTGTAATAAGCTACCCAGTCGATATTGTCGAGCATGCCGTAGTAGCAGCGCAGCGCGTGGTAGTAGTCGTGCCAGAATTTCTGCAAGCGGGCTTCTTCCGGGTTGCAGCAGCGACTCCGCTTGGCGAAGATGTTCCACCACGGTTGATAGCCGCCGTAGTGCCAGGTGCCCCAACCAGCTTGCACGCCTTCGGCAATGACGAACAAGGCCAGCGCGGCGCACAACAGAGTGGCTAACCGTTTCATCGCGTCTCCTTTGACAGGTGGTCCCAAAAAGGCGTCGGCTCTCCTCCCAGACTCCGGCCCGGCATTCCCTCGCCGGCGCCGCTTGAGCCTTCTTGCCGTCGCCTGTATTGTGTGAATCGCGATGCGGCCTCAATCCCCGCAGGACCGCCGCATCCGGCACTCTTGGCATCGGCCAAACGACCGCTACATCCCTAAAAAAAATCAATCCTTGTGTGTCCGGTTAACCTGCGCGACCGGCACACAAGGAAGAATCAGCAAGCCTTGCCGATTTCGCCTGGATGAACAATTCATCGGTCGACGATTTGGCCAACTCGGGAAACGAGTTGGCCAAATCGTGTGCGCAACACAAGTCATTAGTCACAATAGTCTTGAGACAAGTACGCGCACGATTTGGCCAACTCGACGCGGGAGGGGGGTACCGATCCGTCCGCTGATTCGAAGAGATTAGTCGCTCCGGGCACTATCTCAATTGTGGTGTTCTGCAATTGAAACCGGTTTGCGATTGCTGACTGGAAGGGGGGGGGGTGTGGGTGTGTCGCGCGACCAATCCCACAACCTCCTTGTGCTGAAATAAGTTACGGCAACGGAAAGGTCGCGCGGGTCTGGCACCAATCTGGTCGCTGGACTAAGTTTCCAAGTCAAGGAAGCGCTTTGGGCGGTATTGAGGACGTTTCAGTGCTTTCGGTCAATGGCTCAGCGTCAAGCCATGCCGCAATCGTCCGCGCGAGCGTTTCGCCGGCTTCCTTCCAGCAGATCGCGGGCAACAGCACTGCAGACCATTCAACCATCGAGGAAACATCGATGTCGATTTCCAGTGAATTCAGCACGCGCGGCATGGGCAGCGTCTCTTCCTCGTCGGCATAGGGCATGCGCATACGCGGCGCCTCGAAATCATCCGCGTACGGCATAACGGGTACATCGCGCCTCAATTCCGCCTCCAGACGAATATGCTCGAGCGCTTGCACCAGGTCCTCGGGCAGCTCGACGGCAACCGGGGCGGGCGGCGGCAGCGATTCGAAGTTCGCGACCACTACAGGTTCGACGTCCTCCGGAAGCGGCGGCAGCGGAGCGGGCTGGGCCGGCGCGGAATGCGCGGAGGCGGCTTGCGACACAGCTGGCGCGTGTTTCTGGGCGGCGCCTCGGTGACCTCGTGTGACCCAAAGGATGCCGAGCGCGGCGACCAGTGTCACTGCTGCCGCAAGTGCGAGATTGTTGCGCATACCTGTCCTCTATCTACATCGAGGAACACAGAACCCCGGAAGGGTTTACCAGAGCGAAGGACGGCGTGCTAGAGCAAAAAACCGCTCGAAAAAGACGGCGCAACCTGAAAAAGTTGCGTAGAATTGATTGAGGAGGAAAGCAAAAAAGGCGAACATAGAAATAGCCGGCGGTGTCAAAGGATTTACTTGACGCCGACTGGGAGACTGAAGAAGATAAAGAAGCTTGGGCGGGGCGCAAGCCCCAACGTTCGGAATCTGTTTCAGTAGGGAGGCGAACCACGACCACCCGTTGGCACAACTTGGCTCTGGGCAGGGCCTCCCTTGAAACTCTTCATGTAAAGGAGGTCCTTTGAGCGCCATTGCCTTGGAAACCCCTCTTAGCCGCGTGCAAACCGCATTGGAGCACGCCGTTTTGTGCGCCCGCACCGCCGAGGACCATAAAGGCAAAGACATCCTCGTCCTCGACATGCGCGGCATCACACCGCTATACGATTTCTTCGTCATCGCCACCGGCAGCAGCCGCCGGCAAATCCATACCATCGCCGAGGAAACCGACGCCGCCATGGCCGCCGTGGGCGAGAAGCGCATGTCCATTGCCGGCTACCAGGCCAGCCGCTGGATCGTGCAGGATTACGGCGACATCGTGACGCACGTGTTCGATAAGGACGCGCGCGAGTATTACGGTCTGGAGGAGTTGTGGGCGGACGCGCCACGCGTGGACTGGCAGCGCGAATGAGCGACGCCTACCGCGCGGACTTGGCCTATATCCACAATGCCGGCTTCGGTCATTTTGCACGCGCCGCGGCCTCAAAGTTGCTTCGAGAACTGCGCCGCATTCGCGTTTCATGCGGGCTTGTTGTCGATTTGGCGTGCGGCAGCGGCATCCTGGCGAAGCAAGTCAGCGAAGCGGGCTTCGACGTGTTGGGCATTGACATTTCGCCCGCCATGATCGCGTTGGCCAAGAAGCATGCGCCACGCGCGACCTTTCGGAGCGAGTCCCTTTTTCATGCCGACTTGCCGCAATGCTTGGCGGTCACCGCAATCGGCGAATGCTTCAATTTCTTGTTCGATAAGACCAATTCCAAGACGGCGCTCGCCCAGGTGCTGCGTCGAATTTACCAAGCTTTAGTGCCGGGCGGGATAGTTCTTTTCGACGTCGCCACTCCGGGCCGTGTCCCCGAAGGTGTGCGCCGATTGCACGTGGAAGGCGACGATTGGGCTGTCCTCGTGACTGCGACGGAAGACCGTCGCCGGCGCCTCTTGACGCGCAAGATCACCAGCTTTCGCAAGAGGGGAGATGTGTATCGCCGCGATTTCGAGGAGCACCGGCTGCGGCTCCTGTCGCCGGCGACACTCCATAAGGAGCTGCGAAGTATCGGATTTCAAGTGCGCCCGCTCGATCGCTACGGCAAACTACGTTTTCCGCCCGGGTATGTCGGCTTCCTCGCGCGCAAGTGAAGCCGGACCGCACTTTGCAAATCCCTTGTGGAGGATTTGCCGCAACTCATCCAATTCGTTCGCACGGGACAGGACGCGCTTGGGCAGGAACAGCGCCGCGTTCTTGCTTACAAAAAACAAGAAGTCCTTGCGCGTTTCCACGATCCGAAGCACGCGCGACCAGGGCAGCTCGACTTGATGCTCGTCCGCCGCGACGCCGATCCCTTCCATTCCAAACGTGTACGTTTGCGGCGTTTGGGCCGATGGATTTGCCTTCAGCATCGTATGGACGACAACCATCCAGATGAGCGGAATAACGATGACTAAGAAACCCAGCAAACCCAGCCAGAGCCAAGGGTGGAACAGCGGCGACGCGTCCTCACCGGCGTACAGGCCCAGTCCCAGGCCCAGGAGGATTAGCGCCAAAAGGAATACAAAAGCCGCTTTCAACCGCGAAGAGCGCAATTGGATGGAGCAATGGGCGCGAAAATAATCCCAAAGATGAAGCTGCACCGTGAATGTCCGCTCCGTCGAAGACATTGGCGCCTTCCTGTGCTTTACGGTAGGACGGGTCTTTTGGCCCGACCCGGACGGCTCGCTGGGGCAGTCCGGACGGGCCTGGAGACCCGTCCTACGACGCAGAAGCGCGCTAAGCCAGAATCTCGCGGATCGGCTGCCCGTAGTCGATGTCGAGTCGTCGCCGGCCAGGCACTTCGAGCCGGCGTGCGTCGAGGCCCAACTGATGTAGGACAGTAGCGTGGATGTCGGTGATGTAATGGCGGTGCTCGACTGCGTGAAAGCCGATTTCGTCCGTAGCGCCGTGGGCCACGCCTCCCTTGATGCCGCCGCCCGCGAGCCAGGCGCAGAAGCCTTGCGGATGGTGGTCGCGGCCGTCGCCCTGCGCGCCCGGCGAGCGGCCAAACTCCGTCCCCCAGACGACGATGGTGTCTTCCAACAGCCCGCGCTGCTTGAGGTCTTTCACGAGGCCTGCGATGGGTAGATCGACCTGAGCGGACAGGCTGCCGTGGTTAGCGCGAATGCCGGCATGCGCGTCCCAGGCACCGCCGCCGCCGCCGCCGTGGAAAACCTGGACATAGCGCACGCCGCGCTCGACTAGCCGCCGCGCCGATAGACAGAGCTGGCCGAACGGCCGGGTGACGTTATTGTCCAAGCCGTAGAGGCGCTGTATCGCTTGCGTTTCGCGGTCCAGTTGAAGTGTTTCCGGCACGGCGACCTGCATGCCTGCCGCGAGTTCATAGGCGCGAATCCGCGCCCGCAAACCCGGATCATCCGGATACTCGATGCCTGCAATCCGGTGCAACCGACCCAATAGGCCAAGCTCGCCCTTTTGCTCTTCGGGCTGAAATCCCGCTTCCGGCCGCACAAAGGGCAAGGGATTGGCAGAGCCGACATTGAGACGTACGCCGGCGAATTCCGGTCCGAGGTAACTGGCGCCGTGGGTCCAGGAGCCGCCGCAGCAGTCGCCGGTCGGCGTCCCAAGGACGACGTATTGCGGCAGGTTTTGATTCAACGCGCCCAGGCCATACGTGATCCACGAGCCGATGGTGGGAAAGGCGCCTTCGCGCGGATGGCGGCCGGTGTGCCAAGTGAGCTGGGCGCCGTGGTCGTTGTGATTGGTCCAGAGCGAACGCACGACGGCGATGTCGTCGGCGCAGGTTCCGATGTTGCGCCACCAGTCGCCGACCATGAGGCCGCTTTGCCCATAACGGCGATAGCCGGTGTTGAGGGCCATGAGCACATGGCGATTGCCGTGCGAAGGATTGCCGGCGATGACGTCGCGGCCCTCCGTGTCGATGACCCTGCGATATGGCGTGTCGGCGATGGACCTGCCGGCAAAGCGATTGAGCTCCGGTTTCACGTCGAAGCTTTCGACATGGCTGACGCCGCCGCACAGGAAGATCCAGATGACGGATCGGGCGCGCGGCGTGAAATGCGGCCGGCCATCCGGCCCCTCACCCCCGCCCCCTCTCCCCTCCTGGGGCGAGGGGAGAAGCTGCCCGCGGGCCACGCCGTCTTGCCAGAGGAGCGCGGACAGGGCCAGGCCGGTAAAGCCCATGCCGGTGTCGGCGAGGAAATTGCGGCGGCTGACGCCGGTGCAGTTGGGGTGCTTCTCTTGGAATGGAGCCATTCTTCGTCCCTTCCTTATTCCTCGGCGAGGATCTCCTCAAGCGCCTCGTCTTCATCGGGCAGCGGATCCTGCCAAAACCACTCCGCCTTCACCCAGAATCCTGGAATCACATGCGAATGAATGCGCCCTTTCTTCTGGCGCTTGCTTTTGTACTTTCCCTCTTTCGTCAGCCGAAAGCAAGTGACTCTGCCTTCCAAAGGATCGATGATCCAATACTCCAAGACGCCTGCTTCTTCGTTCTGTTTCCGCTTTTTCAAGTAGTCCCGTTCATTGCTGCTTGGCGAAACGATCTCGAAAGACACATCGGGGCGGCCGGCCACATGCCCTCTGCGGACAAGATGCAGCCGGGCTTGGCACACGAAGGCGACATCGGGTTCCGGCCCATTGCCATTGTCAATGCGAAAGGCAACACGCGAACCGAACACTTTGCCGCCAATCTTGCGCTTTTTGAGAAACTTGCGAAGTACAAACAACAGAAAAACGAAAAGGTCATAGTGCGGAATGCTCTCTGGGGAAGACATGTAAATCACGCCGTCAATGAGGTCTGCCTTTTGCGGCTCTTTGATCAGATCGACGAAATCTTGAAATGTATACTGTTTGTACTTCGTAGCGGTTGGCATGAGTCACTCTCAGCGTGCCTCGGATACGGTTCGACCTTATTGCTTCGCTCCAAGTATTTCCACCAAAGTCTTTTGCTTGTTCGGCAGCGGCGATTGCCACAACCAAGAAGGCCGAACCCAAAAACCAGCTATGACCTTGGATTCAATACGATCTTGTTTGATCGGCACTTTCTTGAGCTTTCCCTTACTGGTCAGGACGAAGCAGGTCATTTTTTCTTCCAAGGGGTCAACGATCCAATACTCGCGAACGCGCGCCTCCTCAAACTGCTTCAGTTTCTTGTAATAGTCCCTGTCCACGCTATCCGGGGAGATGATCTCCAAGGCCCAGTCGGGAGCGCCGTCGATAAAACCACGCCGCACCAGTTGCAGACGCCGCTTGGAAACGTAGGCGAGGTCCGGCTCCGGTCCGCTGCCATCATCCAATCGAAATGCGATACGGTAGCCGAACAGCTCCCCGCCGAGGTTCACCGCGTCCAAATAGGAATCAGCCAGCCAAAAAAGCCATTTGTTGAGCCGATAGTGATCGATGTTGTCCGGCGACGCCATGTAGATGACTCCGTCGATGAGGTCGGCTTTTTGCCCCTCGGGGATTATTCGACAAAAGTCGTCAAACGAATACAGACGGTATTTCGTTGCGGTGAACACGCCCATCTCCGGCGATAGCTTGAATACCCGTCCTACATCTTATCATCGCAACGTCACAAAATCATGATGATTGAGGAGCACGTGGACCAGGTTTTCGCGGGCGCGCAAATCGGGGTCTGGGGCGGGGAGGTTGCCGTCTGGACTAAGGCCGGTCGCCCCGTTCTTGGTTTGGGCGAGACGCTCGGCCTGCTCGCGCAGAAACGTAGTGCACTCGGCTAGCTCATCCTCCGTCGGCGGGCGCGACAGGGCATGCTCGAACGCGGCGACGAGGAATGGGCGGTCTTCTTTGGCCTGCGCGTGCAGCTTGCGCGCGAGTAGGCGGGCGCTTTTCAGGCTGATGTCGCTGTTGAATAACGCCAGCGCTTGCTGCGGCACGATGCTGTGCTGGCGCTCATAGCACTCGCTGTCCGAGGCGGCGTCGAACAGCACGAGGAATTCCATCTGCTTTTCGGCGGCATGGCGGAAATACAAACTGCGGCGCGGCACCGTCAGCCCCAAAGGGTAATCGATGTCAGGTCCGCCCAATTTCAAATCCAGTCTGCCCGCGACGTAAAGCACGCTGTCGCGCACGACCTCGGCTTCCACCCGATGGGGCAGGTAACGCCACAGGTATTTGTTGTCGCGGTCGAGTTTGACGTTGGCCTCATCGGGAGTTGACGCCTGCCGATAAGCGCTCGAAGTTACGATGAGCCGATGCAAGTGCTTCATTCTCCAATCTTTGTCCATTAACTCCGATGCGAGCCAGTCCACGAGCGCCGGATGCGATGGCGGCCGGCCGTTGCGGCCAAAGTCAAACACCGTGGGCACGAGCGCTTGGCCGAAGTGCCGCAGCCAAATGTGGTTGACGGCGACGCGGGCGGTGAGCGGATTTTCTTTGTCGGCGAGCCATTTCGCCAACGCGAGCCGGCGGCCCGTGCTTTGGGCGGGATACGTCGGCAGGTTACGGCGCGTGAAGTTCGTGCTCACCGGAAGTTTTGAATTGATCTCGGCCTTTGCCAAGGCCTTTTCGGCGTCGGCGAGGGACGGCCCTTTTTTCTTCGCGGTCCCATCCTTGGCGAGCCGCAAATTCTTTTGCGCTTCCAAAAGAGCCGCAGCGCGCTGGGCTCGCGTTGCTGCCGTCGCCGCTTCTTCCCATTTGGGCCCTTGCTTCACACCCTGATCTTCCAGTCTCTCGACGGCGAGTATGTTCATTAGTGCTTCGTGCTTCGCCTTAGCCAACTCATGATCAGCGTGCAGCACATTGATTGAATCGTGATACTTCACATGCAGTGTGACGGCTGACAACCCAAATCGATCTGGCATCAGTCGCGCCAGTTGCGTAGTGCGTAAGAGCTTCTGCAACCCCGCCTGCGTCTTGGCGACCTCGGCAACGCTCGCTTGAATCGTCTCTTCAATTACGAATGGCCGTAAGTCCGGCGCGACGGCGGATTTGGGCAGGCTCACCGCATCGATCTTGGGAAAATCTCCGCCCAGGGCGTCCGGCACACCGGCCACGATCTTCTTCGTCTTATCCGGCGTGCGATCGTCGCCGCGAATGAAGAACATTGTGGGCGCGGCCAGGTCCTTATCAAAAGCGCGCGGCAGACCGTCGATCTTGGTGTCAGGCTTGCCGGGCAGCCGGTCGGTGCGGACGTCGTGAGGCTCGAAAATGGCTCGCGCTTGATAGTAGTCGGTTTGCAGGATTGGGTCGTACATGTGGTCGTGGCATTTGGCGCAGCCGATGGTCACGCCCTGAAACGCCATGAAGGTGTGCTCAACCACATCCTGCATCCACTTTTCGCGGCTGAGCAGCTTGTAGTTGCGGACCAGGTAGCCGGTCGCGGTCAGTTTTTTCGGATCTTCCGGCGCGATTTCGTCGCCCGCGAGCATGTCGAGGATCATGCTGTCATAGCCGGCGTCGGCGTTCAGCGAGTCGATGATCCAGTCGCGCCAGCGCCAGATGTGCGGCTGGCTGTCGCGCACCTGCGGACCATAGCCGGCCCAGTCGCTGTACCGCCACACGTCCATCCAGTGCCGCCCCCAGCGCTCGCCGTAGCGCGCGTCGGCCAACAGGCGATCGACCACCTTCTCGTAGGCGTTTTGCGAGGCGTCATTCAGAAAGTCGTGCAATTCCGCCGGCGTCGGCGGCAAGCCGATGAGGTCGACGTAGATTCGCCTTAGGAGCACTGCTTTCGGCGCTTCGGGCCGGGGTTTCAGGCCCAGCGACTCGTGCTCGGCGGCGATGAAGGCGTCGATGGGATTGCGCAGCCAGCGTTCTTTTTGCACTTTTGGAACGGTAGGCCGCGCCACGGGTTCAAACGGCCGCCAAGGATAACCAGTGCGAAACTTCGTGAATGCGGCGAGCGCCGATTTGCTTTTCGCTAATTCGTCGGCGCTGGCCCGATCGTCTTTGTCGCCTGGAAAATGGCCGCTGAGTATTTCCAAGAGATTGCTAACGCCGTCGCCGTCGGCATCCTCGTTCAAGACCGCGTCGAGCCGGGCGTCGATAGTTGTCGGCTTGCCGGCTTTGCGCAGCTCGTTGCGAACAGCCACGAGACGAGCGCCGAAGACGTTGTGCGGCTTTTCGACGTTCTCTTCTTCCTTTGCGTTGGGCGCATCGGACAGATGGCACATGCGGCAATCGTTGAGCTTCTTGGCGAGGAATTGGCCAAAGTACTGGCCGAGAGCTTGCTTGTGCGCGGGGCGGGCGTGCAAATTGGTCCAACAAATACTTGTCGCACAAATGGCGAAGACAAAGGCGCGATTCATTGTGTGCCTAATTGTTCGTTGCAGTCTGTGCCCAGTTATTCGTAAACTACACTATCTTCGTCGATCAGCCATAGAAGCTTCATGAAAGTTCGCGACGTCATCAAGCGATTGAACGCTGAGGGCTGGGTTCACATTCGGACCAAAGGTGATCATCGTCAGTTCAAGCATCCAACCAAAAAAGGTATAGTGACAGTGGCGGGTAAGCCAAGCAGCGATGTCCCCACCGGCACTCTCAAAAGCATTTGGCGTCAAGCCCAGATAGAGGAATCATAATGCGTTATGCGGTTGTGTTCGAGAAAGAAGGCAAGAGTTACGGCGCCTACGTGCCGGATCTTCCA
>JAKEFD010000067.1 GCA_022616245.1 Gemmataceae bacterium
AGTTGCGCGATACAGCGCCTTTGAGCATCGCCATCAAGCCGATGACAAACATGATGGGTGGATAGTAGAAGATCACGCCCGCCGCCAGGCCGATTACGAACCACGCAACCGCCACGATAATGAGCGCCAGTCCGCCCATGACCCCGGCATTGACCATTCGACCTTCAAGGATGGGCGCCGGTGGTTGCCTTGCGGGAAGTGAGATATCCACGTCACCGTACTCGTCATCGGTCAAGCGGTGCTTTTGCAGCAATCCCTTTTTGGAATGTTTGCCAACAGGTCCCGGCGGCGGCAGCCCAGCGCCAATCTCATCTGTCGAATAGACGGGTAGCTCCACTGCCTGCGCCGTGAACGCGTTCTGACACTTGGGACACACCTCGTTTTTGCCGAAATACTCCTCCGGCACTTGCACGCGTTCATGACAGTTTGGACAGAGCACGACTTCCATGGGGCGGTCTCGCTCGTCTTAACTGTGGCCCTCGCTCGCGCGTCGGGTTGGTGTTAGGGCCATTGCTCGCGCGTCGGGCTCCACTTGCGCGTGTTAGGGGGATAGCCTAGCATCGTTCTACCATAGATGCACGCGTTTTCAGGTTTTCGCCCCCGGTGTGCGCGCGTCGTTTCTCCTTGCCCGTGCCGTGGGTGTTTGGGACAATAGCGGTTGGGGCGCGACCGCGCCAGAGCGTAGCCGGCGCAGCTTTCGTCGGCAGTCATACCCGCATTTGGAATTGCTCGCGCACGCGCCGACGCTGGCAGCGTCGGCTACGTCGGCGGACAATGAGTATTGGAGTGGCTTATGAAGGCGATCCTTAGCCGGTTCGCGGCGGCGGTTTCCTGTGCGGCGTTTGTCGGCTTGTGGACCGGCATCTTTCTGACCACTCCGGCCGAGGGACAACTCGTTGTCGGCGGCGGCAAGAAGATGGCGCAACCACCCCCCCCTCCCAAGAAAGAGCCGGGCAGCGCCTCGCAATTCAGTGCCATCAAGCTGATCGAAAAGTCCGAATACCGCCAGTACATCAATGTCGCGCGCGAGGCCATCCGCGACAAGGAATGGGGCGACGCCATCACCGCCGTGCAACTCATTCTCGACAACAAAGAAGATTTTTACGTCCAGCTCCGCGAGATCGATCCCACGGGCCGCGAAGTGCTCCGCTGGACCAGCGTCAAGTTCGAAGCCAATAACCTGTTGGGCACCCTGCCGGACGAAGGTCTGGATGTTTACGAGCAGCGCTTCGGCGCGGTGGCGCAAAACAAGCTCAACGAGGCGAAATCCACGGGCAACCGCGACCTGTTGGCCGAGGTCGCCACGCGTTTTCTGCACACCAGGGCGGGCATCGATGCCAATGATCTCTTGGCGACCTATTTCCTCGACCGCGGCCAGTTCTTCATGGCTGCCCTGCGCTATGAGAAGCTACTGCAGATGAACCCGGCACGCGTCAAGATCGATGATCTGACGTTGTTCAAAGCGGCGCTGGCCTTTCGCCGCGCCGAGGAAATGAAAAAGTACACCGACACCTGGCAGAAACTCGAAGCCAAGCTGCGCGACAAGGGCGGACTGACTGTCGGCGAGGACCTTTATCCCATTGCCAAGCTGCAACAGGCCCTCGACGAATTCCCGCGGCCCGAAATGGCCAGCCCGTTCGATTGGCCGTACATCCGCGGCAACGTCACCCACTCGGCGCAAGCGCAAGGCAGCCCGCCGCTCCTGGACGTGATCGTGTTTGATCGCCCGCTGGTGCTGGACAAGAACGATGACGGCGAAGTCGAAGACAAAGGCCGCGAAGCCAAAACGCGTGTCGATAGCGCCATGAGCCAACTCCAAGGCTACGGCAACATGCCGGTCCTGCCCGGATTCTTTCCCATCGCCTCCAACAACCGGCTCATCTATCGCACGCATCTGGACGTGCGCGCGGTTTACCTGAAGGACGATAAGGACCCGTACAGCGGCGAACTCAAGAAAGCCGGCAGCATCGCCTGGAAAACCACGGAGCTGGACGGCGCCCTCGCCAACGTGCTGTCGGATACCAAGATGAAGACCACGCTGGAGAATTGGCTCACCCGCTATTTCGCCATGCCCGGCTTCAGCAACATCGTCTTTGAAAACTCGCTCTTGGGCACGCTGTCCACCGACAACCGCCTGGTGTATGCGGTCGATGATCTGGCCGTGCCCGTGCCGGGCGATCAGATTCAGCAGTTTACCTGGAACTCCGGCAATATCGCCGCCGATGTCAAGCCGCTTGTGCTGCAGAATTCCTTGTTCGCCATTGACCTTATCAGCGGCAAGTGCATTTGGAAGCTGGGCGGCGGCAGCAAGGACGATCCCTTCGCCGACAGCCATTTTCTGGGCGTGCCCATATCCGTCGGCGGCAAGCTCTATGTGCTCAACGAGAAAAACAACGGCATTCAAGGCGATAGCGATCTGCGGCTCGTGTGCATCGATCCCTACAAGATGGCGGGACCGAGCAGGCCCAGCGTGATCGAGCCGATCCAATCGCTGGGATTCGTGCAGCAACAGCACCGCATCACGCACGATGTCAGCCGGCGCGTCAACGCCGTCCATTTGGGGTACGGCGAAGGCATCCTGGTTTGCCCGACCAACGCGGGCGAAGTTCTGGGCGTGGACCTGTTGACGCGCAGCCTGGTGTGGTCGTATCCGTATCGCGAGCATTCGCCCCAGCCGGTCGCGATGCCCAATCCCCAGCCCCAGCCGTTCCCTCAACAGAAGGGCTATTCGACCACGGCGTCCAATTGGCACTCGACCCCGCCGGTCCTTGCCGAAGGCCGGGTGGTGTTCACCGCGCCGGACGCCAGCTCCGTGCATTGCATCAACCTGCGCGACGGCACGCCGGTGTGGAAAAAGAAGCAGTCGGACAACGACCTCTACCTGGCCGGAGTCTACAACGGCAAGGTGCTGATCGTGGGCAAGTCCGCGATCCGCGCCCTCAGTCTGGAAGACGGCCGCCAGCTTTGGTATCTGCCGACTTCTGATATGCCGTCGGGCCAAGGAGTCGCGGCCAAGGACATTTACTATTTGCCGTTGAAAAAGGGCGAGATCATGGCCGTGGACATCAATCGCGGCCTGGTCAAGGCGCACAACCGCGCCAAGACCGCCATTGAAGCGCCCGGCAACCTGGTCTTCTACGAAGGCGCGGTCCTGTCGCAGTCAGCGACGAAGATCGTGGCGTATCCGCAGCTCGCCGCTCGGTTGCAGCTGGCTCACGCCGCCTTGCAAGCTGATCCCAACAACGCCGAAAAACTCGTCGATCGCGGCGAGCTGCTGCTGGCCGACGGCCAGGTCCAGGGCGCAGTGGACGATCTGCAATTGGCGCTTGCCCGCAAACCTGCCGATCCGCTCGCCGGCCGGGCCAAGAGCCGGCTGTACGACGCCTTGACCGATCTGTTGCAAGTCGATTTCAACAACGCCAGCACCAAGTACCTCGACGAATACCGCCAGCTTTGCAGCGTGCCGGACAATGTGACGGTACAGCAAACCCGGCTGGCGCGTTACTATCGCATCGTCGGTCAGGGACGCGAGGCGCAAGGCAACCTGGTCGATGCCTTCCAGATGTACCGCGAGTTTGGCGCTTTGCCCATTCACAACCAGGAAGGCGGCGTCGCCTCACTCGACGACCCCACGCACAAGGTGCCGACTCATGTTTGGCTGCGCGGGCGCGTCTCCGCCATGATCGCCAAGGCCACAGCGGAGCAGCGCGCCCCGCTCGAACGCAAGATTGAAGAAGAATGGAAACAGGTCGAAGCCAAGAAAGACCTCGACGCCATTCGCAGTTTCGTCGGCATGTTCGATGTGCCGTTTGTCGTCGGCCGAGAAGCGCGTCTGCAATTGGCGGATACCATCATGGAGCGAAACGAACGGTCTTCGTTCCTGGAGGCGGAATTGAACCTCCAGCAGTTGCGCGGTCCGGAATACCGCAAGGACCCGAAGTTCGGCGGCCGGGCCTTGGCGTCGCTGGCACTTTTGGAGGAAAAGAAGGGCTCGGTGGATTCGATGAAGTTGGCCGCGGCCTACTACCGCGACCTTTACCGCGATTTTGCCAACGTCGCCGTGCGCACCGACAAGACGGGCCAGAGGACCGGCGCCGATTTGTTCAACGACCTGGCCACCGATCCGCGCTTCCGCCCGTATCTGGAAGAGTCCGCGGTGAATTGGTCGGGCGCCAAGATCGCCGCCCGCGAATTGCCCGCCTCCGGAATCAACTCATCGCTGCAAGGGTTCATCTTCCAACCCGAGGGCGAGTTGACGCCGCTCATGAAGCAGCATCGGCTCATTCTCGATCCCAGCAACCAGAATAACCCGCAGCTTCGCTTCGTCAACTTGTCCGACAACAGCGTGCGCTGGCAGCAAACGCTCGGCTCCCAGAAAATCAACCTCGAATTTTTCAAGTACCTCTATCAGCAAGCACAAAACAGCAACACCGCGTTTCATCCCAACGCCCGCTTCCGCTTCTATCAGGTCCAAG
Organism: Gemmataceae bacterium; assembly: GCA_022616245.1. GTDB lineage: Bacteria > Planctomycetota > Planctomycetia > Gemmatales > Gemmataceae > JAKEFD01. The sequence continues at coordinate 4,476 of JAKEFD010000067.1, forward strand.
GCCACCTGCTGGTCTTCCAGGTCGGGTCCATGGCGTACTGCCTCGACGCCGACAACGCCAAGATTCTCTGGCAGCACCCGTTAGTAGAAGGAAGCTTGCCCGCGCAGCCCGGTATGATCGCGCAGCAAGTGGTGCCCGATGAGGACGGCTATCTGGACCTCATCATCTGGAACCAGTTCAACGGGCAAAGGACGCGGTCGCCGATCGGACATGTGGGCGCCGTGCAAGCCTCCTACGTCGCCCTGGTGACGCAAAAGGGACTCTTGGTGCTCGATCCCATCCGCGGCAGCATGCATTGGAAAAAGACGGACGTGAGTCCCGGCACGCGTGTGTTCGGCGACGATGCGTATTTGTTTTTGGTGGAAAGCTCGGACGGCGCTGCAGGCTCCGGCCGGGTCCTGCGCGCCTCGGACGGCATGGAAATCAACGCCCCGGACTTCGGCGGCGTCTATCAAAACAAAGTGCGCATCCTCGGCCGCCGCATCCTTTCCGCGTCACCCAAAGCCGACGGCACGACGCTGCGGCTTTACGACGTCTTGAGTGGCAAGGACATTTGGACGAAGAACTTCGCGCCCAAATCCGTCGTCTTGGAAACCGAGGACCCGACTCTGACCGGCGTCATTGAGCCGAGCGGCACGATCGTCGCGCTCGAAGCCGAGACCGGCCGGGAAATACTCAAAGGCAGTGTTTTACACGGCCGCATCGGGCAAGAGGATCTGAAGGATTTGAAGCGCCCGATGCTCTTGCGCGACGCCGAGCGCTACTATGTAGCCCTCAATCGGGCCGTGGATTCGACCAAGGTGGCCGGCGCGGTGCTCGCTAATAACTTCAGCAACGGCTTGCGCTGCGCTGCGGTCAACGGTTGGGTGCTCGCCCTGCATCGTTTGCCGGGAGAGAAGAAGTCCGGCGACAAGACCGTCGCGTGGAAGGCGGGCGATTTTGCCTGGCACAGCTACACGCCGCTGCACCACCAGATGATCGTACTCGAACAATTCGATCAGCTGCCGGTGCTGTTGTTTACCAGCCGCTTTAACGAGTTGATCAAGGGCGGCGCGGGGGGCAATCGCTGGGTGTCCCTCACGCAGAGCATCCACAAGCGCACCGGCAAGGTCATTTTCGATCCGGGGTCGCGGCCTTCCAACAGCGCCGCCCAGTTCTATGCCTTTAACCTCGAACCCAGGAACGGCACGATCAACATGATCGGCTTCGGCAGCACCCTGCAGCACTACATCGATGACGGCCGCAAACCTGCCGACCCGCCCAACATGACCGGCGCCGGTGTCAGCGCCGTCGGCAATCCGTATGGACCGGGCGGCCTCAATCCGTATCTGCCGGTACAACCCGGCATCGACGCCGGCGTCATGCCGTTGCCGGTTCGCCGCGTCGCGCCACTCATCAAGCTCAATCAGAAGGTGGAAGAAAAGAAATAGATGCTTGGGGAGCCGGGAGCGTAAGCGACCGGAGGAGTGACCGCGTACCCTCCTCCGGTCGCTTACGCTCCCGGCTCGCCAAGTCACTTGCCGATCTTCTTCCAGTCCAAAGTAATCTCTGCGGTCTTTCCCGGCAGAACCTCCACGTTCAGTGTTTCTCGATGACCCCTGTCCGCATGGTGCAACATCAGCGTGTGTTTGCCGGGCGGCACGCGCTCGATGCGGAATCTACCTTGCGCATCCGTCACCGCGAAATAGGGATGATCGAAAACATAGACCCAGGCGCGCATCCAGGCGTGCAGCTGACAGCCGACGACGACGGGGTTCTTCTGAGCCTTGAAGTGGAACTCGAACGGCATATTTGGCTGCACGACCACGTCAAACTTGTTTTCTTCCTTCGTGGAATCTGCCTTGACGCCATGGTTTGAAAGATCGTTGTTTTCGAAGCGGATCTTCTGACCTTCCTCTAGTGCCACCACCCTCGGCAGAAACACCATGTCGCGCTGATCGACTATGACGGCGTCCCGTTTCTTTGCGACGGTCTTCGCGTCGGCCTTGGGCGCTTTTTCCAGGATCACGGCGACATGCCGCAGCCCTTTCGATTTCGGATCGACGACAAGATCGTTGTGATAGATCGTGCCGCCGTCCGTGGTCGAAATCTTGACGTCGGGCGGGACTACGCCGAGGTAGCGGACGGTTCCGGCAATAGTGCCGGTGTTGGCTTTGTCGCCGCCAAGGGTGAATGAAACAAGCAGTACAAGTCCCAGAATGCCGAAACTGCAATGTTTCATGGATCTTGTGCTTTCAAACGCGGCGCGAGCGCGAAACGTAAACGGTATTACTGTCCCAGTCCAATCCGGCCATGGAGATTATCGACGATCCAGTGGAAGGCGGTCAAATGGATCGATTCGACGATGCCCATGTCGTCCAGTGGAACGTGCAAATTGTGCTGGGCCAACTGCTGGAGTTTGCCGCCCGCGAAGCCGGTGCAGCCGAATGTGGCGAGGCCATTGCGATTGGCCCAGTCGACGGCGCGCAGAATGTTGGGGCTGTTGCCCGAGCCGGAGATGGCAATCAAGAGGTCTCCGGGGCCGGCGAGGTTTTTGAGCTGCTCGACGAAGACACGGTCAAAACCCTCGTCGTTGCCCCAAGCAAGAATGTAGGGGGTGTTATCGGTCAGACTGAGCACCTTCAGGCGCTTTTTCTTGTCGTTCTCGAAGTCCTCGCGGCGCAGCGTGCCTTTGCCCAGGTCTTCGCAAAAGTGCGAGGCGTTGGAGCCCGAGCCGCCGTTGCCGATCAAGAAAACAATGCGATTGTTCTTGTAGCATTGAAATACAGCATCCGCGAGCGCTTGCACCTGGCCGGGTTCGATGCGGCCTAGCTCCTGGCCGACTCGATCCAGAAATGCGCGCGGGCTCATGTTCACGCCGATCATGGATCCTCCACCATCTGATTCCTGACCCCTGATTCCTGACCCCTGATTCCTGACCCCTGATTCCTGAACCCTGATTCCTGAACCCTGATTCCTGAACCCTGATTCC
>JAKEFD010000068.1 GCA_022616245.1 Gemmataceae bacterium
CATCGCCAGTTCGTGCGCATGGCGTGCCGGCATCCGTTTCGATCCTGCCTTATCGACGAGAACGCCGCCAAACCAATCTTGAAGTACGGCGAAACGCTGGTGGCCGCCAAACTGCTCACCAAAAGGCTGCGCAAAGTGCTCGGGGATGATGCTATGGTCGGCGTCTGGCTGCCGCCGAGCGCGGGCGGGGCGCTGGCCAACATCTGCCTTGCCTTTCTCGGAAAAATCTCGGTTAATCTCAACTACTCGGCGTCGCAAGAAATCGTGCGCTCCTCGATCCGCCAATGCAATATCCGAATTGTTTTGACCTCGCGATTGTTCACACACAAGATGCCGCTCGACCCGGGCCCAGGCGTCGAGCTCTTTTACTTGGAAGATTGCCGCAAGGACATCACCAAATGGGAGCGCATCCGCACATTCCTTGGCGTGCTCCTCTTGCCCGGCTTCGTGCAAGAACGCTGGCTATTGCGCCTGGGCAAACACAAGCCAACCGATGTAGCGACGATCATATTTTCCAGCGGCTCGACCGGCGACCCCAAGGGCATCGTGCTGAGCCATGCCAACATCGCTGCCAACGTGGAATCGGTCGTCCAGGCCGTCGATCCAACGCCGCGCGACCGCTTGCTCGGCATCCTGCCCTTCTTCCATAGCTTCGGCTACACGGTCACGCTCTGGGTGCCGCTGCAGGTGGGCACTTCATGCATCTATTACCCCAATCCATTGCAGCCGCGTGAAATCGGCGACTTGTGCAAGAAATACGCGTGCACGATTTTTCTATCGACGCCCACGTTTCTGCGCACGTATCTGCGCCGCTGCGAGCCAGACGATTTCAAGTCGGCGCGCATACTGATGTGCGGGGCGGAAAAACTGCCGCGCTCCCTGGCCAAGGAGTTCGAGGAGCGCTTCGGCGTCGCCCCCTTGGAGGGCTACGGCTGCACCGAACTGTCGCCGGTCGTCAGCGCCAATGTGCCCGACTGGCAACAAGGCAGCTTGCGGCAGATCGGCAACAAGCCGGGCACTATCGGCCATCCGTTGCCCGGCATCGCGGTGCGCGTCGTTAAACCGGATACTTTAGAAGACGTACCGCTCGGTCAAGAGGGCATGCTGCTGGTCTATGGCGCCAATGTGATGAAGGGCTATTTGAACCGGGAGGATCTCACAAAACAGAAAATCGTCCAGGGCGGCTGGTACATCACGGGCGATCTGGCCACGCTGGACGAGGACGGATTCATCACGATCACGGGCCGGCAAGAGCGCTTCGCCAAAGTCGCCGGCGAAATGGTGCCGTTGGAAAAAGTAGAGGACGAGATTCACGCGGTGCTGGGCACGAACGAGCGCGCCGTGGCCGTCACCGCCGTTCCGGACAGCAAGCGCGGCGAGCGCGTCGTGGTCCTGCACTTGGAACTGGCCATGTCGCCGCAGGAAATCGGCAAAAAGCTCGCCGAGCGCGGCTTGCCGAATCTCTATATCCCGGGCCCGCGCGACTTTCTGCCGGCGACGGAGATACCGGTGCTGGGCAGCGGCAAATTGGACTTGAAGAAGTGCAAAGAGTTGTCGCTGGCGCTGGCGGCCAAGGGAGACTGATCGTGGAGTGCGGAGACTCATTACCGCTTTAGGGTTTTCGGATTTTGGCGATTGGCAACGTGGAGCGTCGCGCATTTGAGAGCGGCGCCGGCAACGTCGTCTGCAAAAAAATTGAGCGCGACATGATCCTGGCCAAAACTCGCGTCTTCCGCCAGTGGCGTAGGGCCCGTGGCGTAGGGCCTGTCTTGGCTTTATTTGAGAAGTTTGGCACGCTCACGCACCAGCGGATGACTGTCTTTCGTGAGGCGCTCAATGATTTCGGGCGTCCCGAGTTTGGGGTTGCCCCAGGTGCCGTGAAACCTCGGAACGCCGCCAAGTATCTCAACCACATAGCGCCGCGCATACCAACCCTCGTGCTTGGACAGGTGGTCTAATTCCTTGCGCGCTTTTTCAAGGTCTCCCTCTTGGAGGAAGCGGTTGCTAGCCCGCCATCCCACTGTCGTAACGACGTGATCCGACCACATCAAGTCCCGAGGCCAGTTGCCGAACTTGGGCTCTTTCGAGTAGATTTCGCCAAGAAGCAACAAGGCCCGGCTAGGGGAAATATCGAACACATAATCAACCAGGCCTGCCGGAGGTGTTTTTTTTTGGCGCAATAGTGTTTCGCGGTAGTAAAGCACATTCGATTCCGGGCTTGGATTCTTGTGCGAATCGATACCATGCAACCACATAGATACCTCATCCACCGCCTTTTTGTCGCTCATTTCCAGGAAAGGAATCAGAGCCTGGCGCATCTGTGATTCCCACTTCGTTCCAAGGTGTCCCATCAGCACTATGCTCCCCAGCGCACTTGTCTCGTCACTGGAATGGAGGCTGTGATAAATGAGTTGCGGCGCAAGAACTTCCGGAATTCTGGCGGCCATGTCATTTAACGACTTCAGCGCTGTTCTGGCGTCTGCATCGACTTCGTCCTTCACCAAAATGACGGCCCGGCTAATGAGTGATTGGATTTTCTCGTCCGGAACAATACTTGGGCCGGCTTCTTGTTCACCAGACCGAGTGAACGCCGCTCCACACAGGGAAAGCAATCCACACAAAAAGTACGCTCTTAAGGAACCTTGGAATCTCGTATGATGCGACATAACATCTGCTCATTTCAGCATTATTTGATGAGCTTCACGCGCTCGCGCACCAGCGGATGGTTATCTTTCTTAAGGCGCTCAGTGATTTCGGCTGTCACGAGTTTTGGAGCATCCGCAGCAACTTCGACCACGTAGCGCCGGACGTACCAGCCCTCATGCTTCGAAAGGTCGTTCAACTCCTTTTGGGCTTTTTCCAGGTCTCCTTCCTGAAGAAATTGACTGCGAAGCCGCCATTTCACAGTCGTGACGACGTGATCCGACCACATCAACGGGCGCGGGAAGTTGCCGAATTTCGGCTGTTCCGAATATATATCTCCAAACAGCAGCAAAGCGAGGCTAGGGCTGAAATCGTAAACATAATTAACCAAGCCCGGCGGGGGCGATTTCTTATTGCGCAACAGTGTTTCGCGGTAGGACAGCACATTCGATTCCGCCTTTGGACTGTTGTGGCCATCGATTTCAAACAACCACCTGGAAACTTCCTTACGGGCCTGTTCATCGGTTGTTTCTAGCAGAGGGATCAGGCCACGCCGCATCTCCCCGCGCCATCCCATGCCCAGCTGTGTGCCCCACCCCGTGCCAAAGTGCCTCATCAGCGCCACGATGCTTGACCGCTCTTTCTCATTGCTGGCGTGCAAACTGGTGTAAATGAACTGTGGCGCAAGCACTTCAGGCGTCGTCCGGGCCATGTCGTTTAGCAACTTCAGCGCTTCTCTGGCGTTGGGACCGTCTGGATCCTTCGCGGAAATGACACGCCGAATGAGCCCCTGGATTTTCTGATCCGGGGAAATTGTCAGGCGAGGATTCGATTCGCCACATGGTGCGGACGGCGCTCGAGTTAGATGTAGCAATGCAAATAGCAAAGCTGCCGTGAACCATCGCTCGAATCTAGTTGCGGGGGCCATGACAGATCACCTCGGAACCCTTGGCAATAAGCGCTCGCGAACGCCCTGGAGGACGTTCCTACCCGCGCCGGCAACGTCGTCTTCAATCTGGGCGACGACATGACGCTACTTCCGTCCCCAAGCGGTGCGACGGGAACAGCGCTACCAGGCGCGCCCGGCATTGGGCCAAAATCGGAACTCGGAGGCGCGGCACTGCTTCGTCCGTCAGTGCCGGCACCTCCGCCAGCCGTGATGACAGGCCCGCCGCTGCTTCCCGCCCCACCGCCGACGTGCGGCACACTGGGCGATTCCGGCAATTCGATGCCGCCGGTAATTGCTGCAGATGCGAGAGAGCTGGAATTCGGATTTGCGAAAGCAAAGAGCGCAAGTGGATCGGCAAAATCTGCAAACCAATCCGACACTGCCGAGTCGGCGGGGGCTGGCAGTGTGTCGGCCCCGCTTACCGCGCAGCAGAGCGCCCGGGAGTCATTCGGCTGATTCTCCTCGGAATGTGAAATGTCAGGGGTTGGAAAAACTGCAATCGCCAATCGTGCGACTGCGTCGTCGTTGGCAACGCTCGTTTGCCGCACTTCCCAAGCGGGCTCTTCGGCAGCGAAACTGCCGGACACATACGTATCCGGCGAGGGCGTTCCGAAGAATTCCCAGCCGAGGGGCATGAGCAGGTTCCCCGTGACGTAACGCGACTCCAACTCAAAGAACTGTCCTGGCCGGAACCGGAGAATGTCACCAGGCGATTCCGGTTTTCGCCCCCGTTGCAGATTCGCAAATGACTCTGAAAAGGACTTCAGCCACCGCAAGAATCGTGGGCAAGCCATGGGAGAGGCTCCAGCTGCTTGGAGGGGCGAGAAGGGAGATAGGTGATTGTGAGGCTAATCTAGCGCGAAATGGCTGTCAACGACTTTTCATCTGTTTCTCAGAATCTACTTGAGCAGACTCCGCTCCACCACCTCCCGGGCCCGGTCGAATTCCGGCTGCCACGTGATCTCCGGCTTACCCAAAACCAGACAGTCGCGGACTTTTTCCAGCGTGTTGCGGGCCATGTGTGGGCATTTGTTGCAGGCGCAGCTAATGCCAGGCACGGGGTGATAGCGGTGCCGCGGGTGCTTGCTCTCGAGTTGCCACATCATGTTCGCTTCGGTGGCGACCAAGAAATCGCGCGGTTCCTGGTGCTCGCCGACGAAGCGGATCATCGCCTCGGTGCCGCCCACGAAGTCGCTGTGCTCGCGGATGTTGGCAGGGCACTCGGGGTGTGCGATGGTGATTGCGCCGGGCATCTTCTTCTTTTGCGCTAAGAGGTCGCCGACGCTGAAAATCTCGTGAACCATGCACGAGCCGTTCCACAAGATCATTTTGCGGCCGGTCACTTCCTGGAGGTATTGCCCCAGGTGGCGATCCGGCACGAACAGGATTTCCAAGTCGGCAGGCACACGGCGAATGATCTCCTCGGCGTTGCCGCTGGTCACGACCCAATCGGACAAAGCCTTCACGGCTGCCGTGCTGTTGATGTAGGTCACGGTCTGGAATCTGCGGCCGTTCTCACGGAGCATCACCTGGAAGCGGCGCAGCTTCTCCGCCGGGCAGCTCTCAGCCAGGCTGCAGCCCGCTTGCAAGTCCGGCAAGAGCACCTTCTTGGCGGGATTGAGCATCTTGGCGGTTTCGGCCATGAAGTGCACGCCGCAAAAGACTATGACCGGCGTTTCCACCTTGGTGGCAGCGCGAGCTAGCTTCAGGCTGTCGCCGGTGAAATCGGCGAGTTCCTGGATGTCGCCCTCCTGGTAATAGTGAGCCAGGATGGTGGCGTTCTTTTCTTTTTTGAGGGCTGCGATTTCGTCGATGAGATCGATCATGGAAGGGATCCTTGTTTTTTGTGTGGCGCAGGACAAACCCACATCCGGCGTTTTGCGACGGCCTTGCGTCGTTACTTCTATTCTACGGAAAACCTCAAGTAGGAAAAAGCACTCCAAATCTGGCGAGCCGGGCCGCGTAAGCGGCTGGGACCCGTAAGGCGACGCACCCGACGCCTTACGGCATTCGGCTCGCCAAGGTTGAATAAAAACAAACAATTATTTCGTTTATATCTTGATTTTATTGAAGTATACTTTAATAATATGAAACCATGACAGGCAGCCTTCGTTGGGTGCAGCTTCTGGACGAAGAAGACCTCGCTTTTCTCAAGCGTTTTGTGTTGGCGTCCGGCTCCCTGAAAGAGTTGGCGGAGGCGTACGGAATTTCGTACCCGACGGTGCGGCTGCGGCTGGACCGGCTCATTGCCAAGATCCAAGTGTACGACAGCCAGCGCAAGATGGGCGAGTTCGAACGCGTGACGCGCGGACTGATGGCGGACGGCCGGCTCGACCCGGCCACGCTCAAGATACTTCTGACGGCGCATAAGAAAGAACTGGAGAACAACCATGATCAAGCGCGTGCTGGCGGCAGTATGGATTCTGGTAAGTAGCGCGGCGCTGGCCCAAGCCCAAGAACGACTGGTCTGGCTCAACGCGGAGCAAATGGGACCCAGCGCTAAGGTCCATTCGGAGGGGGAACAGGCCAAAGCGCCTTTGGTCGAAATCTTTGGCACAGGGACGATGGTAACCAGCGTCAAAGTTTTGGAAATCGAGCAACCTCAAGTGCCGTCGCATCAATATCAGCTCAGCGGCAAGATCAAGTATGAAAACGTGCAGGGCGTCGGCTATGTCGAGATGTGGAGTGCATTTGACGACGGCCTGCCGCCGCGTTTTAGCCGTACGCTGGCCGAAACCGGACCCATGGGAAAAATCAGCGGCAACAGCGCCTGGCGCGACCTGGTGCTGCCTTTCTACAGCGAACCGGGCAATCTGCCGACGAAGATTTGGGTCAACGTAGTCTTGCCCGGCAAAGGCAACGTCTTTTTGAGTCCACTGGAAACGGGTGTGGCTGGCCCGCTCGATTCCGGTTGGTGGGGCGAGCGTAGCGCCGGCTGGATCGGCGGCCTGGGCGGCGCCTTCGTCGGCATCCTGGGCGGTACCATCGGCGTGCTGGCCGGCTTAGGCAAAGCCCGCCGCCTCGTGATCGGGCTGTGTATTTTCTGCATCGCTATTGGCGTGACCGCATTCCTGGTCGGCGTTGTCGCAGTGCTCGTCGGTCAGCCGTGGCACGTCTGTTATCCGCTGCTCATGGGCGGCGGCATCGCCGCGTCTGTCTGTGGCTTCAATTTGCCCGGTATTAATCGACGCTATCAGCAGCTTGAGCTGCGGCGCATGACGGCGATGGATGCGTAACGGAATTCGCAAGAATTCCGTCGCGCGGCTCACCTCGCATTCTTGCGAATGCGGCTACACCACTCACGCATACAATGGCGGTGCACCCAAGAGCATCCTGCCATGGCGTTGACGCATTTCGACCTGGGACTGGTCGGTCTGGGGGTGATGGGCCGCAATCTGCTTCTGAACATGGCCGATCACGGTTTCGCGGTGATGGGTTATGACAAAGATCCAGCCAAGGGTAAGGCGTTGGAACTGGAAGGCACGGGCAAGAAGGTAACCTCCGCCATCGATCTGGCGACGCTGGTGAGCCGACTGAAAACGCCGCGCGCCGTATTGCTCTTGGTGCCGGCGGGCAAGGTGGTGGACGCCGTCCTGGGTGAGCTGGTTCCGCAGTTATCGCGCGGCGATTTGGTCATTGACTCGGGCAACTCTCATTTCAAAGACACCGAGCGCCGTCAGAAGGAAATGGCGGAAAAAGACATCTTCTTTCTCGGCATGGGCATCTCCGGCGGTGAAGCGGGGGCGCGGCACGGGCCGAGCCTTATGCCCGGCGGGCCGCGCGCAGGCTATGACCGCGTCCGGCCGATCCTCGAAGCCGTAGCAGCAAAAGTGGAGAGTGGAGCGCGAAGCGCGGAGCGTGTCGAGGGTGCGCTCCGCGCTCCGCGCTCCGCGCTTCTCTCTCCACCCTCCGCGCTCCACTCTACTTGCGTCGCTTATCTCGGGCATGGCGCATGCGGACATTACGTCAAGATGGTGCACAACGGCATCGAATACGGCCTCATGCAGCTACTTGCCGAGGTGTACGATCTTTTGCAGCGCGGCATGGGCTTTTGCTGTCCGGAAATGGCCGAGATTTTCGAGCAGTGGGACCAGGGCGAGCTCCATTCGTTCCTGATCGAAATCACTGCGAAAATCTTCCGCAAAACCGACACCAAGACCGGCAAATTCTTGGTCGATGTCATTTCTGATGTGGCCCGCCAAAAGGGAACCGGCAAATGGACTTCACAGGAAGCGTTCGATTTGCAGGTCCCGTTTTTGACCGGCGACGCGGCGGTAAGCATGCGCGACTTGTCGGGCCAAGAGGAGGCGCGGCACGCCGGCAGTCGGACCTTGCTCGGCGCCCACAACACATTCTCCAATGAGCCGGAAGCGTTTCTGCCGCACCTGGAAGCCGCCTACCACGCTGCCAGCGTCATTACCTACG
>JAKEFD010000429.1 GCA_022616245.1 Gemmataceae bacterium
ACGGCACACGGAGTGTGCCTACTACTTTTTGGTCCGCCAAATGCAGCCAGCACAAAAGCCGCTGCACGCCCATTTGCCGGGGACGCAGTTTCTCCAGCACTTGTTCGAGCAACTTCTCCAGAACTGCTTCGATGAGGCGCCGGTCGCCGCAGGGGACTTCGAACTCCCAGGTAGCTTCGTCGGGCTCGTGCGCCCGCTCAAATGTCAGCGATTCGGCAACGTCGCCCAAGGCTTGATCGAGCCGCCGCAACAGCTCCGGGCCGAAGCGCGACGGCAGCGCGGCGCGCGGCAGCTCCAAAAGCTGATCGATCCGGCGAATGTCGAACGCGCGCAAGAGCTGGATCACGTCATCGTCCAGGCGCAGCGACTCGACGGGAAGCAGTTTTAAATCGTCGCTATGTTGGCCAGGCAGCACTACCGCGGCGTCCGGCGACAATGTCCCCCTCACCCCCGACCCCTCTCCCTGAGGGCGAGGGGAGCTAGATGACAATGTCTCCCTTCGCCCCTGGGGGGGAGAGGGGTCGGGGGTGAGGGGGCTACCCGCGCCGTAGTGTGCGACGGCCCAGGCGGCGCCGATGGTGTCGGCAACGGCAGCGCGGACAACGTAGCCTTGACGGCGCAATTCGCGCAGCGCTTTTTCCGCCAGCTTCCACTCGCCGCCAAAGAGCGGGCCACAACCGGTCACGTCCACAAGCAAACAGTCGGGTTCGTGGACGGCGACCAGCGGGCTGAAGCGCTGGGCCCAAAGCGCCAGTTTTTGCAACGCCTCGTGGTCCGCTATGGGCTCATGCGCCGCATAGTAGGCCCCACGCTCCGCGTGGGGTTGCCCCACGCGGAGCGTGGGGTCTACTATGGGGTCTACGAGAGCCTTGGCCTCGGCCAGCGGCATGCCCGGCGTCACGCCCCGTTGCGCGGCGCTCGCGCAACAAGCGCGCACCACCAGCTTGCCGCGCACAAGGGCATGAAGGATAGTAGGCACACTCCGTGTGCCGTCATTCGAAGACGGCACACGGAGTGTGCCTACTACTTTTTTAAGCTCGGGCCGCGCGGCGCGCAGACGCTGGATCGGCCACTCTGGAAACCAGATGCACAACACCCGCTTCATCACACAGTTCCAGCTCAACGGCCCCACCGCTTTGTCCGCCCCGGCGATGAAGCAACTCGATCCGCAACCGCCGTCCCGGCGATGGGTCTCTCCCCTCTCCCAAAGGGCGAGAGGAGGAAGATGTCGCGGGGCGGGCATTCTTGCCTGCCGAGGCAGACAGGAATGTCTGCCCCACGAGCGGCACGGCTTGCACCAAGAAGCGCGCCGCCGCCCACGAAGGCGTCGCGCGACAAGCAGCCAGCCGCAGCAAAAAGCCCAGACTGCCCCCTGCTTCCGCCGCCAGTTGCAGCCGGCGAAAGGCGCGGTCGTTCAGTTTTTCCGTCCACGCCATAGCCACGCCGACCGCCTGCGAGCGCAGCGCTTGTTCCAGCGCCCACAAGGCGTCGCGCGGCTTGGCCGGCTGCACGACGACCGTGCGCGACAGCGCGATGCCAAGGGCGGCTGCCGCCGGAGGAAAAAATTCGCGCCGCTCATCGACGATGACCACCGCGCCGCGCTCTTGCACGCGCGCCGCCAGCACCAGGGCCAGGGTCGCTGCCCCGCTGCCTTCGCCCGCGCTCAGCCATTCGAGCAGCGTGCCCGGCTCCAAGCCCCCTTCCGGCAAAAGCCGGTCTAATTCGGCCAGCCCGGTCGAGACAGCCGCGCCGTCCGCCCGCCGCTCTTGCCGTTCCAGGCGGCGCAATTGCTCTTTCAAGTTCTGAATCAACTCGGCGCGCGCGGGCGTCATCACTACCCCGATTGCAAAAGGCTGTTCTAGTATACAATAGAACACTATAAGCTCAAGAGCCGCTTCGCAGGAATGGGCTGTAATGAATTGGCAAATAAAAAGTTAGGTTGATTCTGGAAATGGAAAGACTTCCAGCTGACGAGTAAATTGCACGAATTCGCCCAACATTCAGGTGAATCCCAGCCAGGGATGTTGTGCCAAGATTGGTGTCATCAATTCATTTTCCACATGGTCTACGTTGAATTCAACCGCGGAGGCATGGGTTCAGCTTCTCCCGAAACCGCGCGATGTGCTCCGGCGTTGTCCCGCAGCAGCCGCCTACCATGGCCACACCCGCTTCCAACAAAAGAGGCAATTGCTCAGCCATGGCGTCCGGACAGTGCGGATACACATAGCCGCTTGCCGCGCGAACCGGCGTGCCCGCGTTGGGCCGGGCGAACAAAGGCAGAGACGTGACCGAGCGATAAGCAAGCAGGATTTCACGCATATCGGCGATCAAGATGTCTTTGCCGCAGTTGACGCCGAGCGCTGCCACACCCTTGCTTTGCGCCCAGGCCGCGCAATCGGCTGGCGACAAACCCAAGAAAGTTCGCAGTTCCTCTTTGAGCCGGAGAAACGTGAAGGAAACCAACAGAGGCTTAGCGCGGACGGCGCAGACGATCGCCGCCGCCTCATCTGGAGTGGAAATCGTTTCAATCAAGGCGGCATCCGCATCACTGCAAGCCGACTCCAACGATCCGGCGACTTCAGAAGAAAGGGCGCCGGCCGGACCGAAATCGGCAAGGACGAAGCCGCGTTCGCCGATCGCTTGGCGCGCCAACTGAACGCCGGCGCGCACCTGCGCCGCGGCGGCCATCGCGGTTGGAGCCGAAAGTGCGGTCAAGGTGTTGGATAGGAGCACTTCCGCCCCCGCCGCGACGTAGGCCGAGTGCACTTCGAGAACTGACTGAGGACGCTCGACGTTCCAGGCCGCCGAGCTGACCTTGTCCGGCAGTCCACGGCGCTGGAGTTCCGTCCCCATCGCGCCATCCATCAATAATCGTCGGCCGGTCTGGAGCGCGTCGAGAAACGACTGCTTATCACTGTTCACTGCTCAGTGCTCACTGTTTTCGCTTGGGCGCTGGAGCGTCCGCGGGAATTGGACCGGCGGGTAGAATGTCCCAGCTCGCGGATTCGCGCAGCTTGTCAGTTAAGTCCTTGAAGAGGTTGGCACGCTTCAGGAACAATAGCGCAAAACAGGTGTCGGGCACGCCGGGAAAACGATCTTCCCAGCTGCCGTCTTGCTTTTGGTGGGCAACGATGATTCCCGAGCCCCACGCGTACCAGTCTTTGCCGCCGATCTTCTTCAACTCATAAATCATGGCGACGCGCTCGATCGACCAGAGGAAATACAAGTCGCCCCAGGCGTCGGCGCCGAAAATAGTGCCGTGAAAAGCGAAATCCGGCGTCCACGACACGACGGGCGGTTTGCCGCGGCCGGTCTCGGTCGTGCGATAGTATTCCTGCATGGTATACGATGCCTCTTGCCTGTAGGCGCGTTTATCCGCCGACAAAAACTTTGTCTTGCCGACCAGTTTGCCAAGATAATCGAGCGCTTTGGCGATGGCGGGATCGTCGAACGGAATCGGCGTGTTGGCGGTCGCCGAGGCGGCGGTCACGCGCGTGTTGATGCCCTTGCGAACCGGCTGGTCCTCAATGCCGCGCTCCAGGGCAAGGAAGATCAGGCCGGCGCACACGCTGCTGTGATGCATCGGCAAATTGAGATCATAGTGCCAGGTGCCGTCTTTGGTCTGTTTCTCCCGCGCCGCTTGGTTGACTTTTTTCAGCGCCGGCTTAACAGGAACGCCGTGCTTGCGCGCCGCCCAAAGCGCAAGGGCCGAGAATTGGCTGTTGGACAAGTTGATGTACCAAAGGTCCTTGGCCACCGGCTGCCCCGACTGCAATGTCGTTCGGGCTTGCTCCGCCTCTTCTTGACTTACGGGTTGGCCATAGCCCCAGAAGCCCGTCTTGTCTTGCCCGGCGAGCAGCCGATAGGCAAAAGTCTCGAGCAGCTTCACATCGCTGGCCGGCATCTTTCGTTGTTCCTGATGCAGGCGATCTAGGAAAAGGATTGCAATGGCCAACGTGTAGGTGGCGTGCATTTCGTTGGCGGCGTTGCGCAAGACCTGCACCGCTTTCTGCACCGCCGGATCGTCCGCCGCGACGCCGCATTCCAAAAGCGTCAAGCCGGCAAGCGCGGCCGCGCCGTAGCTGGCGTTGCCTCGTTGCATGTCGGAGCGATAGAAGTAGTCGTTGTCTTCAAGAAGTCGCTTCTTCAAATAGGCCACACCGCGCTCGACGGCGCCTTGAATGTCCGCCTTCTCGTATTGCACGGTGGAGGCTTTGTCGAGCTGCGCGATGTCCACAATCGGCGCTTTGGCCGCGTTCGTCGTCGGCGTGTCTTTGCCCTTGAGAAAGAAAAAGGCTGAGGCGCCCCCGCCTCCCACCAACAAGAGGAGCACGAGTGCAAGGACCAGGCCGCGGCCTCGGGAAGGCATGCGCGGCGGCGTTTCCTCAGCTGGCAGCGTGAACGG
>JAKEFD010000430.1 GCA_022616245.1 Gemmataceae bacterium
ATGTCCAGGTCCTTGGCGGGATCAGCCATGTAGACCTTGAAGCGCTTCCAGAGGCCATGCGGCACTTCGACGCGGTCACCGACCTTTACCGCGACGCGCTTGAGGCCGCCAAACACGACTTTGTCTGGAAATGGGATGGTCAGCCCCCAACCGGACAGGTCCTCGTATTCCTTGGGCATCTCCTTGACGACCATGGCGTGGATAATCTTGGCGAATTCCGAGTAGTCGCGGTTCTCGGCCGGCTTGGAATTGTTGCCGGGTTTCGCCAGGTCTTGGGCCAAGGCGAACGAAGTCACTATCCCTATGAAGCTGAAGGCCAGAAAAGTCCGGCGCATTGCGTTCCTCCTGAATGTCGCGCTCCACTTCATTCTAGGCATGGCAAAGGGGAGCGCGCTCAAAACCCCGTTCGATTTTCGCTGTCATTTGCGCGGCCCGTTTCGTATCATGGGTTGAAGCAGCACTTGCTCCGCCAAAGCCCCACCTTTCGCCAAATTGCACACTCCCCTTGGAGAGATCAATGCCCCGCCGGCTCGGTGTCATACTTCTTATCGCCTTCATTGGTCCACGTTCTATCGCGACGGCACAGACGCCTCCCGATCATGCAATCGTCCTCGGCTTCGAACGCCTGCACGCGCAACGCCCGGACGCGCGCGGAGGCCGCGTGCTCCTGGGCGAACTGCAATGTCTGTCGTGTCATCAAGCCAGCGCCGCGGTTGAAAAGAGCATACTCAAGCGGCAAGCGCCGATTCTCGACGGCGTCGGCGGACGCTTGCGCCCCTCCCACTTGCGTGACTTCCTGAGCGATCCGCACAGCGCCAAGTCCGGCACAACCATGCCGTACCTCTTAGGCAGCGTGCCCGAGGCCCAGCGGAAACAAACCGTCGAAGCGCTGGTGCATTTTCTTGCTTCGACCGGCACGCTCAAGGACGCGCGGCCCATGCCCAAGTCCGTCGCGAGCGGCCGCAAGCTCTATCACCAGGTCGGCTGCGTCGCCTGCCACGGTCCGCGCGGCGACAAGCTCGATGGCCCTGCCAGAGTGCTGCCTTTGGGCGATCTCGCGCGCAAGCACTCGATCCCGGCCCTGGCGGCGTTCTTGCAGGACCCGCACAAGACCCGTCCCTCCGGCCGCATGCCCGGACTGCACCTGTCCAAAAGCGAGGCCAACGACCTTGCCCACTACCTGCTCGCGGATTTGCAATTGGCAGGAGGCGCCGTCAACCTCGATTACGCCTACTACGAAGGCGATTGGGCGCAAGTGCCGGACTTTGCCAAATTGACGCCGGCGGCGCGCGGCCAGTCGGCGGGCTTCGATCTTTTTGTCGCCAATCGTATGACGAACGCCGGCCTCAAGTTCGACGGCTTCTTCAAGATCGAGCGCGAGGGCATCTACACGTTTCACCTCACTTCGGACGACGGTTCGAAACTGTGGATCGACGATAATCTCGTCGTCGTCAACGACGGCCATCATGCCGCGACCACCAAGTCGAAGCAGCACCGCTTGGGCAAAGGCACGCACCGGTTGAGTGTGGCTTGCTTCAACGCCGGCGGTCCCTGGGAATTGGAAGTCGAATTCGAAGGTCCCGGCATGGCCCGGCAACCGTTAGCGCTGCATGTGTTCTCCACCAAGGAGCCGCCGCCAAAGAAGCAGACACCGCTTCCTGACGGGCGCGGCTCTGACAAAGACTTTGCCGTGGACGGCGTCTTGGTGAAAAAAGGCCGCGAGCACTTCGCCCAGCTGGGCTGCGCTTCTTGCCACTCGCTGCACGAAGGTGGCAAGCCGATCGCTTCCAAGACAGGTGCCCCAGATCTGGCGCAGTTGAATGTTGCCAACGGTTGCCTGTCATCCAAGCCGGCCGGCAAAGCGCCACGTTACAATCTTAGCGCCGCTCAGCGCTCGGCATTGGCCAAGGCATTGACCGACTTGAAAAAAGGACCCACTTCTGAGACGGCGGCGAAGGAAACCATCGCGCACACGTTCACCACGTTCAACTGTTGTGCGTGCCACGATCGCGACAGTCTGGGCGGCGTGGAAAGCGGCCTTAATAACTTTTTTCAGTCCACGCAAAAGGAAATGGGCGACGAAGGGCGCATTCCCCCTACCTTGAGCGGTGTCGGCGCCAAGCTGACGTCGAAGTATCTCCACAAAGTGATCGCCGAGGGCTCGACGGATCGGCCTTACATGCTGACGCGCATGCCCAAGTTCGGCGCGGCCAACGTACGCCACTTGGCTATTGCAATTGAAGCAGCCGATCCGGTTGCGCCCGTACCCCCTGTGGCCTTCTCGGTCACGCCCAAGAAGGCGAAAAGCGAGGGCCGGCACATGGTCGGCGGCCAGGCCTTCGGCTGCATCAAGTGTCACAATTTCCGCGAGTTCAAAGGGGGCGGCGTACAAGGCATCAACATGACGATCCTGCACGAGCGGCTCCGGCGCGAATGGTTCCACCGCTATCTCGTCGATCCCAACAAGATAAGGCCCGGCACGCGCATGCCGGCCGTCTTTCCGCTCGGGCAATCGACGCTGCCCAAGGTGCTGGGCGGCGACGCGGTCCAGCAGATCGAAGCGATGTGGCTTTATCTTGCCGACGGACCCAAGGCCGCCAATCCCTACGGCGTGGGCCGCGATCCCATGCCGCTGATCGCCACGGCCGAGCCGATCCTGTATCGCAATTTCATCGCCGGCGCGGGCACGCGGGCCATCGGCGTGGGCTATCCGGAAAAGGTCAACCTTGCTTTCGACGCGAACGACTTACGTATCGCCCTTTTGTGGCACAAAGAATTCATCGATGCCTCGCGGCACTGGACGGACCGCGGCGCCGGTTTCGAAGGGCCTTTGGGCGAAGGCGTCCTCAGCATGCCGCCGGGCCCGACATTCGCCGTCTTGAACAGTCGCGACGCGCCCTGGCCCGACAAAGCCGCGAAAGACAACGGCTACAGATTTCGCGGTTACCATCTGGATGAGAAAGGCAGGCCCAAGTTCCTATATGAAGTGAACGGCGCGCGGATTGAGGACCATTTCGTGCCGAAGGAAGACAAGGAAGCCGCGTTTTTCCAGCGCGTGCTCACCGTATCAGCGGAAAAAGGCGCGGATAACCTCTACTTCCGCGCGGCGGCCGCGAAAATCACCGACCTAGGCCAAGGTTGGTTCGCCATTGGAAGCGACGTCAAGATGCGCCTGGAAACATCCGCGCCGCCGTTCGTGCGGCAAGCGGGCGGACTAATGGAATTGCTCGTTCCAGTTCGGGAAAAGCAAGCCAAGATCGTACAAGAGATTGTTTGGTAGCGCACTAACTGCCCTTTGGAAATGGAATGCCAAGCACTCGGCAAATGCCTCGTACTGTTCCCCGCTTCAGGCGCGTGTGCCTGGGCACAGGTGCTTGTGCCAGCGATTGACCATTGACCCAAACGTCGTGTTTGCCGCCATGATGGTGGAGTACACAGCCGTTGCTTCGCAAGTGTTTCTCGAACTTCCGACGGTTCATGTGCGATTCGGCTTGGAGGTGGATAGCTGACGAAAGATTTTCGCACGCGAATCACGCAAAGCTTGAGCTGCGTCCGCGGCATTCTCGAAGGCTTCTTCGAGCGTGTCGGCTTCGGTAATGAGTTGTGGATCGAGTGGTGAAGTGACGATGTAGCCGCCTTCTTCGGCCGGCTCAAGCAATAGAACGAGCTTCCCATTGCTCACTGTGAATTGATTCTTTGTTTTCATTCTGTGGTTCTCGAATGCAGCGCTGTCATTATGCCACAATCGAGACCTATTGCCAGGGTGTTGAAATGGTTTTTATGACTCGAACTTGCCTAGTATTCCTGGTTCTAAGTGTTGCAAGCACCGCCATTGCCGGCGCGCCCAAAGAAGACGACTACTATCGGATCCTGAAGTACGACCTGCCCAAGGGCGAAGCCCTCGAGGTCGGCGCCATGGAGATGCTGCCCGGCGGCAAGCTCGCACTGTCCACGCGCCGTGGCGAAATCTGGATTGCCGACAACCCGCTCGCCGCCGATCCGAAGGAATCCAAGTTTTCGCGCTTCGCCCATGGCTTGCACGAAGTCCTGGGCCTGGCTTACAAAGACGGTTGGCTTTATGCCACCCAGCGCGGCGAGATCACCAAGATCAAAGACAAGAACGGCGACGGCAAAGCCGACGTGTTCGAGACCTTTGCCGACGGTTGGGAGATAAGCGGCGACTATCACGAATACGCCTTCGGCTCCCGCTTCGACAAAGACGGCAATCTTTGGGTCGTCTTGTGCCTCACCGGCTCCTTCACCAGCGACGTCAAGTTTCGCGGTTGGTGTCTGCGCGTCTCGCCCGAAGGCAAAGTTGTGCCCACGTGCAGCGGCATTCGGTCGCCTGGCGGCATCGGCGCCAACGCGGCCGGCGACATGTTCTACACCGACAATCAAGGCCCCTGGAACGGCGTCTGTGTTCTCAAGCACCTGGAACCTGGAAAGTTCATGGGTCATCCCGGCGGCAATCACTGGTACAAGTTCGCGCAAAACCTTGGCCCGCGTCCGCCCGATCCCAAGAGCGGCAGTCGGATGATCGAAGAAGCCAAACGCATTCCGGAGCTTTATCCCACGTCGGTTTGGTTTCCGTATCCCAAGATGGGCCAATCGGCGAGCGGCATCGCCTTTGACTCGACCGGCAAGTTCGGCCCTTTCAAGGATCAGCTTTTCGTGGGCGATCAAGCGCACAGCACGCTTATGCGCGTGTTTCTGGAAAAGGTCAACGGCCGCTATCAGGGCGTGTGCTTTCCCTTCCGCCAGGGCTTCTCCTCCGGCAACCTGGCGCTCACCATGGCCCCCGACGGCTCGCTATTGGTCGGTGGCACTAACCGCGGCTGGGGCTCGCGCGGCAACAAGCCTTTCGCCCTGGAACGGCTGGTGTGGACCGGCCAGGTTCCCTTCGAGGTGCATGAAATGCGCGCCAAGCGCGACGGCTTCGAGCTGACCTTTCTGCATCCCGTCGATCCCAATGCCACGGGCGACGCCGCCTCCTACCAGATGCAGACCTACACATACATTTATCGTTCGGACTACGGCAGCCCGGAAGTGGATCAAACAGAACCCAAGATCACCAAAGCCGTCGTCAGCGCCGACAAGAAAAGCGTACGCCTTTATGTCAGCAAACTGCAAGAAGGGCACGTGCACGAATTGACGATGAACGGTGTGCGCTCGGCACAAGGCTTGCCGCTCTTACACAAGGAAGCGTATTACACGCTCAATTACATTCCGAAGAAGCAGTAGACGGGCGAAAAGACCGGCACTCCAACAGCAATCATTTCACCGAAATGTAAACGCTGCAGCGGATGTTGGCCGGGTTGCGGATTTCAATGCGATAGGCAGCATCGCGCAGTGGATACCAAATGGCGGCTGCGAACGGGCCGTCCCCTTTTTCGCGCACCACGACATTCTTGTGTTCGTCAAACACAAGGATTTCCAAATCAACTGTGTTATGGCTTTGCGCAATAACGCAGGCCCGTTGGCCCCCTCTAAACTTCTCCTTCATATCGAAGACGCCGGGAGCGATCTTGCCTTGCAACTGTTGGGCAGGGCCGATTTCTTGGTTCATTGACTTGCCGCCGCCTACAAGCGCTCCGTCTCCCCAGGAGACGAAAGTCAATACCCCGATCAGGACGAGCCCTAGCCTGCGCTTCATGGTAGACCTCTCAACGAATCGCGATCCAGAATTGATTGAAAGTACGCCCAAGATTTACCACGTCGATGGAGTAAGGCCCAAGCTCCGGCGGAAACCACTCGGCCGCCAGGTCGTCGCGCGTCGGCGAATCGCCCACGTCGTCGCGGGCCACGCAATTTCCGTGTCGATCATAAATGTAAAGGCCCATAAAGGTGCGGCCGTCGCCGATTGCCACGACAGAGGCGCGCTGATTGCCTTCGAAGTTCAAGGAAAAAGTTTTCTGACCGAACGGTTCGACTACTTCGCGTGACGGCGGACGCGGCTGCGTGGGTCCGGCATGTCCCGTCGCTCCCACCAGTAGCAACATCGACAACAGTGGCCAACCGAGCCATCTCATGCAGAACCCCCAAGTCACAGACCTTCGAGATTCTATGGAATTTGTGTGGTTTTGCCGAATTGCGCGTGACAGGCCGGTTGCTTAGGCTCCCGGCTCGCCAAGCCCCGATTGCAACTTTCGACCCCTTGCCGTATTATCCGCCGCTTCGCCGGTCCAGGGAGGGATGGGCGCGCATGATACTACGGAAATGGCTGGTGCGCGGCGTGGTGTTCGCTATCGTCGGCGGGTGCGCCGCCGGCGTGGTGCTGTACGAGCGCTGGACCAATCCGGCGGCCGTGCGCGAGCAGGTGCTGGCCAAGCTGAACGCCCACTTCCCCGGCGCACAAATCACGCTCGATTCCGCCCGCCTCAGGCTTTTGGGCGGCATCAGCGTCAGCGAGCTGCGTCTTAGCCGGCGCGACGACGCCGACAAAGCGGAACTGCTGCACATCCCTTCCGCCGTCCTCTACCACGACAAAGAACGCATTCTCGAGGGCGAGCTGGCCCTGCGCAAGGTCGAATTGCACCGCCTGCGCCTAAAGGCGCGGCGCGACCAGGACGGCGTCTGGAACCTCAGCGGCCTCACCGGCGCGCTCGAGTCCAGCTTGCCGCTGCCCACCATGGTCGTTCAACAAGGCACGATCCTCGTCGAAGACCGGTTCCACGGCGCGGCGCGGCTTTTCGAGCTGACCAACGTGACGCTGACTTTGATCAACGATCCATTGCCCGTGGTGCAGATCGACGGCACCGCCCACGCGGACTTTGCCGGCCAGGTCAAAGTGCATGGCAGTTGGCGGCGCGATACGCACGAAGTGGCCCTGCAGATCGAAGCAGAGGGGGTGCCGCTGACCGGACTGGTCAACGAACGGCTTTCCGGACTGTGCCCAGCAGGATTGTTCGAAGGGCTGCGGCTGGACGGCGCAGCCAATGTCCAGGCCAACGTCGCCTACGCGCCTGAAAGCGAGTCGCCGCTGTCCTACGATGTGCGCGTTCAAGTCAAGAAAGGGAAAGTCCGTCATCCGCGCGTGCCGCTGCCTCTCGAGGAAGTCGAGGCGTCGCTCATCTGCCAGGACGGCCATATCCGTTTGGAACGGCTGACGGCCCGCTCCGGCACAGCGGAAATTGAAGCGAAGGGAACTGCCCTGTTGCCGTGCATCGATCAGGATTTCGAGTGCAACGTAGAGATTCGGCATTTGGAGCTGACCGAGGAGCTGTTCGCACGGCTGCCGGACAAAGTCCGCCGCCTGCATCCCCTGTTTCTTCCCAAAGGCCAGGGCAATTTGCGGATAAGCTGCGCGCGCCGCGCGGGGCGCTGGCAGCCGTTGCGTACCGGCGCGCCTTCGCGGATCACGCTCTATCCGGACAATCTTGCCGTCACGTATGTGAAGTTCCCATACCCGGTCCAGCGCGTCACGGGGACAGTGGACCTCGACCTGTTGACGCAGCGGGTCGAAGTGGAAGCCACGGTGCACGCCGGCGCCCGGCCCGTCCTTGTCAAAGGGACCTGGCAAGGCGAAGGCAGCGAAGTGGCGGCGCGCTTTGACATTCAGGGGCAGGAGATTCCGCTCGACGAGACGTTGCTCGCCGCGCTGCCGCCGCACTTTGAGAAGTGGGCCCGTTCCTTCCACGCCGCCGGCAAAGCGGACGTGAAAGCGCACCTGCGCCACGAGCCGGGCGCCAAGGAATTTCACTGCGAATACCACCTCCGCTTTGCCGACACGGCGGTGAAGTGGGACAACTTCAAGTATCCGCTCGAGAACGTGAGCGGCTATCTCGATATCTACCCCAATCACTGCGAACTCCGGGATTTTCGCGGCACGCACGCGGGCGCGGAAGTGTTTGTGACCGGTCAGGCCTCGATTCAAGACGGCGCCCTGGACCAGACGCCCGGTCTGACGCTTGCTATCACGGGCCGCAACGTGCCTTTGGACGACGATTTGGGACAAGCGCTGGCCGCCATGCCGCAGCTAGCCAAGGCCTGGGAGACGTTTCAGCCAACGGGGCGCATGCACTTCACCGCGACCATCCATAGGCCGACTGCCGATCCCAAAGACCTGGACGTGGAATTGGACGTGAGAGGCGGCGCCATCGAGCCGACGTTCTTCCGCTTGCCGCTTGACAACTTCGCGGCGCAGTTTCATTACCACAATCAGCGCCTCGTCGTCCGCGGCGCCAGCGCCCGGCACGGCAAAACGCGATTGACTCTCGATGAAGCGATCGTGGACATGCATCCGGACGGCGGCTTCTACGCCGACTTGAAGGAATTGCAGGCGGAGCATGTCGTCGTCCACGACGC
>JAKEFD010000431.1 GCA_022616245.1 Gemmataceae bacterium
CGTCACGATTGAGCCGTTGCCGGAAGCCAAACTGATACCGGAAGCCAAACTGATACAAGATACGCAAAAGAACGAACTGCTCCTCATCGTGCTGGGAATCGTGGCCTTTTGGGTAATCGTGCTGTTGGTGCTGGTGATCGTCGTTCTTGTGCGCTAAATGTGAACCGTGGCGAAGAATAAAAGCGAACAACCTGCCCTTTACGCGATGGTGCATCCCGGACTGGAAGCCATCGCCGCCGAGGAGATTGCCGAAACGCTCGGCGGCGAGGTGAAGAAGTCCGGGCTGGGCATCGTCGTTTTTCGCCTGGCGGACATCGACCGCGACGTGCTTAACCTGCGCACCACCGAAGACGTATTCTTGCTGGCGTGGGGGACGGACGAGCTCAGCTATCGCGCCGTCGATCTGGAGCGCATGCGCCGCTGGACCGACAAGGACGCGGATTGGGCAAGGCTTCTGCAAATCCACCACGGCATCCGTCCCAAGCCGAAGGGCCGCCCCACCTACCGGCTGGTGGTGCAAAAGAGCGGCACGCATGCGTATCGCCGCGTCGATGCCCGCAAGGCCCTGGCGCGCGGCTTGACCGGCAAGCTGCCCGCGAGCTGGAACCACGCCGAGGAAAACGCAGCAGTCGAGATCTGGCTGACGATCCAGGGCGCGACGGCGATATGCGGCTTGCGTCTTTCCGACCGCAGCATGCGCCATCGCACCTACAAAGTGGAGCATTTTCCGGCGTCGCTAAGGCCGACGCTCGCCGCCGCGATGGTGCGTCTGGCCGATCTAAAGCCCATGCAAACTATTCTCGATCCACTCTGCGGCGCGGGGACCATCCTTGCCGAAGCGGCGCTGGCCACACGCGGGCGACATCTCCACTCGGTTGGCGGTGAGGGGTCTCATAGTCTCCCCTCGCCCTGGGGGAGAGGGGTTGGGGGTGAGGGGCCCGGTGGTTGGAACCTAACCCTTCTGGGCGGCGACATCGAACCGCGTCACGTGCACTTCGCCGAAGCCAATCTGCGCAAACTCGCTTCTGTCCAGCTATCGACATGGGACGCGCGTGACTTGCCGTTGGAAGGCGCTAGTGTGGATCGCATCATCTGTAATCCACCGTTCGGCAAACAGCTAAGCTCGCCAGGGGAAATCGGCCCGCTCTATCGCGCGCTCGTCAGGGAATGGGACCGCGCGCTCAAAAAACGCGGCCGGGTTGTCGTACTTGTGGCGGAAGCGTCGGAAATAAAGGGCGCAGCTCAAAGCGCCGGCTGGCGGCAGCTTCGACAAGTGGGCGTGCGCATACTGGGGCAGCGCGCAGTGATCTTGGTCTATCGAAAAGATTGAACCGCTGAGCGACTGGTTGGCCACACGTTTGTTCATCTGCCAACTGTTTGACTGCAAACAGGGAGAGTTTTCGATACAAGACGTTGAAACGCAGAAAACCAGGATGGCGGCCCCCGTCGGCTTCAGCCGTTTCTTAACCGCGATGGGCTGCGCTCATCGCCCGGAAGAGGAGGCGCGGCGGGAACCTTGGAGAGGACCCGGTCATATGCCTCTCGGTTGCTCCGCGCCGCGCGAGCTTCCAGATACTCCAACTCAGCGCATGCCTCGAGTTTTTCGCGCACGGCGTCCGCCACCCAGGCGGACTCGGCGCCCGGTTTTTGGCCGGCTCGACGAGCAATTTCGGCTTGAAGTTCAGCCGGCAACTCAACAACAAAACTGTTCATTGTTCCACCCCAGACGCCGGACCGCTTCGCCCGGCGTGATGACCTCAATACCGTACCGCGCGGCGCCAGCCGCCGTGACGATCCATTCACTCCCGCTTGCAATTGCTGCCTCCAGCACCAGTTCATCGTCAGGATCGGCGACGCTAGGACGAACCCGAAAACGGATGGCGCACAGTTTTCCCACGTGACAAAAGTAGTCCAGCAATGCCTTCATGTCGTCCGCCGTCAAGGTCAGTCCAGACAACGACTTCTCTTTCGCCCGACCAAACGCGACAGGAACAAATTGAACGGCGAAAACGGCGCGGCCTGAAATGGCTACGCCCATATGCTTTGGCATACTGCCGCCAATTTCTCACGGCCGACCTGATTGGGAAACGCATGCGCAGCCACGCGACCATTTCGCACCCAAATCAACGGGCCAACACCAGACATCATTAGGTGTCCCGCAGGTCGACCTTCTCGCTCTAGCCAGTCCGCAAGCGCATCCCATAGTTCGCCGCTCTGATGACTAACATCTGCGACGTATGCTGATGCAGGTAATTCCGGCTGACGGTTCTGCCAATCCTCCACAACGGCTTCGACAACACGTTGCGAGTGACGGGCGTGAATAGCCCAATTGACCCAGAGAAAGACAAATGCCCGTTCGTGCGAAGCCATTTTGGCAACGTCTTCCTTCGTCCGGATGGAAATCAAGTGAACCTCGGAAACCCGTGCCGGCGAACTGGTGATTATGCTAACCGGCATCGGTCAACGTATGCAGGTGCCGGTTGGCGTATTATTGCACTGGTCAGTCAATGTCGCCAAGGCGAACCCAGCCCGGTTAATTGTGGCGAGCGCTGGGAAAATCGCGAAAAAAAACCGCCCGGTCTGGGAAATGAATAGATAGAACTCGAGTTTCAAGGGCCAACAGGATGGCATCAACAACGCCCGGTTCAGTTCTCAAACACGTGCATCGCTCTATACTCCGCCGCGATGACGCGGGCCGCACGGACGGCACATTGCTGGAGTGCTTCATCACGCAGCGGGACGAAGCCGCCTTTGAGACCTTGGTGCGCCGCCACGGGCCCATGGTTCTGGGCGTGTGCCGGCGGGTTCTGTCGAACGAGGCCGATGCGGAGGATGCTTTCCAGGCCACGTTCTTGGTACTGGTCAAGAGGGCCGGCTCTATCCGGCCACGTGGCATGGTGGGCAACTGGCTCTACGGCGTGGCCCGGAACACGGCGCGGAAGGCAAAGCTCATGAGCACCCGAATGCGGGCCAGGAACAAGAAGTTGGAGCGCGGCCGAAGCCGGGACCGGACGACGACGACTGGCAACAAGCGCTGCTCGATCAGGAGTTGCAGGCCCTCCCCGACAAATACCGTGCGCCCATCGTCTTGTGCGACCTGGAAGGGAAGTCGATCAAGGAGGCGGCGCGCCAGCTTGGCAGTCCCCCCGCGACCATCGGCACGCGTCTGGCGCGGGGACGGATCATGCTGGCGCGGAGGCTGGCCCGCCGCGGGCTGACTATGTCGGGCGGCATGATCGCGCTCGCGTTGTCGCAGAATGGCGCGGCGGCAAGTGTGCCGTTGCCATTGCTGACCTCGACCGTCAAGGCGGCGCGTTTAGTCGCCGCGGGGAAGGCGGCTGCGGGCGTCATCGGCGGCAACGTGGTCGCATTACAGAAGCAGTGCTGAAAGCCATGTTGCTGACCAAACTGAAGATCGCTTCGGCGGCACTCCTGGTCATTGCTGTTCTGGGGGCCGCGCTGGCCGGCCTGATCTACTACGCGCCGGCGGCAGAGCCGGCGCGGGCAAGTCAGACCGTGCCCGGCAAGGACGCGAAGGCGGAAACGCCCGCGTCGAAGCCTGAGCCCAAGGACGAAGTCCCGCCTTGGAAGAAAGAGTTCCGCAAAGTCTACAGCCTGGCCGACGGCGAGGTGCTGAAACGGATCGCTCCGCCGTTCCCGGATTGCCGGCTGGAGTTTCTGAGGAACTTCCCGGACGGCGCCGCCCTCGCAAAACACCCGCCCCAATTCCTCGCATTTCGGATCCACCCGCAGTGGCTCAAGGGTGAGGTTCATAACTGGGGTTTGGGACAGTTCGACGCGAGCATCCGAACCGTGCTCCGCATAGTGGTCCAGATTCCCATGTTGGAGGTCGAAGGAGACAAAGCCGTGGTGGACCATCCGGTCGGCGGGGACTTCGTGTTCCGTGGCGAAGCGTCGATCGAGGAACGGGTTGCCGCCTTCAATCGGATCCTCCACGACGAGAGCAAACTGGCGATAAAGTTGACGTTCAAAGAAGTCGAGCGCGAAGTCGTGGTTGCCCGCGGCGCCCTCAAGGTCGCGACCCTCGCAGGGCAGAAAAAGAATCACGTCGAAGTGTTTGGCAAGGAAATCGGCAAAGGCGAAGCTTGGGACTCTAGAAAAGACCTGCACGGCTTCCTGATCGATCTTGGGGATTTTCTCGGACGCAGGATCGTGAACGAAGCGAAGTCGGGCATCGATGAGGTCTTCACTTATGGTCTGAGCGTGCGACAAGTCCCGCAGCATAGGCGTCCTGGTGAGCTAAGCCCTGATTTCAATCCACACGATGTATTCGATCCGGCGATCGAAGCCGAGGATCGCGACCCGAAGCTTGTGCTGGCGAATGTGGCCAAGCAAACCGGGCTGACGTTTACTACGGAGAAGCGTAAGGTGCGCGTGTTGTTCGTCGAAGCGAGCAGCAAGTGACGGAACCTACCCCGAAGGGGTTGTATGGAACAACAAACGATGTTGTAAAAAAGCCCCTGACGTTTCAAGCTTGCATCCCTCGAATGGCACTTCAGCAGCGAGGCAAGCCTGAGTGAGCGTTACGCTAACTCGTGGCGCCTCAAGGATTTTCGGGGGAAATCGTCATGGCGGACGACCGAAAAACGCAAAATCGCCCCGTGCACAGGTGTTACGAATGCCATCGCTTGGAGGAGCAACTTTGGTCCCTGGCCTACGAGCAGCTTTGGCCGGTGATCCGCAGGAAGCCCAAGGCGAACGGCGCCCCAACCAACCAACACGTTTACGAACGATCGCGAACAGCGCCCAAGCAAGCAAGGAGTGCATAACGTCATGGACGACACGACGCGCGTGGCCTTGTATGCCCGCGTCAGCTCGGCACGGCAAGCCGACGAGTTGACCATTCAAAGCCAGGTGGCGGCGCTGCGACAACGCATCGCCGCCGACCGCTGCAAACTGGAACCAGAACTCTGTTTTCTGGATGAAGGGTTCAGCGGCAGCACGATGCTGCGGCCGGCACTCGAACGACTGCGCGACCTGGCGTACAGCGGCGTCATCGATCGACTCTATGTCCATTCGCCCGATCGACTGGCGCGCAGGTACGCCTACCAAGTGGTGCTGCTGATGGAAGAACTCAACAAGCACGCTGTCGAAGTTGTCTTCTTGAACGACGTGGCCGGCATCGCTTCGCCCGAAGGCAACTTGCTGGTGCAAATGCAAGGGATGATCGCCGAGTACGAGCGTGCCAAGATTCTCGAGCGGACGCGGCGTGGTCGGCGTTTCGCGGCACGGCAGGGCAAGATCAGCGCCCTGGCGCACGCTCCGTATGGCTATCGTTATGTGTCCAAGCACGACGGCGGCGGCGAGGCGCGCTACGAGGTCGTGCCCGAGTACAGTCAACACGTGCAAGCGTTGTTCACCTGGGTGGGGATCGAGGGCTTGTCGCTGGGACAGGCAGCACGTCGTCTCCGCGACCAAGGCGTGCCGACGCCGACGGCGCACGCCGCCAAGATGGCGGTGCCCACGACGGCCGCTGAGCAGGAAGCGATCGCCGTGCCCGCCCTGGTCAGCGCCGAGCTGTTTCAGGCGGCGGCCGCCAAGCTCGCTGAGAATCGCCGCCGCTATCGCGAACAGAAAAAGGGCGCGGAATTCTTGCTGAGCGGTTTCTTGATCTGCGGCCGCTGCAACTCGGCCTACTGTGGCCGGCGCCATCGCGTCAAACCAAGGGCCGAGTACGTCTACTACCGGTGCATCGGCACCGATCGTTATCGGCACGACGGCGACCGTATTTGCACGAATGCGAGTCTCAACGGACGCATTGAACAAGCAGTGTGGTCGGACTTGTGCGTGTTGCTGCAAGACCCGGAGCGCTTGCGGCGCGAGTTTGAAGAGCGACTGCATCGTCCGGCCCACGACAAGGCGGAGGTGACGCGCCTGGAGCAAGCGCTGGTCCAACACAAGCGACGCATCGCGCGATTGATCGATGCGTATGAAAACGGCTGGCTGGACAAAGCCGAGTTCGAACCGCGCGTCCGCACGGCCAAGGAACGACTGACCCGTGATGAAACGGCGCTGCAAGAGCATCAGCGGGACTCCATCGACGCCGAAGAACTGCGGCTGGTGATCGGCCAGTTCGACGCATTCGCCGCGCAGATGACAGCCAACCTGGAGCAAGCCGACTTCGCGACGAAGCGCAAGCTGCTCCGGTTGCTCATCAAGCGCGTCGAAGTCACGGAGCAAGAAGTCCGCATCATATACAAGGTGTCCTTCCGCCCTTTTGTCCAAAGCCCCTCTAGCGGGGGCTTTTTACAAGATTGTTTGAAGTTCCATAAAACCCCTTCGGGGTGAAAACATAACAGTCCAACTGCCGTGCCTTCCGACATCGAACGGTACGGCTAGCCGTTGGTTAACTGCGGCTCGGCCTCACGCAGCCAGCCGGGATAGAGTAGGTCCCGTCTCCATCAAACTCCATGCCAGGCATAGAGCCACTGTGGATTACTGCGAAATATGGTCCGCCAAGCGCCTCGACAATGGTCACGAAGACTGCATCGTCTTGAAGGCCAAGGTCGTATAGTTCCCAGGTCATGAGATGAGCGATCTTGGGCAGTTGGCCAACGTCCGCCACGATCAGCGCGCCCGAATCAACGGCCGCAAAGGGATAGGAGGGCGCCTTGCCGGCGAATTCCCCTTCCGCTTGATCGCCTTCGCTGTAGTCAATGTCCTCTTCTTCGTCCCCAAACTTCTTGATGTCGTGCGGGTCAAGCGTGAAGAGTCCGGGCCGAAAGTCTGGAATCGTATAGCAGGCTATCGCGGGATGGTTGACATTCGCCCGTTCAAGCAGCTCGGCGACGTCGAACCGAGTGCCCGGCGGCAACAAGTCATGAAGCATGTCCAGAGCAAGCGGATCGAAGCACGCAAGCAAGGGCGAATCCATCCGGAATTGCACCGGCGACCCATCGAAGGACACGTTGGTCAATGGAGTGGCCATGCGACGGACTCCATGCGGATGCGCGCCGGGTCAGCTTCTATGGTCAATTTAGCCCGGCATCGGAATGATCGGCCTCTTGCTACACCCGTCTCTCACGCCGGCCGATCTGGCAAGTCGAATGTGTTGAACAGGCTCGCGAACGGGTTCCGGTCGCGCGTTGCGACCACTTGCCGGCTCCCGCTTCCGGAGACCGCCTCATGGAGCGCTTCCAGTGGTGTGTCCGGAGCGGAGACGCCGAGTGCTCGGAAGAGTAGGCCGCGGACCTCGTCGATGTTGGGCCGCCGCGCACGCAGCTGCGACTCGAACTCACCCTGAGCGCGGCGCATTTCATCGAGCCTCCCGCCGCTGGAGAATTTCAGGCAGTCCCGCCAGTAGGGCAGCGCGGCCATCATGGCCACGCCCGCCGCCAACGACCCGGCTATGACCCCGGCCTCCCCCTCCGAGCTGACGAACAGAAGCGCACTTCCGCCGGACGGCGGCTGGTGGAGACAGAACCTGCCGCCGGCCCCGTCCCGCCCGACCACCTGCAACGGTTCCTCGGACGCCAGGACAAACCAGTCGGGCGGTGGCTCGTCGAGCGCCTGGAAGTCGCAAAGTTCGTCCAACAGTGCCGCCGCTTTGGGGGACTTGAGCAGGCGATCGAGGATTAGCTCGTCCATCCGTTGCGCCCCTCTGCTGCCGACGCTAGGTTGCTCGGGTATTGTGGGAAGTCAGTCCAAGCCAATTGTGAAGACTTTTCATGCCGGAGCATAATTGATGACATGATCGTAAAACACGATGTGTCAGCAGTTTAAGTTGAAGATACTAATAGACTTACTTCAAAAACACGGTCGAAAAATTGCTGACACATCGTTCAATTTGGGCGTCGTGTCATCAATTCCTGTTTCTCCTTTCATCGCAAGCAGTTATGAAAAACGAATTGATGACACATTGCTGACACATGCTTGTCATGAATCAGTTTGGCTCATTCAAGGATGCCCCGCACCACGTGCGCTTCCTCCACTCCTGTCAGCCGCACGTCCAGCCCCTGATGCCGGATGCTGAACCGGCTGTGGTCGATGCCGAGCTGGTGCAG
>JAKEFD010000432.1 GCA_022616245.1 Gemmataceae bacterium
ACTTGGACGCCCAGCTTCACCAGGGTTTCGTAAAGTCCGTGCCATTGGTGATGGGCCCGCTGCGGCGCGCTGCCGCGCGACCGGCTCATCCACGGATTGATCTCGTACTCGATGCCGTAATGGTCGGGGGGACACATCAAGATGCGGGGATTTGGTTTCTCGGTCACTTGCACTTCCCAATGAGACGTTGGATGTCGCAAATTGCGACTTCAAGATTGTAACTCTCTGAATGTAATGGAGAAAGGACGAACACACAGTGTTTCATTAGCCGTCGGCTCTGCTAACATAAGTTGGCCACGTATCTGCACTATTGGTAGAGCCTCATGCGAATGTTCTCCGTCATCTCGATTTCCTTTTTGCTCATTCAAACGCCTCCACTTTGGAGCGAAAAGGGCGGCAATGACAAAGGTGCAGACTTCTTTGAAGCCCGCGTTCGCCCGCTCCTCGCCGAGCACTGCTTCCGTTGCCACGGGCCCGAGAAGCAGCAGTCGGGGCTCAGGCTGGATTCGCGCACGGCCATGCTGAAGGGCGGCGACAATGGACCCGCACTCGTGCCCGGGGACATTGCGAAGAGCCTGTTGCTCCAGGCGGTGAGACACGAGGGCGACCTTCGGATGCCGTCCAAACAGAAGAAACTGTCGCCGCAAGAGATCGAGATTCTCACCGCATGGGTGAAAATGGGCGGGCCCTGGCCCGACACGAAGAAGACCGACTCGGTCGCAGTGAACGATTGGAAGAAGCACTGGGCGTTTCAACCCATCCGCAATCCGCCCATTCCGCTCGTCAAGAATGGGCAATGGCCCCAAACCGCGCTCGACCGTTTCGTATTGTCGAAACTGGAGGAGAAGGGCCTCGGACCGTCGCCGGCCGCGGACCGACGCACGCTCATTCGCCGGGTCACTTTCGATTTGATCGGCCTGCCGCCGACGCCGGAGGAAGTCGCGGCCTTCGAGCGCGATCTCTATCCGGACGCGTTGGCACGCCTGGTCGATCGGCTGTTGGCGTCGCCGCACTATGGCGAGCGCTGGGGCCGCCACTGGCTGGACGTGGCTCGTTTCGCCGACACGAAAGGTTACGTGTTCTTCGAGGACGCGAGTTTCACCTGGGCGTGGACCTATCGCGACTACGTGATTCGCGCGTTCAACGAAGATTTGCGCTACAACCGCTTTATCCTGGAGCAGCTTGCGGCCGATCGATTGCCGCTCGGCGCAGACAAGCGCGCGCTCACCGCCTTGGGGTTCCTGACGCTGGGCGGCCGCTTCATGAACAATCAGCACGACATTCTCGACGACCGCATCGACGTGGTCACGCGCGGCCTGATGGGATTGACGGTGACCTGTGCCCGCTGCCACGACCACAAATACGATCCGATACCCGCAAAGGATTACTACGCGCTATACGGCGTGTTCGCAAGCTGTGCGGAGCCGACGGTGCCGCCCTTGTATCAGCCGCCGCCCCAGACGGAGGAATTCGCCAAGTTCGAGAAAGAGCTAAAGGAGCGTGAGAAAAAGCTTACCGATTTTGTCAAAGCCAAGCACGAAGAATTGACGCGCGGCGCACGGCACCGCGTCGCGGAGTATCTGTTGGCCGCCCATGCCCAGCGCGATCAACCCAGCACCGAAGAGTTCATGCTGATTTCCGAAACGGGCGAGCTTAATCCGACGATGATCGTGCGCTGGCAGAAGCAGTTAGAGCGCACGCGCAAGCGCAAGGACCCGGTCTTCGCTCTGTGGCACGCGTTTGCAGCTTTGCCGGACAATGAGTTTGCCGCGCGAGCCGCGACTATCACGCCAACCCGACCCGCGAGCGAGATCAATCCGCTGGTGGCCCAAGCGTTTGCCAAGGCGCCGCCTACATCGTTGAAGGAGGTGGCGCAGCGTTTCGCCGTCCTCCTCAAGGATGTGGACGACAAATGGCAAAAACTCCGGGCCGACAATTCGCAAGCAATAACTTTGCCTGACGCGGCGGAGGAAGAGCTTCGGCAGGTGTTCTACGGTCCCGATGCGGCGCCCCAGGTCGCATTTCTGCCGTACGGCGACCTCTCGTTGCTGCCCGATCGCGCATCGCAAGGAAAGCTGCAGGAATTGCGCAAGGCGCTCGAGCAATGGCGGGCGACGGGGCCGGGCGCGCCGCCGCGGGCCATGGTGCTCGAAGATCTGCCGACACCGTACGAGCCGCGCGTGTTTCTGCGCGGCAATCCCAACAACTTGAGGGAGACGACGCCGCGCCGCATGCCGCTGGCGGCGGCCGGCGCAAAGCGAACAGCGTTTACGCAAGGCAGCGGACGGTTGGAATTAGCCCAGGCCATCGTCGATCGCGACAATCCGCTTACCGCGCGCGTGCTCGTCAATCGCGTGTGGTTGCATCATTTCGGCGCCGGGCTGGTGCGGACGCCCGCCGACTTCGGCTTGCGCGGCGACGCCCCGAGCCATCCGGCATTGCTTGATTGGCTCGCCACCTGGTTCATGGACAACGGCTGGTCCCTGAAGAAGCTGCACCGGCTCATCTTGCTTTCGAGCGTCTACCAGCAGAAAAGCGACGACCGGCCAATGTGCCAGAACGTTGATCCGGAGAATCGCCTCCTGTGGCGCATGGATCGACGCCGTCTGGATTTCGAGGCCACGCGCGACGCCCTCTTAGCCGTCAGCGGGAAACTGGATCGGACGATCGGCGGACCGAGCGTTCAGAACTATCTGGCTACGGACGCGAAGCGTCGAACGTTATACGCCCACCTCGACCGGCTCAATGTGCCGAATCTGTATCGCACCTTCGACTTTCCCAGCCCGGACGCCACCAGCCCCGAACGGGTGACGACGACGGTCGCGCCGCAAGCGCTTTTCCTGATGAATCATCCCTTTGTTCACGATTGCGCGAAACAACTGGCCAACCGCCCGGACATCACGTCCGGCAAGACCGACATCGTGAAGATTGAACGGTTATATCAAATCGTTTTTGGCCGCGCGCCGACGCCGGAGGAACTACTCTTGGGAAGGAGCTTCTTGGCGGGCCCGGGCGCCGCGGCATGGCAGCGTTACGCACATGCCTTGCTGATGGCAAATGAGTTTGTCGCGGTGGACTGATAGAATGTTGCGTGTCCCCCACTTTCAAGGACTGGCGATGAAACGGGCATTTCGTTATCAACGCTCTGCGGAACGCACGACCAAGGCGCCAACGCTTCCACACCTAGAGAACGGCGATCGTCTGGATCAAAAGACTTTTCACGAGCGCTATGAAGCGATGCCTGAAAATTTTCGGGCTGAATTGATCGGGGGGATCGTCTTCGTGTCATCGCCACAAAAGAAGCCGCATGGAAAATGGCAATTCACACTGATTCAATGGCTCGCGACGTATGAGATGCATACGCCCGTCGTGGAAGGGCACACCGGCACGACCGTTGTGCTTGGCGACGGCAGCGAAGTTCAACCAGACGGCTGCCTGATGTTCGCGCACGAGGCAAGCGATCATTTGAGCAACAACGACGATGACTACGTAATGGGTGCGCCGGAACTTATTGCCGAAATCGCATCCAGCACCGAGTCCATTGATCTGCACGGCTTAAAGGACGATTACGAAAAAGCCGGGGTTCGTGAGTACATCGTCGTGACCTTGCGCAAGAAACGTGTCTTCTGGTTTCGGCTTCAGCGCGGCAAATTCAAGGAAGTGAAACCCGGACCAGACGGTTTTCTCCGGTCCGTCGTCTTTCCCGGCTTATGGCTCGACCCGGACGCGCTTGTGCGCCGTGACAGGAAGCGCTTGCTGCAAGTTCTTCATGAAGGATTAGCGTCCGCAGAGCATGCGGCCTTTGTCGCCAAGTTGGAAAAACGGAGAAAGTAATCATGTCTGCCGCCACGGATGAACTCAAAGGCCGCGTCGGGCAAGCCCTCGTGCAGCACGTCGGCCCAGCTCTCGACATGGACGGCACTCAGCTCGAAGTGCTTGACGTGGAAAACGGCGTCGCCCGCATTCGGCTGGGCGGCGTCTGCGGCAACTGCCCTTCCTCGATAATGGCCGTGGTCATGGGCATTGAGGCCGAACTGCGCAAGCATGTGCCCGAGGTTGAGTACATCGAAGCGACGCCCTAGGATTAGCGCTTGCCAAGTCGGCTCTGTGCCGTCACCTTATCTCAATGCACGCCGACCAAGCGCAAACTTCGGAACCCGCAAAACCGCAAGACAAGCCCTTCATATCGCCCATCGTTTCCTGGGGATTGATGATCGGATTGGGCCTGGCGATTTGGGCTTGGGATATCGTCTTGAATCGTCGGCCCGAAAGCGTGCCCAAATGGGGCTGGCAGCTTCTCGCCATTTTCCTGCCAACGATTCTCGGCCTCATGCTGCGACCTATGTCCGGCGGCGCGGTGGTCCTGATCGCACTTACTGTTGCTATTCTCACGGGAACGCTCACCACGGAGGAGGCGCTCGGCGGCTTCGCGGACAAAAGTGTTTGGCTCGTACTGGCCGCCTATTTCATTTCGCGCGCCGTCATAAAGACGGGGCTGGCCCGGCGCATTGCGCTCGGTTTCGTGCGTCGTCTGGGAGGCAACACGCTGGGACTGAGTTACGCGCTGGTCGCCACGGACACCGTGCTGGCCGGCATGATCCCATCGAACGCCGCGCGCGTCGGCGGCGTCGTGTTGCCGATCGCGCGTTCCCTAGCCGAACTGTATCGGTCGTTTCCCGGCAGGAGCGCCGCCTTGCTCGGCACGTTTCTCTTGCTCGCACTCTATCAGGCCGATGTGGCCAATTGCGCCATGTTCCTGACCGGTCAAGCCAGTAATCCCATCGCGGCCAGCGCTGCCCGCAAGGCAACTGCCGGCGTCGTTGATTTGCACTACGGCAACTGGCTCCTCTATGCCTGTGTACCGGCCGTGGCATCGATCGTGATCGTCCCGTACCTCACATATCGCTGGACCAAACCGGAGATTCGACATACTCCCGAGGCGGTGGACATGGCGCGGCGCGAGCTGGAGGCGATGGGTCCCATGCGCTGGGGCGAGCGCATCGTGCTCGGCGTTTTCGTCGGTGTTTGTCTCGGTTGGATTTACGACGGTTTCGCCAACGAAGGGAAAAACGTGACCGCCATCGCCTTTGCCGGCGTGGGCGTGCTTCTCTTATCCGGCGTGCTCACCTGGGAGGACGCGGTCAGCGAACGGGCGGCCTGGGACGTGTTCATCTGGTACGGGGGATTGGTGCAGCTCGGCAAAATGCTTGGCGAGACCACGATCCCCGAGGCATTCGCCACGAGCGTTGCCGGCGCGCTCGATTTGCCCATGATCGTCTTGTTCCTTGCCATACTCCTGATCTACTTCTACGCGCACTACGCTTTCGCCAGCATCACCGCGCATATCGTTTCGATGTACCCGGCATTTGTCGCCGTGCTGATGCTAGCCGGAGTGCCCCCCGCTTTGGCCGCCTGCTCCTTCGCCTTTGTCACCAACCTATCCGCGGGCCTGACGCACTACGGCACCACGCCGGGGCCGATCATCTTCAACACGAACTACGTACCGATGGAGACGTGGTGGCGCGTGGGATTCCTGCTGTCCGTCGTGAACTTGGTGATTTGGCTGACGCTGGGGCTGGCGTGGTGGAAGGTGCTGGGGCTGTGGTGAAATTCATTCAGCAATTAGCACCGCTCGAGTCGTTTTCTCCGAAAGATAATAACGATACTCGCGTGCCAAGTCTTGCGCGGTTTGCATCGGTTTAAAAAGCACATACGGGATCTGCCATGCTTGCAAGATCGGTTCGGTGAAGACCGGGCAGCTATCCCGGGTCTTGCCTTCTTGATGGAGGAAATAGCTGCGCACGCCGACGATGAAAAAGATCGGCAGCTTCATGTCGTGCACCACGTTACGTAGGGCATCGCCCGCTTCGAACAGTCCCGTGCACTGAATCATGACGACCGGCTTCTTGCCGCCCAAGGTAAGCCCCGCGGCAATGGCAAACGCTTCTCCCTCGCGGCACACGCGCATAAGCTGCAAACCCTTCGCTGCCGAGAGCGCGGCGTCCCACGTACCCAGCTCGCTGTCCGGGAGCCAGACGACGTGCGTCACGCCGCATTCCTCTAAGGCGGCGACAATCGAGGGGCCATCGAGCATGATCGAAGCCTCCGCGCCCTAGATCATACAAAAAAACCGCCGGTCGATTAGACCGGCGGTCGGCGGATACGTCAGTTGTTGGTCACTTGTGTGCATCATGGCAAGCCTTGCAGTTGACCAACTTCTTGAGCGAGGCGGCGGCTTTGTCGTCGCCCTTGGCCGCGGCTTCAGCCGCCTTCACCAACGCAGTGGTCTTCTCTTTCCATGCCTTGGCGTCTCCCATCGGAGGCTCATTCTTGGACAAGGCGGTGTACAATTCCGCCAGCGTTTTCTTTTCCGCGTCGCTGGCCTCGCCAGCCGCGACCTTCTTATAGAGGCCGGACTTGTGCGCCTTGGCCATCACTTGCGGAATGGTGAACTTGGCCTTTTCGCCGGCCTCATTGTCTCCCAAGAGCAGCACGAAGGAAAACAACACCATCGTCCCTGCAGCAACAAGCTTCATGGTTGTCTCTACCTCGGGTTGAAAACAGGTCCTTTCCCAGCAGCGCGGGAAACGACCATCGCTTCCCAGGGGAAAGGCACGAACCTTTGTAACGCCTGCCGCTTTCGCGCACAAGCAAAATCCCTGCGAACTTTCTCAAAAAAAACATCCGCTGTAGATTCGCACAGTCGGTGGCTGGACGATTGGACGACGCGACGCCGAAACTTATTCAAACAAGTGGATCGGTTCGCAGGCAGCGACAAGCTTTGAGCAGTTACCCTCGGTTTCCTCATCCGCAAAGCTTATAATGACGGCCGCTTCGCTTGGAACCAGAGCATGCAGCTCGAAGAACGACTCAAAGACAAAGCCCGATGGCTCGGATTCGATTTGGTGGGCATCGCACCCGCAACACCCGCCGATGGCTTCGACCGGCTGCGCGAATGGCTCGACGACGGCTGTGCTGGCGAAATGCATTACATGCATCAGCAAGCCGAAGCGCGGCGACATCCATCGTCCATTTTGCCGGAAGTCCGCAGCATCGTCATGACGGCGCTCAACTACAAGGGTCAGGAGTCAGGGGTCAGGGATCAGTCAGGGGTCAAGCGACTGGAGTCAGGAGTCAGGAATCAGGAGTCAGGAGTCAGGAATCAGGAGTCAGGAGTCAGGGGGCGCGTTGCGAGTTATGCGCTGGGGGCCGACTATCACGACGTAATGCGCGGCAAGCTCAATGACCTTCTCGACTGGGTGCGGCAGGAGGTTCCGGGAGTTCACGGCCGCGGCGTCGTCGATACGGCGCCTTTGTTGGAGCGCGATTTCGCGCGCCGGGCCGGCCTTGGCTGGATCGGCAAGAACACCATGCTGATCCACAAAAAACTCGGCAGCTTCGTGTTCCTGGGCGCTTTATTGCTCGACCTGCCGCTGCGCGCCGATGAGCCATTTGATTCTTTTCATTGTGGAACGTGCACCGCCTGTTTGGACGCTTGTCCGACCGAAGCGTTCATCTCTCCCGGATTGCTGGATGCGCGGCGCTGCATCAGCTACTTGACGATTGAGCTGCGCCAGCCTATCGATGACACACTGCGCCCTGGAATCGGCGACTGGCTTTTCGGGTGTGACGTCTGCCAGGACGTGTGCCCATGGAACCGCAAAGCGCCGTCGGGAAATGATCCTGCTTTACAACCTCGCGCAGACTTGGTCGCGCTCGACCCCATGGACTTGCTCGGGATGAACGCCGAGGACTTCCGCCGTCGCTTCAAAGGCACGGCCCTTTGGCGCGCCAAGCGCCGAGGCCTCTTACGCAACGCGTGCATTGTCTTGGGAAACCGTGGCGACCCCGAAGCAGTGCCCGCATTGAAGATTGCGCTTACAGATGAAGAGCCGTTGATTCGAGAGGCGGCGGCCTGGGCAATTGAAAGGATCAGGAGTCAGGAATCAGAGGTCAGGAGTCAGGGATCAGGGCAATAGGACCATGAAATCGCGATTGACCGACATAGAATGTAACGAGTGCCCACCGGCTCCTGAACCCTGATTCCTGACCCCTGACTCCTCACATGCAAATCCGCGGCATCATTCCTCCCGTGGCGACGCCGATGCAGGCCAACGAAGACCTGGACTTGCCCCGGTTCCGCTGGTTCCTCGATCATCTCATTAACGCCGGCGTGCACGGCGTATTCGTCCTGGGCACGAACAGCGAGTTCTACGCCATGGACGAGGCGGAAAAGCAAGCCGTTATCGCGACGGCGGTGGAGCATGTGCGCGGCAGGGTGCCGGTCTACGCCGGCACGGGGGCCGAGACGACGCGCGAAGCGATTCGCCTCACCAGAATGGCGGAGAAGGAAAAAGTGCAGGGCGTGTCCGTCATCACGCCGTATTTCATCGCTCCGACACAGCAGGAGATTTTCGATCACTATCGCCGGATCGCCGAGAGCACTTCATTGCCAGTCGTCCTTTACAACAATCCGTCAACCTGCGGCGGGCTCAAGATCGACGTGGATACGGTCGCGCGGCTCGCGGAAATCTCCAACATCCTGGGGGTCAAGGATTCAAGCGGCGACCTGCAAAACACTCTTGAGTTTATCCGCGTCGTGCCCGATCGTTTCAGCGTTTTGCAGGGGCGCGACACCTTGATCTTTCCGGCGCTTCAATTTGGGGCCCGCGGCGCCGTCCCAGCGACGGCCAACGTCGCCCCCAGAATCCTCGTCGAAATCTATGAAGCGTTCGTGCGCGGCGACCTGGCCGCGTCCAAAGCCGCGCAACTGCGCCTCAATCCCGTGCGGCTCAGCCTGACCTTGGGCACCGCGCCCGGCGGCGTCAAGGCGGCCCTCGCGCTTATGGGCATGTCGATTGGGCCAAGCCGCTCTCCCGTGGCGCCGCTGCCGCCGGAGAAACAGCAGAAAATGAGGGCAGCGTTGCAGTCCGCTGGCCTGATCCCGAACTGAACCTCTCACACCCGAGTCTTGGTTACTTTGCCAGCGTTTGCTCGATTCGCCGATCGGGGATGAGCCAAATCACGGCAACGAGAACATAGAGCGCGCACGCGATCCACGGACTCACAATCGCAAGCGGGATCGCCGCGGTATAGAAGACGATTGAGACGATGCCTTTGACATCCCGGCCCACCGCGGTCGCCAATATCGAATCTCGGCCGTGTTCGGCGATCAATGCTTGGGTAAGAATGAAATACGCCACACCTGCACACCACAATACGCCCCCGTACAATGCGACCGGCCAAGGCGCGAAGTCGTTCTCCCCCATCCACCCGGTGACGAAGGGAACAAGCGACAGCCAGAAGAGAAGATGCAGGTTGGCCCACAGAATGGGACCGTTGACGTGCTTCACCGCCTGCAAGAGGTGATGGTGGTTGTTCCAATAGATGCCGAGGTAGATAAAGCTCAACACATAGCTCAAGAAGACAGGAATCAGCGGCAAGAGCGCTTCCAAGTCGTGCCCGTGCGGGACCTTCAGTTCCAGCACCATTATCGTGATGATGATGGCGATGACGCCGTCGCTGAACGCTTCCATTCGTCCTTTGCTCATGGCTCATTCCTTCGTGGGTCAGGATTCCGTTCCCGACACATTCAAGAACTTCGGTCAATGTAAGTCTTTAGTCCTACTATGATTCTGCAGCTGACCACTCTTGTTTCCTTCGGGATGGAGC
>JAKEFD010000433.1 GCA_022616245.1 Gemmataceae bacterium
CGATTGCGGCAAGCGCGATCGACGTGGGACACGTGCAGCATCGGATCACGCGCTTCACCGAAGAAGGCAGCGTCTACACGATCACGCCCAAGCTGATCGTGCCGCGCGGCGCTGTCGAGGCGCCCAAGGATGTCACGCGCACGTTTTGGCTCACGGTCAAGACGCCCGCCGACGCCCTGCCCGGCGTCTATCAAGGCGAAGTGCGCATCGCCGCGGCAAAGGGCGAAACACTCACCCTGCCGCTGCGCTTCACGGTGCGCAAGGGCAAGCTCGATCCCGTGGACGTGCCGGCCGGCCCGTGGGGACACACCATCGACCTGCCCTGGTACGACAACGAATCTGGCGACTGGAATCGCAGCCTGGCGGACAAATCACTCAAGAGACTTCGCGACTACGGCTTCACGACTGCGACCGGCCTGCCGCTCTTGACCTTGAAGGGTTTCAAGGACAAGTCGCCGCAAATCGACTTCGCGCGCGGTGATGCGCAGATGAAGCTCTTCAAGGACAACCGCTTCACCATGCCGGTCGTGACCTATTGCCCGTTCGTCGGCGTCAACCTTTATTACAAAGACGAAACGAAGATGAAGGCCGCGGGCTTCGCCGATTACAGTCAGTATGTCGCCGCTGTGTTCGGCGAAGTTCAGAAACACGCGGACCAGGCGGGTTGGCTGCCGGTTTATTGGAACCTCGCCGATGAGCCGATCGGCGGCGACTTGCCGCGCAGCGCCGAAAACGCCGAAGCCTTCCGCAAGGCG
This sequence comes from Gemmataceae bacterium, assembly GCA_022616245.1. Classification (GTDB taxonomy): domain Bacteria; phylum Planctomycetota; class Planctomycetia; order Gemmatales; family Gemmataceae; genus JAKEFD01. The sequence continues at coordinate 756 of JAKEFD010000433.1, forward strand.
TTTGGCAAGGGTCCGCCATTCTTCACCGGCGCCAGCTCGTTCACGGGCAGCGACAAGAAGGATCCGCATTTCCGCCTTTCCAAAGCGTTGCACGTCGCCAACTGGAACGGCCACAGCGACACCAGTGTCAAGCTGCTTCAGGCCGACGGCGGCGACTGGGCTTTCTACAACGGGGCCAATCGCTGGACGTACGGCGTCTACATGTACAAGTGCGCCAAAGAATACAACATGAAGTTCCGCGTCGCCTGGCACTGGAACAACGTGGCGGGCGATCCGTACTATGCTTTGGATTGCCGCGAAGACGACTTCGCCTGGTGCAACTCCAGCCCGGAGGGAGAGCTCATTCCTTCGGTACTGTTTGAACGCCTCCGCGAAGGCCTGGACGACTACCGGCGCATGCTAACCCTGGCGCGCCTGGCGCGCGAGAAATCCGGCACGCCCGCCGCCCGCGCCGCCGACAAACTGCTCGCGCAGATCCTGGGCGGCTTCCGGCTGGGTGACCGCGACCTGCGCAGCGCTCCAAGCTTTGCGGAATTACGATCGCGACTGGACGCGGCGATCGAGGCGTTGCAGTAGGCCGAAACGCCGAGTAATGTGTAAATGATGATGGAAGAGAGGAGATTCACATGGCGATCAGAACTAAGCCAGCAAAACAAGAAAAGCGTTGGACCGCCGCGCAATTACGTCGCTTGCCCGCCAAGAAGCGCGATGCGATCATGAAAGCTGCGGCAGCCATGGCGGAACAGGAGTACCGCACCAATCGCGACTTTACTGCGTTCGAAGCCTTCGGCAAGGAAGATCTGTATGGCGACAGCGGCAGCACCGAAACGCGGTGAGGTTTGGCAGATTGACTTTGACCCTGCCGCCGGCGCGGAAATCCGGAAGGTGCGACCCGGTGTCGTCATCAGTGTCGATACGGTAGGCCGACTCCCTCTAAGAATGGTGGTTCCACTCACCGACTGGAAACCCGTTTACGCACAATACCCTTGGTTCGTCGAAATTCCCGCATCTTCGGCAAATGGATTGGCCAAAGACTCGGGTGCGGATGCCTTCCAAACCAAGTCACTTTCGATTACACGCATTGTCCGGCGCTTAGGTGCACTCGCCAAAACCCAGCAGGACGCCATTGCGAATGCCATTGCGTTGTGCGTCGGTGCGCCGTAACACAATCTTTGCCAGCTCGTTGACTTCCCTCACGTCGCGTGATACGCAATAGAGACGATATCCAACTTCCAAGGAGCCAAGCACCATGCGTTCTCCCCTCTCCCGGCGGCGGTTTCTCAAGTCGAGTGCGGTCGGCGCGGTTGGACTGGCAGCGGCCGGTTTCGCGCATGCCGGTCAGGAGCGAAAAAAGGCCGACCCATTCGGCGGCTTCACCGTCGGCGTGCAGAGCTATACGTTTCGCCAATTCAACCTCGAGCAAACGCTGCAGCGCATCCAGGAATTGGGTCTGCACTTCGTCGAGCTCTATCGCGGTCATCTCCCGGTCAACGCCGCCGATGATGCGATCAAGTCCGCACGCAACCTGTGCTTTAAGTATGACATCACGCCCATCGCGTTTGGCGTCGAAGGCTTCAGCAAGGACAACGCCGCCAACCGCCGTATCTTTGAATTCGCGCGCAAGCTCGGCGTGCGCTACCTGAGCGCCGACCCCAGCCCGGACAGCTTCGACAGCCTGGACAAACTGGTCGGCGAGTTCGGCATCGGCATCGCCATCCACCCGCACGGGCCGACGGGCAAGGCACTGCATCGCTGGTATTCCGCCGAGGTCATTCTGAAGGCAGTCGAGCGGCATCATCGGCTCATTGGCACCTGCCTCGACACCGGCCATCTCATTCGCGCCGCCCAGGATCCCTTCAACCGCAAGCTCGATCCCGCGCAACAAGTCCGGCACATGGGCCAGCGCAACTTCGGCCTGCACCTCAAGGATCACGACAACGCCAAACGCACCGACGTCATTTTCGGCCGGGGCGTGCTGAACGTAGCCGAAGTGTTGCGGGCGCTGCGCGAGGTGAAGTTCCAGGGGTACATCAGCATCGAGTACGAGGCGAACGCGAACAATCCGTCGCCGGACGTGCGCGCCTGCTTGGATGTGTTTCGGGAATCGGTGCGGAAGCTGGGGTAACCATTCCATCTCGATTCATCGATTCGCGCTCGTTGGATGCTGAAAGAGCAGGCACGCAGCGAGCGCGGAACGATAAATCAATCGATTGCAGCTTGGATATATGATGGCTGGTTCCTCCTATGAGTTTGCCACCACGCGCTGGAGCCTGGTGGCTTCGGCGGGCCGGCGCACGTCCGCCGAGGCCGAAGAGGCGTTGGCATTCTTGTGCCAGCGCTATTGGAAGCCGCTCTACGCGTACGCGCGGCGGCACGTTTCCAATAACGAGGAAGCGCGCGATCTTACGCAAGGCTTCTTCGCCCGACTCTTGGAGAAAAACACCTTCGCGCTGGCCGAACCCGGTCGCGGCCGGTTTCGCGCGTTTCTCTTGACCGCGCTCAAGCACTTTCTCCTGAACGAGCGGGACAAAGCGGCCGCGCAAAAACAGGGCGGCGGCCGTCCCATTCTGTCGCTCGATTTCGACAAAGCCGATTCGACGCTGCGCTTCGAGCCGGCGGACGAACGCACGCCGGAAAAGCTCTTTGACCGCCAGTGGGCGCTTACGGTGCTCGAACAGGTCATGAACCAGCTCGAAGCCGAGTACCGCGAACAAAAGAAGACCGCATTGTTCGAACATCTGAAATCATTTCTGATCGAAAAGACAGCGTCCCACGCGGCGGCGGCGGCCACCTTGGGCATGACCGAAGGCGCGGTGCGGGCCGCGGCCCATCGCTTGCGCAAGCGCTATCGCGAGCTCCTGCGCGAAGAAGTGGCCCGCACCGTCGAGACCGAGGACGAAGTCGAGGACGAATTGCGGCAACTGTTGCTAAGTCTGCAATCGTGATCTCAAATCGTCGTGGTCGGATTAGGAAAGTTTCCTTTTCCAAGCGTAACATTCGCGGTTTTTTCCTGTAATGATGAGTGGGGACGAAAGGGAAAGAAACGGCATGGCCGAGTTGCGCTTCTGCTCTTTGTGCGGCAAGCTCCTGGAAGAGGGCTCCCCAGGCGGATTATGCCCGGAGTGCTTGTTTAAAGTCGGGCTGGAGCCATCGTCGCAAGGTGGAGCTGCAACGCAGACCGCGACTCCGGGGCGCTTTGCGCTTCTGTCTCCTCAGGAATTAGCCCTGTACTTTCCGCAACTGGAAATCCTCGAGCTCTTAGGCAAAGGCGGCATGGGCGCCGTCTACAAGGCCAGGCAGATCAACCTCGATCGCCTCGTCGCGGTGAAAATCCTGCCTGCGGAAGTCAGCCAGGATCCCGCGTTCGAACAGCGTTTTCGGCGCGAGGCCCAGGCGCTGGCGAAGCTCAATCATCCCAACATCGTCATTCTCCACGACTTCGGCCTGGCCACTCCACAACCCATTACCTCCTCCCCTGGGCCCGAGGGCCAGGCCATTTCTCCTCCTGCGGACAAGCCGCCGCTTTACTACTTCATCATGGAGTACGTGGACGGCGTCAACCTGCGCCAAGCCATTCGCGCCGGCACGCTCAAACCCGAGCAAGCGCTGCGCATCGTGCCGCAACTCTGCGACGCCTTGCAATTTGCACACGAGGTAGGTTGGGTCCATCGCGACATCAAACCAGAAAACATTCTTTTGGACCGGCGCGGACGGGTGAAGATCGCCGACTTCGGCCTGGCCAAGCTCCTGGGCATTCCCGCCGGCGACGTCCGCCTCACGGAGACGCGGCAGATCGTCGGCACCGTGCCCTACATGGCCCCCGAGCAAATCGAAGGCTCGCGCGACGTGGACCACCGCGCCGACATCTATTCCATGGGCGTGACCTTTTACGAGATGCTGACCGGCGAGCTGCCCATTGGCCGATTCGCGCCGCCTTCCAAGAAAGTGCA
>JAKEFD010000434.1 GCA_022616245.1 Gemmataceae bacterium
CTACGTTCAAGTTCGAACCGGCAGGTCCACCGTGAACGTGCTGCCTTGGTCGCCGCTATCCACGGCGATGGAGCCGCCCATTAAATCGACGTAGCTTTTCACAATGGATAGGCCCAAACCGGCATGCGGCGAGTCGGCGTGCCGGCTGGGATCGGCGCGGAAAAAGCGCTCGAAAATGCGCTCCTTGACGTCGTGCGCGATGCCGATGCCGGTGTCGCGGACCCGGACCCGGCAATGGCCGTTGTCACGCACCACATCCACGTCGATCGATCCGTGCGGGCGGTTGTATTCGATGGCGTTGTGCAACAGGTTATTGAGGATTTCGCGCAACTTGCCGGAATCGGTAAACACGGGTACGCTTTCGTCGCCGTGATAGCGCAGCGCCAGACCACGGGCCTCGGCGAGCGGTTTTACCATATGGGTGCATTGACGAGCGACTTCCGCGGCGTCCACGTTTTCGCTCTTGAGATGCTCGGCGCCGGCGTCGAGCCGGGCCAGTGCGAGGAGCCGCTCGACGAGCTGCGCCATTTGCTTGCCGCTGTCTTGGATGTCCAGCAGCAGCTCGCGATATTCTTCGGGAGTGCGGCTTTTCTTAAGCGCGATTTCCATGTTGGTCATCATGGCGGCCAGCGGCGTCCGCAACTCATGGGAAATGTCCGCGGCCGCCTGCTTCTCGCGTACGAAGGCCTTTTGCAGTTGCTCCAGAGTTTGCGTGAGCCGCTGGGCGATGGGCTGCAGCTCCGCGGGCAGCTTGTCTTGATCGAGCTTGAGGCGGAAGTCTTTCTCGGAAACCTGGCTGACAGCTTCGGACATGCGCGCGAGCGGCGCAAGGCCCAAACGCACGAGCAAAAAGCCGCCCGTTACAATGCCGACGAAGGTAATGGTGCAGATCCAGAACAAACGCATGCGCAAGACCTGTAGAGCCTGAATCGTGTCCGTTTCCAGGTTTGCCAGGCGCTCGTCGCGTTCGGTGCGGAACTGCGCGAGTTTGGCTTCGAGCAAGGACGTGTCGCTGGCATATTGGATGAAGACCGTTGGCGCGGTTGGATCGGTCATTTTGGCGAAATCCAACTTAGGCGCTGCAGATGCTGGTCCTTTGGAAGATGCCCCCCCTTTTTTGTCTCCTGGCCCGCGCGACCATTTCGGCGGCGGGAACAGGATTCTCTGCCACGCCGGCGGAAGTGACGAGGGATGGAAGCGGTACGCGCGCGGCACGGTCGCCATGAGAGTGACGCGTCGAAGGTTTAAGCCCGGCTCCAATTCAAGATCGTCGTATTGCTCCACCATCAACTTTGCGGAAGCGCGTATCTTGCTGCCCAAATTAAACGAATGGCCTCCGAGCGAATCGGATTTTTGTAGTGAAATTCCACCCTTGCGAAAGGTCTGAAAATACTCCTGCGCTTGCTCTTCCGTATCCGGCGGAATCAAATCGTCGGCCGACTCTACGGTGATATTAACGCCGCGATGGTAGTGCATCTGCCACACCAGATGAGAATCCATTCCCGTCGCGAGCCAAATAGGAATGTTGCAGTAGCCAAGCGGCATCGGGGGCGTGCCCAAGACGCCGACGACATTGAGGGGCTCGTTGTTGCGGTTTCTCGAGCGCAACATGCTGGCCATGGTCTGGGCCTGGCGCAATATGCGTCGATCCAGATCGGCTTTTGCTTCCTCGCTCTGGTCGTGATAGCGCGTCAGGATCAAGTCGCGCGTGCTTACCTGTTTTTCGTGCAGCGTTGCCGCCGTCGTCCGATAGACGAGCCACGACACGCAGCCCAGCGCCACTGCCAAGAGCGCAAGAAAATACACGATCAGCGACAGACGAATGGAACGCATGGCTACTCCTCGCCGCGCAGCATATACCCTTCGCCCCAGCGAGTCATGATAAGGGGCGGATCGAACCCTTTGTCGATCTTGGTGCGCAAGTAGCGTATATAAACGTCCACGACATTGGAAGTGTTTTCGTCATATTCGTCGTACAAATGTTCCCAGATCATCGAGCGCGTCACCACCTTGCCGCGGTGAAACGCCAGGAACTGGAGCAGGGCGAATTCGCGCGGCGTCAGGTGAATGGCCTGGCCGGCGCGCTTGACCGAGCGTGCCGCCGTGTCGATTTCCAAATCGTGAACGCGCAGCACCGGGTCCTTAACCTGGTGGCCGCGACGCACCAACGCCCGCAACCGGGCCAGCAGTTCTTCCAGCTGAAACGGCTTGGTCAAGTAGTCATCGGCCCCGGTGTCAAGGCCCGCGACTTTGTCCTCGGTCGTATCCTTTGCGGTCAGGCAAAGAACGTGCGTCTTCACTCCCTGCTGCCGCCATTGCTTGAGAACGGTCAAGCCGTCTTTCTTGGGCAGCATCAAGTCGAGCACGATGACGTCGTAGCTCGCGGTCCGTCCCTTGTATTCGCCCTCTTCGCCGTCCTCGGCTGTGTCCACGGCGAAACCCTCTTCCTCAAGCCCGCGCCTAAGGGCGCGTAAGAGCGGTTTGTGATCTTCCACGAGAAGTACTTTCACCGATTCGCCTCCAAATCCGGTTTCTAATAATTAACATAAACACTAGCAGCCGTGGGATTAAAGGATCATTAGAGGTGAATATGCGCTTATGTGTTTTCTGCGGATCGTATACGGGCAACAATCCCGAATTTGCCGAACACGCGCGGTGCCTGGGACTTTCGCTTGTCCAGCGCGGTTTGGGACTGGTCTTCGGCGGCGGGCACATTGGGCTCATGGGCGTGGTCGCCGATGCAGTGCTGGCGGGCGGCGGTGAGGTCATTGGCGTGATCCCACGCGCTTTGGTCGACCGCGAATTGGCCCATAGCGGAGTCGCCGACATGCGTATCGTCGGCACCATGCACGAGCGCAAGGCTCTGATGGCCGATCAGTCCGACGCCTTTCTCGCACTGCCCGGCGGATTCGGAACTGCGGACGAGGTCTTCGAAATGCTCACTTGGGCCCAGCTCAAGATTCATGCCAAGCCGATCGGTTTTCTCAATTCGTCGGGCTACTTCGACCCATTGTTTGCCTGGATCGACCGCGCCGTTGCAGACGGCTTCATCCAAGCGAAGCACCGTGCTCTAGTACGCGTTCAGCCGGACGTCGAGCCGATGTTGGATGCGCTTTTTCCTGCGACCGCCGTCAAGTGAAACGGCTGAAGCGACGAAGTGTGGATTTCGTCCTTGCGGATTAGCCGTTATTGCAATTGCACGTCAAAAGACTGCTTGCCGGTCTTCAGTTCGATCGTCAAGCCTGAGGTGCTCGCGGAATGGTAACGCTCCGGCAGCTTCAGCTTAAGATTCGTGCCCGGGCCCGCTTCGAAATAAATCCGATACATGCCCACAGGCAGCATAGTCTTGAATACATACTTGCCCTCTTCGCGCACGTAGGTGCTGAAGCGGCGATTGTCCTCGGAGACCAGGGTGATGTAAATCTGTGTGAGCGGTTGGCCTTTGTAGGTGACGATGCCTTCTAATTTGCCGGTCGCATCTTGAGCTTTCACGCCGCCGGGCTCGGCGAGATTCCCTTTTTTCTCCGCTGTCGCCTTGCCCGGGTCCTCCGCCGCGGCCGCATCGTCCTTGGCCTGGCTCCGAATAGCATCGAGCACGCGCCTTAGCGCGAAACAACGGTCGCTCATGCGCGGCAGTTTCTCGGCGGCGGCAATGCCGTCGTCGATTTCCTTTTGCAGCGCGGCCGCAAGAAACGGCTTAACCGCGACGAGCGCGCCTTGATAAACACGATAACAGCCCGCGTGGTCGCCGTGCTTGTTGAAGAGATCGGCGCCGGTGTTGATGACATCCTTGAGGGAAGTCTGCACAGCCCTGGCGTCGTGCTTTTCCGCGAGCTGCGCCGGAGCGGCACTCGCCAATCCTGCGAGTACAATCATGCCGATTAGCTGCCGCATGTTTGACTCCTTTGCCTAGTTTGCTTGGTCAAAGTGTTCTTTGCAGTTTGTCGCGGTAGGGGGAGAACCGCGCGCCAGCGCCTGAAGCGATATTAGGCCGGCGGCTTGGAATGACAACCGCACAAGTCTCGAATAGCCAGGATCGATGAAAGCTGGGACCGACTGCGCATTGTTCGCTGATCCTTCTTCTGGGTGCCCATCCGTGTTATCCGTGGTTTGTTCCTCTGACCTTGCACGCCGCGCGCGGATGTGGATAATACCTCGCGAGATTTCTTCGGCCCATGCCAAGGAGGGTGCTTTGGCCGAACCTGCCCCGATGCTTCTCATCGACTCGCTGACGCGCGCAGCCAAACAGCCGCGCGGTTTGCCTCTGTTCGCGGGCCGCTCGAGCGACGGCCTTTTTGCGAGCAGCGCCGCGGCCAAGAAGGCTGCGCGCTTTTGTCAAGACCAAGGGCTTTTGCAGCGAATCGGGGAGCGGCCCAAGGGGAAAACCGCACAAGAAATCTGGGCGCTCAGCGACAAAGGTTTTGCCTGGCTCATGGAGCAAACCAATCCTAAGCCAGTGCTGGAAGCGTTGGTCGCCGCCGTTCACACCAGCCAGGAGCGCGTCGAAGCTTTGCTCGCCGCCGTCCGTGAGAACAAGGAACAACTGCTGACGCTGCGGGGCCAGACAGAGAAGGCGTTGCAAGTCCTCCGCGCCGACGGGCCGCATGCGACTCCCGCGCCGCATTTTGCGTCGGGCAGAAATGCCAGTTTGCCCGCCAAGCAAGAAGGCGTTCGTCATCAATCCACCGACGCCGATGGCTGCGCAGCCGCCATCCTGAGCCAACTGAGCAAATGGCAAGACGCCGGCATGCTCGAAGATTGTCCGTTGCCGGAGCTGTTTCGCACGGCGCGGCCCAGCAACGCGGAGCTCTCGATCGGACGCTTCCACGACGCCCTGCGCCGACTGCACGAGGAGCGCAAGCTTTATCTCCATCCTTGGACCGGACCCCTGTACGAGCTGCCCGAACCCGCGCTGGCGTTGCTCGTAGGCCATGAGGTGGCCTACTACGCCAGTCTGCGCTCCGAAGCGATTGAACCGGTTGAACGACAGAGACACTGAGCCACAGAGAAGAAAGCAAAAGGAAAGAGAGAATTGAGAAAAACAGACCACTCGGCAGGCGCTTGTTTTCCCTTTTCTTTCTAACTCTCTTTGCGGTCTTCTCTGTGTCTCTGTGGTTAGTCCCTCGCTCGCGCGTCGGGCTTGTGTCTCTGTGGTTAGTGAGTGAAAGGACCCATTCATGACCGTCGCCGCTTCAGCTCCATTGCTCAACGACGCCGCGCTCGAAAGTTTGCGGCTTGCGGGCAATCCTTTCCGCAACTTCTTCGCCCGCAATCCCGACGATGACGTTTGCGCCCGTTTTCATGTCGCGGAGCTTTTTGCCAAGGAGCGGGGCCAGCTCTTGGGTGTCGTCGACCTGTACCGGGCCGAGCCGGGCATGCATTCCGAGATGGTGCCGATCCTGGGCAATAAAGGCGCGGGCAAGACGCATTTGTTGCATTCGATCAAGCACGGTGGTCCCACCCCGCTTTCCAAAGGGGCGAAGGGGGTCGAAGAGGGCTGGCAGTTGCTGGTCACGCCGGGCACATACCAGAAAGACACCGACTTTCTGGAATACCTTCTCTTCCAGTTGATCGATACGCTCCTGGGCGGCGGCAAGCAAAAAGGCCGGCGTCCGCTCGAATACCTCAGCGAGCAACTTACGCGTTCCTTGCTGCAACGCGCTCTGACCGGCGCCGGCCGCGACGAGCAGATGGCGCTCTTTCCCGCGCCGGGACTGGGGCGCATTGGACGTTTCCTCGGCTTGGGCAGCGCGCAAGCGCAGGAACGCACGCAATGGTTGCTCGACCATTTGCGCCGCCCGCAGTCCGCGACGCAGGCCACGCCGCTGCGCCGTCTGTGTGTGGAGTGCGCTCTCGACCCGGAACGCGCTTGCCAATTACTTTGCAATTGCGTGGACCGGAGCGAGCCGCACGACGCCGCCGGCTTGCTGCGCCGGCATATTTATCAAGGGTTTGCCCGGGCGGCACTCTTGGACGATGAGAGCGACCTGGCCAATTTCCTCACCTACGGTTTCGCGGAATTGGATTTCAAAGTGAAGCCGAGCCGCCAGGACCTGGTGCTTTCCTTGTGCAAGGTGCTGATGGGTGTTTTCCAGACCATGAAGATCCCCGTGGTTGTGGCCTTCGATCAGCTCGAAGACTTGCTGCTCGCCCGTCGGAACGACGACGGCCGCCGCACTGCCGAGGCTTTTTTTGCCGGCATCGTTCAAACGATGCACCAGATCGACGGCGTGTGCTTTCTAGTTTTCGCCGAGCGCGGTCTGTGGAACCGGTTCGTCCCTTCGCTGGACGGCTACATCCAGGACCGTCTGAACAATCCTGTGCACGTACCGGGGCTCGGCACAATCAAGACGCTGAAGCTGGAAGCGCCGCCGCCGGAGTTATTTCGCCGAGTTGTGGAAGCGCGCCTCGCCAGCGTGGTGCAATCAGGAATGTTCGCCCCGCTGTTTCCATTTACGGAAGAGCAGATCGAGCAAATCGCTCGGACCGAGCCGACGCTGCGCGACATGCTGCAGCAGTGCCGGCACTTGTTCGATCATCTGGTGTACGGCGAAGTCCAGAAGACGGCCTATGAGGAGACCGAAGCGCAGCCAAGGAACGCGTTCGCGCCGGCAGTTAAATCCTTCGTCGTGGTGGAAACACCGACCGAAGGGACCAATCTGGATGCAGTGCAAGTTAAGGAATTGGTGCGTCCAGCGGCGGGAAGCCAAGTCACCGAAGCGTGGGAACATGCCCTTACTGCCGCCCGCGAAACGCTGGCCCCCGAAGGCGCGCTCACGGGCGCGACGCGCGAGCTGCAGTCCGGCCTGGGCGCCTTTTTGCAAACCTGTCACGAGCACGGCGTCAAAGTCGGTCCCTGGCGGCTGCAGCACGTCGTCCCCGAATGGAGCTTCGGCGGCCACCCGACGTACGGCGTCATCACCATCGCCCACTGGGTCTGCCGCGACGGTCAACCATGGAAGGTCGGCATCGGCCTGTTTTTAGGCCGCGGCGCCGGCAAGCCCAAAGATCTTGAAATCAAGCTTTCCTCCCTGGATGCCACGCCGACCATGATCGATCACCTTATCCTCTTGCGGCCTGACGACGACCTGGCCCTGAGCGGCAAGAGCAAAACGATCTGGCAAGACGCCGAGAAACGCGGCCGTCACGCCCGTCTGGAACCGTCCGGCGCCGATCACTTCGCGATGCTGTATGCCTTTCCGCGCTGGCTGAGCGCTTTGGGTGAAAGCCTGCCGCCGGGCCAGCCGCTGCCGAATCTCGCGGACATCATTCAGGAGCGCTGCGAGAAACTGCTGGAGCAGGTGTGCATGCCGGTGCCGTAGCTGGCGCGATTGCTCACGAATCCAGTTATCGTTCAGCATTGCCGATTTCGAGGCTCGTTTTTCGTCGCGGAGCGAGTTATAATGTGACAATGCCAAAGCGCCCGGAATTTCAAAGGGAAATCAAGCGCGGCCGCATCTGTGAATGGCCGGATGGAGTCGGGACGCCGGAAGAACTAGCTGCGCGCGTAACTTACACTGGAAGCGCGATTCACAAGAGCTACCCTTCCCCTGCCGGTCCTCCCGCGCTACGTGCGGACAAAGCAAAATGCGATCAATACGACGCCGAAGCTTGGCCCCTGCTTCTGGAAGCACTCGGCAAGCGATTAGGGCTCGGTGCGTAGGGAGTTTTCGCGGTGGCTTTCCAAGCCGTGCCTGGGCGTGGATTAACGGCGTCTTACATGAAGCGAGATTGACTGGGGCCGGTGAATACCACGGCTTCCCAATCAATGATGCTCGCCAGTATCCTGGACCGCAAAAGCGACTTGAGGAAGCACCTCGTGTCGAAGTCCCTATCAATCAAATGTGATCCAATTGATCAACCGGCCGAAATCGATCCGGTTGACCGAAAGACTTGGTGCGCACTGCGGATCACCGTCAAGGGACGAACAGTCACGAGGATTTGGGACAAAGCACGCCAAGAAGAGCGGTCTTTGCTCTATGTGCCGGCTTTCCCAATCGCCGAGTGGATTGTGACTAATTGGTGGACGCTGCTGAATGAACCGTCGCCAACACCGGAGATCCCCAAGTCGTCAGCTGCGCGACTGCCATGGATTCAACGTCATTGTGTGCGCTCCGCCGACTCAGGATTGCTTCTTCCGTCGTTGTTTCTCTTCAATGATGGCCGCGGCATTCGCTTGGAATGGTTGGCCGATGAACGTGATGCGTTGCCGAATATGCCTGGTGAGTTCGTGGATACGGGTTTCGATCATCTGGAGAATTCGGACGTCGAAGATGTCCTTTCCGAGTTCGTGATTGAAGTTCTCCAGCGTACCGACGATCTTCAAGATGAGCGTGTTGAGAAACTGAAGCAGAACTGGCAGGCAATTCGCAATGCTGGGGCAGACGAAGCAAGATTCTGCGTCGCAGCCGGCCGATTGGGTGTGGATCCTTATGACCCATCACAAATGCATGCCGACCTCGCTTCTTTCATTGAATCAGTTCTTGTTGATCCCGACCTGCCGATAGCGCGGGACTTGACAGAAGTCGCGGAAGCCGATGCGGTTGCCGACCAGTGGTCGTGGATACGTAAACACACTGCCGCGTGCAAATTGGGTCGAATCAACTTGCCGCTCCAGATCGGAAGTGGCATTGCAGGCTTGCCACCGTCACAGTTCGGTTATCGGATGGCAGCGGAGGTACGGCGTGCCAATCACCTTTCACCTACAGCGCCAGTGAAGTCTCTAGAAGAAATAGCCCAGGCGAGCGCCGGCGGGTCATTTCGCTTCCAAGATCAAAACCATGTTCCCGGCCGCAATGTACGCGCAGTGGTTGGCTGGACCCCTGGCCACGAGATCGTGCTTGCCGGGCCGCGCTCGCCGCGCGACGACAGCCAGCGATTCCTGTCCGCGCGTGGATTGTATCTTGCACTGTTCGCTTGTCATCGAAGCGAACGCCTTGTGACGCACTCATATACTTGGGACCAACAAGCGTCACGCGCCTTTGCGGCGGAACTCTTGGCCCCGCAGGCAGCCTTGGTCGCTGAAGCTTCAAGCACGGTGGACCAATCCACGGTTGAGAAGCTGGCCGCGCACTTCGATGCAAGCACGGTTGTAATCGAGAGACAGCTTGAGAACGCTGGCGTAACTGTCGTCGATGAGTAGCCACATGCCTTGCGCACCACGAACGGCAAAGACGGCACACCTCTCCTGAGCTGGCGCGTCGCATCCCTGTGCACGAGTTGGCACGCACGCACGAGGTTCTTGAGAATTGCAAGCTGTTTACAAGAAACACTTTATGACAATTGTCCCGTGCGTGCCACGAGGTGGAAAAAGTGGCACTCACGAGCCGTGCGTGCCACTTCTAACATCCTCAATTGTGGGTAACTTTCCACCACGAAAACAGGCGATGAGAATGTGTCTGAGTGGCATGGTGGCATGGTGGCATGCAGGCCACCCACGGCGACCAGGCGCAATCCAGCGCGAGAAGCAATCACTTGGCCAAATGCCGTCCGTCGAAAGGCACAGGAAACAACTCGCAGAGTTGGTAGCGGGCGGTCATCCTTTCCAAGTTGCCGAGCACGACTTCCACGTTGCCGCAGAACTCCCACAGAATTTGCCTGCACGCGCCGCACGGAGGCGTCGGCGCTTCGGTATCGGCCACGATGGCCACCGCGCGAAAATGCCGTTGCCCTTCAGACACGGCCTTGAAGACCGCCACGCGCTCGGCGCAGAGCGTCAGGCCGTAGGTGGCGTTTTCGATGTTGCAGCCGGTAATGACGTCGCCAGTGGGCGTGAGCAGGGCGGCGCCGACTTGAAAGTGCGAATAGGGCGCATGCGCGAACCAGCGCGCTTTGCGGGCGGCGTCGAGAAGTTCGTCATCGGACATTGGACAAGCTCCATAGCAATAAACGACACGCCGTATCATAGCGGACGAAAATAGAAGCGCGCCAGTTTATCCGGATGCACGCCCGCCGCCGCCAAACCGGTAAGCAGCCAATTGCGCAGGGACTGCCGCACGATGCCGTTCTGTTGCCAGCGGCGCGGCGACACGAGGATCCGCTCGCGCAGGACGGCGCTGCGGCCCAGGCCGCGGATCTTCTTGCTGAGGAAAAGGTCTTCCATGAAACGCAAGTCGGGAAACCCGCCCCATTTCTCGAAATCCGACCGGCGTACGAAGAGCCCTTGATCGCCGTAAATCAAGCCGAAGAGGCGCACGCGCGCCGAAGCGCACCACTCGATGACGCGATACAGCCATGCCGAAGCCTGCACGTGCATGCGGAAGCAGCCGGCCACGACGGCTGGATTGGCGAGACAGCGTTCCGCCGCGGCCAAAGCGCCTTGCTCGAGGACGCAATCTGCGTGCAAGAAAAGCAGCGTTTCCCCGGTCGCACA
>JAKEFD010000435.1 GCA_022616245.1 Gemmataceae bacterium
ATCGGGCTCCATCCCGAAGGAAACAAGAGTGGTCAGCTGCAGAATCATAGTAGGACTAAAGACTTACATTGACCGAAGTTCTTGAATGTGTCGGGATTCCGTTCCTGACCAATGCGCCCACGAACACGCCCTTGTCACACGGACAGGATCGGAGTCCTATCCTACGTAGGTCGAGACGACTTACTTCAACAGCAACCTATACCGCTCTGCCAAGCGTTGGCCCGCCAAAACTACGCGTATTTCGGCAAGGGCTCTGGCCGTGCGGACATAGTCGTCGCCGACTTCCTCAGCGCCGGCGGGGACCTCGCCATTGAAGGGGATCGGTGCGCCGGCCAAGACGCCGCTGCCATCGCTTTTCCGATAGCTCACGCTTTTCGCAAGCTCAAAGCCTTCCAGCGACCAGCTCGCGAATGTCTTGTTACGTACCAGCTTCTCCTGGTCTTTTTCGGGCAACTGCAAGTTGCGCAACGTCGCCGCGATCTTGAGCACTTGCTGATAGATCTTTCGCTGACGTTCGGCGGAATCGTCTTCATAGTTGGGGTCGTCGCCCGGGAGATTGTCCCAGTAGGCGTGCAGCTTGACGCCGCGCCCGTTGACGCGCACGCCGAACCGGTTGCCGCCCAGGTCTCCCGTTCGAAAATCCTTGGTGTTCGAGAAATAGGAGACGTTGTGCAAAGGCTGATGAATGTCGCCGACGAGGTGCGCGATCCAGCACAGGGCCACCGCCTTCTCGGCGGCATCGGCGGTCTTCGTGCGGACTTCATTGGAACGCTGTTTGAGAGCGTCGAGGATATTGGTGAGATCAGGATCGACGAGCGTTTTGCCTGTGAAGGCCGCTTCGTCCTTGGGATCGACGAAGGGCACGTTGACGTAATGGTCCTCCGGACGATTGTACTTAAGGACTTCATGGCCGCGCGTGTCCTTTTTGCGCGGCCGCACCCAATCGGGCCAGACTCCCGAGCGGACGAGGACCCATTCCACTTCACTGACCTCTGTCGGACGATTGGCCGCCAGATACGCCTCATAATGCGGATGGTTTTTCAAGAGCACAAACAACTTGGCCTTGTCGGCGTCGGAAAGTCGATCGTACGCCAACTTGCCGACCGCCAGGTGGCCGATGCTGTTCCAGGCTTCCACGGTCGATGCGAAAAAAGCAAGCGAGGCCGCCGCGGCCCAACTCAAAAGCGATAAGCGCAGCATGACAAATCCTGGGTCGAAGTCGTAAGTTGACAACACGCGTACGCTACCACGAAACTGGCCGAGGGCAACGTGAAATGCACGAGAAGATGATCGATTCGCATTCAACCGGTGATCCAGTCTGCCATCGCTCGTTTGCGGAACTGGAGCGGGCGCTGGTTGAATTACGCTCGCCCCGCGATCAAGGGTGCGTCGTTCTTTTGGTGAGCCGCCACAAGGGAGGCCGGCGCGAGACTCCAGGGGAGGCGGTCCTAACTCCGGCCGCCGGCGTGCCGGGAGACGCCTGGGGCCGTCAGCGCGAGCCAAACATAGAAGCACAGCTTGCGGTCATGGAGAAACAGGTGGCGGAGTTGATTGCCAATGGTCAGCCGCTCGCGCTGTCCGGCGACAATCTGTTTCTCGATCTGGATTTGTCGGAGCGCAATCTGCCGACGGGCAGCAGGCTCCGGGCCGGCGCCGCGTTGCTTGAGGTCACGCCCATGCCGCATAACGGCTGCAAGAAGTTCCGAGCCCGTTTTGGCGACGACGCGCTTCGGTTTGTGTCGGTGCAAGAGCTTCGGCACCGCAACCTGCGCGGCATCTACTTACGCGTTGTTGAGGAAGGGACGGTGCGCGTGGGCGATCCGGTCCAGGTGATTTCACGCGGCTGTTAGTTGGCGCCAATTCTTACGGTTACACTCTCAGCATTCCGCCACGCACACTTTGGAGGCTGAGAGGTGAAGATTGTTATTCCGGGAGGATCGGGCCAGGTCGGCGCCGTGTTGGCCCGCGCTTTTGTTGCCGACGGCCATGAAGTCGTGGTGCTCAGCCGCAACCCGGTAAAAGCGCCCTGGCGCATGGTCCAGTGGGATGCGGAGACTGTCGGCGCTTGGAGCGCGGAAGTCGGCGGCGCGGACGTCGTCATCAATCTGGCCGGGCGCAGCGTCAACTGTCGCTACAACGCGAAAAATCGCCGGCTTATCCTCGATTCACGGGTCCATTCCACACGCGCGGTGGGCAAGGCGATCGCCCAGGCGGCGCGGCCGCCGCGCGTGTGGCTCCAGGCCAGCACCGCCACCATTTACGCGCACCGATTCGATGCGCCCAATGACGAAGCAACCGGCGTTCTGGGCGGCAGCGAAGCCAGTGCACCGGAAAAATGGCAGTTCAGCATCGACGTGGCCAAGGCGTGGGAGCAAGCAGCCCTCGAAGCAGTTGTGCCGCGCACGCGCTTGTTGTTGTTGCGCTCGGCCATGACCATGAGCCCGGATCGCGGCGGCATCTTCGACGTGCTTTTAGGCCTCGTTCGCAAAGGGCTGGGCGGCAAGAGCGGCAATGGCCGTCAATATGTCTCGTGGATTCATGACCAGGACTTCATTCGAGCGATCTATTGGCTGATCGACCACGAGGAGTTCCACGGCCCGGTCAATCTGGCGTCGCCAAACCCCGTGCCCAACGCCGAGTTTATGCGCAGCCTTCGCGCCGCTTGGGGAATCCGCCTCGGCTTGCCGGCGGCGAAATGGATGCTGGCCCTTGGCGCCTTCTTCCTGCGCACGGAAACCGAGCTGGTGCTCAAGAGCCGGCGCGTCGTTCCCGGCCGTTTGCTACAATCGGGCTTCGAGTTCCGGTTTTCGACATGGGCCCAGGCGGCCGCCGACCTGTGCAGGCGCTGGCGGGAGTTGCGTCCGACGTAGGATAGGATTCCGCTCCTGTCCATCTTGATCAGATTGCGTCTTGGCCGATATGGTCAGGA
>JAKEFD010000436.1 GCA_022616245.1 Gemmataceae bacterium
CCGGTTCGAGCCAGCTCGAGGATTCCCTGGGTTGTGGCGGGACCAATGCCGAAATCGTCGGCGATAATCAACAGTTTGCGCTTGCGTCTGGCATCCATGCTCGACCAACAACATTACTCAGGAACCTCACAAATGACAGATGACGCAATTGGGGTCAAGACAGACCGTTTTGGGAGGGTGAATTACCTAAGAACCAAGCTGAAAAGCCTTTGAGGATTTGCCAAACTTGGAAAACCGACCTAGAGTTGTCAAGCAAACATGGTTGCCAGTTTTGGTGGCAATCTTGGAGGCAGGTCTCCGCGTCCTGCCTGGATCGCAACGCCTTTCATCCTCGAAAGGGCAAACCCGTCGTGAGGCGGGGGCGCAAAGCTATGGGCCTTGAACTGCTGGGCCAGACGAAAGTCTGATGGTTTAAGGTCGCCAGGCTGCCGAAGGGGTGGACCGGCGAAGAGCCCGTCCGTCCCCGGGCGTAGCGCGCAGCGCACGCCTGATTGGATCCAGGGATCGTCGCAAGGCGGTTACGCGAAGGCCTGCCTTGCTCTTTTTCTTCAGCTATTCTCGCTCGTCTTCACAGTGTTACCAACTTCCCTATTCACCAAAGGCGTTTCACCCTTATTTTCCTTTGGGCGCTTTATGTTATTCGTCCGCTGACGGCGGATGTTCTCCAGCCGCAAATAGTAGTTTTCGAAGATTCACAAGTCCCTCGCGATTCAACTTGAGCGTTTCAACAGTTGCCCTACCAATTGCTGTCAATCCCAGAATCAAGGAGCAGTCTTCGTTCCAGGCAAAATGATCGTTCCAGTTGTGCTTTCGTGGATGAAATAAAGTGACGATCTGGCCAGTCGCGGGGTCAACAGCTTCTGTCTTTTTGTATTTGCAGTTGTTGCATCCTTGGCAAGCATTTGCCAGATTGTCCAAGGTGGTTGAGCCCTTATCCGCTCTTGGGATGATGTGTTCGACGGAAAACGACTGCATCGCGAAACGGGATTGGCTTCGGCAGTATTCGCAACAATGCCTTGCCCGCCGTGCCACAGCCTTCTTCATTCTGGCTGGAACGTTCTCCTCAGCCATGCGCGGGCGCCTTAATTCCCAATTCCTTCATAACGTGCGACAGGGTTTTCTTTCGCAGCGCTGCGAGTTCGCTCATGGCTCGAACGCGCCTTGCCTCGAGTTTCTCAATCTGGTCGCTTAATTCGATTAGTTCCGCGTGCTCCTCCGACGACAAGCTGCCTTTTTTGCGCTTTTCCACGAGTGGAACGTAGCGATTCATCAGACTGTCCGGAAGGCCTTCGTTGATCTCTTTGAGCAGTTCCGCCTCCTCCGCAGGCAGCGCGCGATTGCGCCGAGCTTTGATCGCCATCACCTCGCTGACGAATGTTTGAAAATCTGTCGGGCTTAATAGCTCAACGGCATGAAGCAAATCGCGTTTGGAGTCTTGAGTGATTGGCATTTGGAGCGCTCCCTAGTACTTCAAAGTCCATTATAGCCGAGGCAGCGATTCGGAGCGAAGGATGATAATCTCGGTCCAGGCCGCACATTCCCTACTTTTTCGCCGTTTTTGCCATTCTTCCTCACCACGCGCAAATCTGGTTGAGCCCGTACCTTCCGACAATCTATAATGAGGGGAAGGGAAGAGCCCGCCCGGAGACGCTCATGGCTGTTGACATTGAACCCAAACCCGCACCCGCCAAGTTTGAAGCCTTCGTCGAAACGCAGCTCAGCCGGGTCCGGCAAAAGATTCGTGCTTTGGACGCAGGCCGTTCGTTGCTGGCGCTCGCCATTGTCACATTGGTCTATTTCCTTCTGGCGGCAGGCTTCGATATCGCGGTCAGCGGTGCGGATGAAACGCTGCACACCACCATTCGTTTATGCGGCTTTGGCGTGTATCTGCTCGTCGTCGCCTTTCTGATCGGCCAGTTATTTGTGCGAATGCGGCGCAGCGTCAATCCCTTCTATGCCGCCAAGCAGCTTGAAGAGACGCTTCCCGACGCCAAGAACAGTGTGATCAACTGGGTCGATTTGAAGGACGTGCAATTGCCCGGGGCCATTCGCACCGCTATCGGCATGCGCGCCGCCCGTGAGCTGAAGCAGACCGACGCGGACAAAGCCGTCGAGACCAAGAACAATTGGCTCCTCGCCATTGTGCTGATCGCGCTCGTGCTCGGCGTTCTGGTTCTCTTCGCCATGGGGCCCAATCAGTTCGGCTCACTTTTCGGCCGGGCTTTCGCGCCGTTCCAAAGCATCAGTTTCCAGAACCGCACGGTAATCACGTTGCTAAAACCCGCGGACGGCAACATTGCCCTGCCGCCGCAACGAAGCGTCGTCTTCCAGGCGCGCATCGACGGCCGTTTCCCGCGCGGCAATCATCCGGAAGCGCCGCGCTTGCTCTACCGCTATCAATGCGAAGACGTCTTCGTTACGTTGCCGCTCGATGAAAACGCCGATCTTACATGGGGGGCCGTGCTGGTGGCCGACCAGGTCCGCAGCGGCCTGTGGTACAAGGTCGCCGCCGGCGACGCCGAAACGCCCGAGTATCAGGTGCAAGTATTGTCGCAGCCGCAAGCCACCGGCTTTGAGGTCAAGTACGAGCATCGGCCTTACCGCAAGCTGACCGACGAAGTAGTCGTATTCCCCAATGAAAACGCGATCATTCCGCGCCTCTGGAGCCACCGCGGCACCGTGGTCACGCTCACCGTCCGCACCAACCGCACCCTCAAGCACGGCCGCATCGACATCGAGGCAGGCGGGCAAAAGCAAGAGCTCTGGGGTGAGCCGTTGAAGGACGATCCGCGCGCCTTTCAGGTGCGCTGGACCTTGGAGAAAAGCGGTACGTTTCGAGTTGTCTTTACGAGCACTGAAGGCGAAGAGAACATCGATCGCACGCCTTATCCCTTGGAAGTGCTCGACGATCGCGTGCCGCTCGTAGTCATCGACAAGCCGGGCAAGGATGTGAGCGCCGCCGCCAATGAGACAGTAGTGCTCGAAGGGCGGGCCGAGGACGACCTGGGCCTGAAGCGACTAGTGCTTCGTCTTAAAGTGCTCGAGGGCGACTTCAAACCCGAGCTGGAGCCCAAGCCCTATCGCCCGCAAAAGTCATTTCAGTTCGACGACGGCGCGTTCCCCACATTTCTCGACTACAAGGATGTGCTTACCCTCAATCAATTAGCGATGAAAGGCGGTAAACCGCTGCCCGTCGAACCCGGTATGGTTTTGGAATACTGGCTTGAGGCACTCGACAACTCGGATTATCCGAGCAAAGACGGCAACGTCGGCAGGAGCCAGTCGTTCAAGATCACCATCCTCGCTCCGTCGCCGGACCAGAAGAAGCAGGACAAGCAACGGCAGGACGCACTAGACAAGCAGAAGCAGCACGAGAAGAAACAAGATCAAGACCACGCGAAACAGAATCGCGATCGGCAGGACAAGAAGGATCCCAATGATCCGGAACAGCAGAAACGCGACGAAAAGCTGAAGAACGACGTCCAGAACAAGCTCGACAAACTGAAAGAAGAACTGGATCGGCAGAAAAACCAGGGTGAATCGAAGGGGCAGGATCCCCCCAAGTCGGAAACAAAGGGCAACGAGCCGGGTGATCAGCCCAAGGCCGACAACAAGGATCAAAAACCCGGCGCCGCGGGCGGTGCAGGCGACAAGAAGGATGAAGGTAAAAACGGCGACAAGAGTCCGCCGGCAGAGGCCAAAGACAGAGGACCCAAGCAAGACGGTAAGCAGCCCGATCCGTCGTCGGCGAAGGGGCCGGGCGACGAAGAGAAGCCCGCGGCGGACGCGAAAGGCTCCGATCCGACGACTGATCCCAAGAAGGGCGAGAACGATCCAGGCACGGCGAAGAACGCGCCGCCTAACGGCAAAGGCGGCGAGACCAAGGACGAAGGTCCGCAGAAATCCAAGGATCCGCAAGCGGGCGGCAAGGGCGGCGGCAGCGAAGGCCAGCAAAGCGGTGCAAGCGCGTCCAAAGCGCCAGAAGACGGCAAGGAAGAGTCGAACGCCCAGGCCAAGGAGAACGCCGGCGGCGGTCAGGGTTCGCCGAAAGCCGCTGCCAAGGACCCGACCGGAAAGGGCGCAGAAACCGCGCAGAACAAAGAAAGTCCCGGCATGAAGCCCGACCTTGGCGACGTCAAACCCGGCCCTGGAGGCGAAGGCGATACGCAAGCGACGGCGACGGCCAAGGGCGACCCGACGGGCGACAAAGCCGGCACAAAGAGCGGTCCCGGCGATCCCAAAGCGCAGCCTCAAACCTCCGCCAAAGGCGACGGCAAAGGCGGTGTTCCCCAAGCCAATCCCAAAACAACTCCGCCCGACGTGGCCAAAGACTCCGGCCTCACCAAAGACCATCGCGGCAAGCCCACCGGCAAAGAGCCAAGCGCCGAAGACTTGGCCCGCCTGAAAAAGGAATTGGAAAACTCAAACGACAAGAACGAAGCACTGGAAGAGTTGACGCGCATGGCCAAGGAAGCAAAGGACAAGGATGTGCGCAAAGCCGCCGAAGAATTGTTGGACAAGATCGGACAGGAAATGCCCAAGACCGCCCAGTCCAAGGATGACAAAGGCGTCGAGATCGACAAGCCGGGCAACACGAAGCCGGACACCACGACTGACAAGGTCGGCAAGGCGCCCGATTTGAACGCCAAGCCGCCGCCCAAACAAGGCGATGAACAATCCGCGAAAGGTCCGGGCGACAGTAAACCCGGCGAGCCCAAGAGCGACGTGAAACCAGGCGGCAACGCGGGCAACATGGGTCCCGGCGGCCAGGCCGCGCGCAACGACTACGATGTCCGTGACCCCAATGCTGCCTTCTCGAAGCGCGGCGGCAACCTCCAGCTCGAAGACCTCAAGAGCCGCATGAACGACGACACGCTCAAAAAGCTCGGCTGGACCCAGGAGGATTGGGACCGCTTTGTGCGCGACGCCCAAGCCTATGAGGACCTTCTGCGCCGTCAACAAAAGAGTGTCGCAAAGCAACCGCCGGACAAAATGATGGGTGGCCCGAGCCAACTCCCAAACCAAGTCCCGCGCAAGATCGAAAATAAAAACACCTCCACTGACCCGCTCCAGTTCGGGCGTCCGCAACCTCCGCCGGAGTTCCGCGAAGCCTTCCGGCAATTCACGGGCGGCAAATCAAACTAGCACAATCCACAGCGCCTGCGAATCGCGAGCGACTATGAGCAGCATTCCCAGCGAATCCAGCCTGATGCTGCAACTCTTGCGGCAGGCCGGCGCGGGAGACCAGGCTGCGGTCAATGCCCTCTTGCGGCACAGCGGCGAGCGCTTGACCGCTCTGGCGCGGCGCATGCTCGGCGGCTTTGCCCGCGTGAAACGGTGGGCAGACACCGACGATGTGCTGCAAAATGCCCTCCTGCGCCTCGTGAACGCCCTCAAGGACGTACAACCCAAGTCGCACCGCGATTTCCTGGCCCTGGCCACTTTGCAGATTCGCCGCGAACTCATCGATTTGGCCCGCCGTTTCTTCGGTCCGGAAGGCCTGGGCGCTCGCCACGACAGCCAGACGGACGGGCTGGACTGCTTCACGGGCAACGGCGTCGATCCCGGACTGCATCTTCAATGGCGCGAGCTGCATCAAAAAGTGGACGAGCTGCCCGAGGAGGAACGCGAAGTCGTCGGCCTTTTGTTCTATCAGGGACTGACCCAAGCAGAGGTCGCCGAGATTCTGGCACTCTCCGTCCGAACTGTGCAACGCCGTTGGCACGCGGCGCTTGTGAATCTGCATCGGGTGTGGGTCAAAGAGGCGTAGCATTCAAGGGAGCCCATGCAAGAAGGCCCCATCGATGAGCTGTTGCTGCAATGGGAGGAAGCCCGACGAAACGGGCGTCAACTCAGTGTGGTAGAGCTTTGCGCCAATTGCCCCGAGCACGCTGAGGAACTGCGCAGACGGATTGGCGCCATCGTCACCATGGAGCGGATTCTGGGCGTGGACGCGGCAGACCCAACCCATCTCCAACTAGGAGCAAAGCAATCCGCCGGCCTAAGAGACGCTGATCCAGGCCAGCGGCCCACGCCGCAGTTGCCGACAATTCCGGGTTATCAAATCCTTGAAGTCATCGATCAAGGCGGCATGGGCATCGTCTATAAGGCGCGGCAAATCGGCCTGGGACGTGTGGTGGCGGTCAAGATGATGACACGCCTATCATCGAAGATGATCGATCGCTTCCGCGCCGAGGCCGAAGCCGCCGCCCGACTGCATCATCCTCATATTGTGCAAGTCTTCGAAGTAGGCCAGGCCGGCGGGCTGCCGTTTTTTTCCATGGAATATGTCGCGGGCGGCAGCCTCGCCCAATACCTCAAAGACCATCGCCCCAATGTTCGCCATGCGGCCGAGTTTGTCGAAGCATTGGCCCGCGCCGTTCACGCCGCGCACGAGCGCGGCATCGTCCACCGCGATCTCAAACCCGGCAACATTCTTTTGGAAGGAGTCAAGGGACAGGAGTCAGGAGTCAGGGGACAGGAGTCAGGAATCAGGAGTCAGGA
>JAKEFD010000437.1 GCA_022616245.1 Gemmataceae bacterium
AAACTGGTGATGTAGGGCATTTTTCGCTCCTCCTCATATTCATAAATCTCGATCCGCAGCGCCTCGTCCAGGTCTTTCGGCAAAGTCATTATCCAATCGATCAGGCGAAATAATTCACGCACATCGACTTTGGACCAGTGGCCCCGATACAGCCCTTTGACGATGCGAAACTTCCATTGTAGTCGAACATGCGCAGAGCAAAGTCCTTCTCGTAGGCGCCTTGAATCACAATGTGTACGAGCAGCCTGCGCTCGGCGCCGTCCTTGAGCCAAATCTAGAAGATTGGACACTTGGAGCTGAATCGCTTTGTTATCATCCACTAACAAGTGGGGTGATATGCACGCGTTGGCAAGAACGGGGACTTTCTCAGAGAGCACTAAAGAGCCGGGGGGAACTGGACGTTTTCGGTGTGTGTGTGTATTGGGCGTGCGCAATGCAATTCATTAACCACTTGTGCGGTAGAGACTTGCGGAAAGCACAACGATTGCGCGCAACCCAACTTGGCATAGGTTCCGGGCAGCGGGGAGACCAGCCCCGTAGAACCAGCGCCTTAGAATCAATAGGGCCCCAGCACTTCGCCACCGTTGATGGTACTGAGTCCTCGCCAGGTGCCGATGTCGATCGACTGGTTGACGAAATGAATGCTGCCGTCGCACAGGAGTACGTTCACGCCCGCCGTGTGCCGGCTTCGGGCCGCTTGAATGTTCCAGGCGCCGCCGTTGTTCACGCAGGGGAGGTTCATGAGAGGACGATTGACGCAGTTCTGCGTCACAATATCAGGCGACTGCGAATTGGGAGGCAGCACCGTCGTGAACTGAGCGCCCGGCGCCCACCAGGTAAAGCCGCGCAGATCGCTCTGCACGCCCTGCACAGTCTCGGATGCCATCAGCGTGTTGCTCGTGCCATCGACGATATCCGTGAGTCGCTTGATGTTGGGAGCCATTCCGAATGGGGCGGCGGATACCCTCCAGGTTATCGGCGGGGCCGGACCGACGAGCGGGTCGAGCCCATAATTGGTGCCGTTGCCGTAGTTCACGACGTAGTTGTGCGACGTAATGCCATAAGTTACACCGCTGAACGTGACCGTGATGGCGCCGGGATTAGGTGAGTCGCTGGGACAAGTCAAAATGGAGAGCCGTTTGCTCGTCACATTCTCGACATTGGGAGTATCGCCATAGCGCAGCCGATTGCCGGTGCCGGTAATGGCCCTGCCTGAGTTGTCGCTGCCGCCGTGGTTCATCCAGAGCTTGAACATACTTTCCTGTTCGAGATAAGGAAGGATGAGAGTCTGCCAGAGGCCCCAGCAGCAGCCGCGGGCCGTGGCGGATGTGCCCGGGCCGGTGAGTGTTTGGGAGCTGCCGGGGCCTTCGCCATAGGGCAGCTTCTTGGCGACATCATGATAGTTGTGCATGGCCAGGCCGATTTGCTTCAAGTTGTTGGTGCATTGGGCGCGAGCCGCGGCTTCGCGCACCTTCTGCACCGCAGGCAACAGCAAGCCGATCAAGATGGCGATGATGGCGATGACTACCAACAATTCAATGAGCGTGAAACCGCGCCGAGAACGCATGACATACCCCTTTCGATGATATGAGAGGACGGATGGAAATACGCGCCTTCGGACTTTAGGGGCGACTTGACCTACTCAAGCGGAAAATCAAATATCGTATTGCCTCGCTTCACTTCGGCTTTCAGTGTGCTGGCGACGTTGTATTTCAAGGGTATGCGTTCTTTGAAGCCAAGACCCGGTTCCCCTGGAATGGTCTCGACTTTGGCGGCTTTTTCGTCGTAAGAAAAGATCCGGACTTCGTAAGTGTTCGGCTCGAGGCCCTTGTCCCGCGGGATACTGTATCTGCCGTTTTGAATGACTGCTCCCGACATGGTGCCTTTGTCGCCAGGCGGATGGAATTCAATTCGGCCCTGGTCCAGGAGCTGGCCTTTGAACTTGACGGTGCCGGAAACCGCTAGTCGCGGATCGTCAGCGCCGCAGCCGATTAAGACTGCCGAGACGAGCGCAAGCAGAAAGGCCCGGCCCATAGTATCCGCTCCTTTCCGTCGTTAACATTGATTGGAATGGCCGTATTGTAATGCAGTCGTTCGAGCAATTCAAGCAATTCGCCAGGGAAAGGAGGATCACGACGGATCGCGGCTCACCAGGCCAATTCTTCATGTTGATTCTTCATTGTTAATTCTTTGTACTTCATTCTTCATTAGATTGTTTTCTACAAGCAAGGTGGGTTATAATCGGGCGGGGTAGAGACAATCGAAAGCGAGGGGTCTATGCGGGGTCTGCTCGTTGTCGTTTGGCTCTTGATACCGGTCGGCGTGGGCGCGTACCACTTCGGACCCGGACAAGAGCGCTTGAAACTGGATGACGCCGCCCGATGGCTGGGCAAGGCGGAGAACTTCGCCGCCCAGGAAGATTGGGTCGAAGCGGAAAGCGCTTACGAACAAGCGCTGAAGCTGTTGCCCAACGAGCGCGTGTCCGACATTCGCCGTCTGCGATTGGAACGCGCCAAGGCGCAAATGCTGGCGAAGAAGCTGCCCATCGCCAATCAGGAGCTTCAAAGTCTCGTCGCCGAATTGCGCGACGATCCCAAGGCTGATCCCAAAGTGCTGGCCGAGTCGCGCTCGGCGCTGGCCAATTCCCAGTACTACCTTACCTGGCTCATGCGCCTGGAGGGCCTTGCCAAGGACGACTGGGAACCGGAGATCGAATCGGCCCGGCAAACCTACCGCCTTCTGGCGGAACAGTCCGATGCCGCTGGCGACTCTGCCGGCGCGAAGAAGCACCGCGAAGACCTCGAATCCGCCGTTCGCCTGGCCCGCATGGACTTGAGCGAATTGCAGGGCTTGCCCTTGCCGAGCCAGTGAGAAGGGACCTGAAGTGGCATAGGCCGCGGTCGCGGTCAAGGCAAGGGTAAGGGCAAAGGCAAGGGCAAAGGCAATCAAGGTCAGGGCCAACCCAAGGACAATCGCGGGGCCAGTTCCGGTCCTCCCCCCGACAACAGCGGTCATTAGTTCTATTCCCAGCAGTTTACGTTTCGCGTTTTGCAGCAGGCCTTGCCGCGGCAAGGGATTCAGCGAGCGCGAAACGTAAACGGTCGGCGTGTACGTTCTTATCTACTCCAAGGGACCATTCATGTTGAAGCGCGCACTTCTTTTAGGCGTTGTTCTCGTCGGCCTCTCTTCCCTTGTCGCCGCGCAAGACAAGAAGACTTCCGGCAAAGTCCCTGTGGGCGAACAAAAGTTTCTGCCCGGCCCGCCGCTGGAAGAGACTCTTGGCAAGGACAAGAAAGAAGAACCCAAGGAGAATCCGCGCCTGCAAAAACTCAAGCAACTAAGCTACGACCGCCGTCCCTCGACGATGCTGAAAGCCTGGTCCACGCCGCTCACGAAGCCCAAACCCAAGGACTCGAAGGATAAGGCCAAGGCCAAGGAAACCGACGAGGAGAAGGACAAGCGCGAAAAAGCCGAAGCGCTCGATTTCGAGATGCAGACGTTGCAGCGCCACGTCACGCTCGGCAACTGGGAAACGCTCAAGAAATACCTCGCGGGCTTGCCGGAGGAAGAAAACACGGCCGCCTACAAGCAGATTCTAAGCTCGCTGCAAAGCATGCCGGGACCGGGCGGTCCGGGGGGCATGATGCCGGGGATGATGCACGGCCCCATGCCGCCGCAGATCATGCAGTTCATGGAGAAGCACATCTTCTTTCCCGACGATTTGCTCGGTCTGGCTGCCGCAGCGCCCAAAGGACTAGACAAAGAGGCCGTGCGCAGTCTGGGCGGCATCACCCGTCACGTTTTGGCCGGCGGCACGGTGGTCGAGCACCTGGTCAGTCGCTTCAAGAAGGAACTCGCTCAGCCAAAGGACAAGGCCGTGCTGACAGCGCGGCAGGCAGCGAAAATGCTGATGGCCGCCGACCAGGCCGTCGCGATGGGCGAGTTTCTGCCGACCATTGAAGAAGCAACGAAAGAAAAGGACCAGGAAGCGCTCAATCTACTGGTTGGCCATTTCCTCGCACTCTACGCCAAAGAGAAAAAGACGGTCCACTTGGAGAAGGCCTGGCACGTGACGCAATCGGCGTTAACGCTCAAAAGCGGCGAACAGGAAGACAAGGAGGAATCGCTGCGCCGCGCTGTCGAGCTGGCCCCGAAGATCAAAGAGGAATTGGGTCAAGCCTGGCTCGATGCCAGCTTCACCAACGAACCGGAGCGCGGCATGGACATCCTGGCCACCATCGGCGGGCAGGTGGCGCAGGGCATCACGCGCGCCCCCATGGTCCCGGAACTGCGCCTTAAGGCATTGCAATTGCAAAAGACCGCGGTGACCGCGCTTCTCAAAGCGAACTCCAAACGCGCCGAGGAATGGCGCACGACGCTCTCGCTCCTTGCCGGCGCCTGGCTCAAGGAAGCAGAGTTCTCGCAGCAGTTCGCCCCCGCCATCGGCGGCCAGCGCATGCACCGCGACCGCTGGGGCAACATCTATTTCCTGCACGAGGAAATGTACGGCCCCATGATGCACCAGATGCAGCAGCCCAACATGCCGCGCGCCATCGGCCTTCTGGAAATCCTCGAAACCCGGCCCACGGACGATTGGATCGCGCTCATCGAAGAAGGCATGAAGCCTAAAGTCGCGACGATCTACGCCCATCTATTTCTCAAGGCGAATGAGGACGAGAAGGCGTTTCCTTACATCGAGAAAATGGCCGGCACGCACAAGGACAAAGCCAAGGAGCTGGTGCACGAATTCCTGCGCGTTTGGGTCAAGAACCACGATCCGAACGAATCGCGCCGTTACACCAACCCGTACATGTTCATGTACGGCTTCGAGCGCCGGTCCGAAAGCATACCCCTGACGCGCTCCAAGCAGGAACGCAACCTCACGGACCTGGCGGAGCTATTGAAGCGGCTGCGCAAGCTCGACGTGGGCGAGATCGACGAGGAGCTGGTGGCCCGCGCGTTCACCACCTGCCATTCGAGCGCCGAGGTCTATCGTCTGGACGCCATCGAGCGCGTCTTCGGCAAGTTGGAGCTCTTGAAACCCAAGACTTTGGCCGGTTTGGCGCAGCAAATGCGCGAGAACCTGGCCGGCTTGTGGCGCGATCCGGCGGACCAGAAAGACAAAAAGACCAATCGCAAGACCAAAGATATTCAGGCCGAGGTGTTGCGCGGCTACAACGTGGCGCTCACGGTGATCGACAGCAGTCTGAAAAAGTTTCCCGACGATTGGTCGCTGCACCTGGCGCGTGCGGCTCTCTTGCACGACGAAGTCAATTATCATCAGGAGCTGGCGAAAACCTCGGAGTTTACCAAGCGCCGCGCCGAGGCGCTGGCGGGGTTTCAAACAGCGGCCCAGTTGTACGCCAAGGCTGTGCCGAAACTGGCCGAGGAGGACGAGACCACGCGCGTCTATGAACAATGGTTCTACGCCAGCTTGGGGGCCAGCGATTTGCAGCACGTCAGCGAGGAAAAGCTGCCCGATTTGAGGCAGCCGCCCCTCATCCACAAGGCGATCCAAAGCTTGCCGGGGGAAGCCGCCGAACGCCACATGAGCAAATTCGCCAATCAGCTTTTCACGCGTCTGAGCTCGGTCAAGCCCGCGTCCAAATACATCTACCTCAAGAACGGGTTGACCATCGTCGGCGAACACAAGGACGCGCGCGAAGCGGTGAAGGTTTTTGATTACTACAAGGACCTGGTCACCGAGATCAAGCTGGAAACGATCATCGACGGCAGTGACGCGGTCGGCCACCAGTCGGCCTTCGGCGTGTTCGTCAACTTGCGGCATACGCGCGAGATCGAGCGCGAATCGGGCGGCTTTGGCCGCTATCTGCAAAACCAGTCGTCGAGCAGTTACTTTTATTACAACTACGGCCGGCCCACCGCCGATTACCGCGACAAGTTTCAGTCCATCGTCAAGGACGCGCTCGGCGAACATTTCGAAGTTATTTCCGTCACGTTCCAATCGGACAAAGTAAATTCGCGCGCCCTGCCCGAGTACGGCTGGCGCTACACGCCCTACGCCTATCTCCTACTAAAGGCCAAGGGGCCGCAAGTGGACAAGCTGCCGCCCGTACGGTTGGACCTGGATTTTCTCGAAACCTCGGGCTATGTCATTCTGCCGATCGAATCGCCGACGTTGCCATTGGATGCCTCGGTCACGAAGGCGGAGCCGCGGCCGTTGCGCAAGCTGCAGATCACGCAGACGCTCGACGAGCGCCAGGCGGACAAAGGCAAGTTGATTCTGGAAGTGAAGGCCGTTGCACTCGGACTGATACCGGCGCTGGATCAAATCCTCGAACTTCGCCCGGAAGGTTTCGTCATCGACAAAAC
The DNA here is from genome assembly GCA_022616245.1 of Gemmataceae bacterium. Classification (GTDB taxonomy): domain Bacteria; phylum Planctomycetota; class Planctomycetia; order Gemmatales; family Gemmataceae; genus JAKEFD01. The sequence goes on from JAKEFD010000437.1 coordinate 6,334, forward strand.
GGACGACCAGGGCGTGTCCGTCGCCAAGTTCGATCCAGACGCGGAACAAAACGTGATTGTGTCGGAACGGACCTGGATGGTGACGCTCAAGGCGGCAGACGGTTTGGACAAATTGCCGACGGAGTTTCGCTTCGGCGCGGCGAAGGAGGACCAGGCGGAGATGACCTATCAGCGCTACCGCGACGCCGACCTGGTTCCGGTGCAACAGTTGCTCAATCTCGAGGAACGCTACGGCGAAGCAAGCAGCAATTGGCTTGTGTGGCTTATCGCTGGGACAGCGGTGTTGGCCCTAGTGATTGCGGCGCTGGCCGTCTATCTCTTGCGGAAGCCGGCGCCGAGCCTGGGGCCGCGCGTGGCGCTGCCGGCGAAACTGACGCCGTTTACCGTGCTGGGCCTTTTGAAGCACATCGAAGCGACCGGGAAGCTGAGCTCGCCGCAAAAGGCCGAGATGGATCGTGACCTATCCGTGCTGGAGAAGCACTTTTTCGCGGATGAGAAGAACGGGCAAGTAGATTTGAGGGCGCTGGCGGAGCGGTGGGTCGAAAAGGTGAACTAGAAGTGTTCAGGATGCAAGGATCGTTCGGATTCCATCAAGAATCAATTTCAAGAATGTACGGCCAGTCGGCTGATCAATCAAACGCAAGACGCTGAAAGAGGATTCCGCGGGCACGTGAAGTCTCTTCAAACTATCCATCCACGGATACTCGCAGTTGTCAGGTCTCCGGCCCCCATCATCGACAGCCGGAGAAAGCAATTCGATTTCACGAGCACTGTGGCGAATGTGCTTAAGCAAGAACTGTCTTTCCTTTGGGTTTTCGCCAAACTTCAACAACAGTTCGCGGAAGATACGAGGAATTTGCTTGGCGACATAGACATGGCTTACTTGAATGCCAGCGGGAGTTCACCGGACCGATAGACGAATGCCTTTCCGAGCTTTTCGCAGGCCATTTGCAAGAAGTGAAGCTTTTGACTGGACGGCAACGCTTTGCCATTCAAGTTGAAGAAGTTCCAAGCTTGAAAATCGGCATGAGCTTGTTTCGCATACGCTACAGCCCATTCTCTAGGCGATGGATCATTCACGCTGCAGTTCCCGATCAATTCTCCAACTTTGCGGCAACTTCAGCTTCCCCTTTTTTACCAGGTCGAATTCGAATGGCGTGATCTCAATAATGATGGATGGATAGGGGATCCCCGGTGCTGGCGAGAATCCAAGCGGGACGATGCCGGAGGGAATTGTGTTATCGTTGATTTCAAGTAACTTGAGAGGTTCACTCGGATTGCGTTCGGCGGACGGTTTACTTTTCAACCGAAAGATTTGTCGCATCCCCGGCTCGACTTGATAGTGAACTTGGGCCAGTTTGCGCGCCGCCTCGTCTTTTGTTGTCATGGGATTCCCAGAGCCTTGCGTTTGCAATGTTGATATTACCATAGTCACAGTGCGGACAGTAAGGACAATCGGCCATGTCACTCACCAATTGAGCGGACCTATGTCGCGCTGGCGGAAGCCACTTCTTCGGCTTGACGCGGATGCTTCTCCCGCCACTTCGCCACAATGTTCTCTTGCAATCCCAACAGCGCCCCCAGACTCTTGAAGTGCAGCCGATTGAGCTTGTCTTCGAGCACGCCGAGCCGCTCTGTCAGCGCGTCGATCCACTTTTGCCTCAATACAGCGAACGCGCAAGCTGAACTGGGTCATGAGCTGATCGAGATTGAGAAACTCGCTCAAGAAGCAGTAGCGCGTCGATGGTCCCGTGTAATCCGCGGGTATGGTCTTTGGACTAGGAGGATAGAGCGACGACATAGCGGGGCACCGAACGGAGTTTGGATTTGCCGCAAATCTAGCTTTTTTTTGAGAAGGAAGCGGATGTTTGTCCGCGGGTGTGAGCGCGAATCGTAAACGGGAGTTGCAACTGGTTTTTCGACCTGTATAGTCAGAAGAAAGTTTCCCGCCCTTACGCTCATCAAAGGACACTCTCCATGGGTTTCAAGCAAACCGACACGCACCGCTTCGGCAAGACTTCCTACCACCAGATCGGCCTCGTCCGCGGCCAATTCGGCAATGTGCCGATGACGCCGTGGGTCAAGTTTCTCCAAGACACAGGCTTCGACGGCTGGGAGGAAGCCAGTTGGGAACTGGAACTAGATAAATGCATGACGGACCAAGGCGCCGAGGCCTACGCCAAGGAGCGCGTCGATTTGGCCAAGAAGCACGGGCTGGAGATTTTCACCATCGCCACGCATTTGCAAGGCCAGGCGCTGGGCGACGAGCCGAGCGCCAAGACCCTGCAATTCACGCGCGGCGAAGCGCGGCCCGCGTACAAAGCCTGGCGCGCCAAGAACCAGCCGCCGCGCACCAATCCCTATTTCGTCCCGGAAGAGGTCGGCAAGCTCATCCATCAGCAGTCGCAGAAAGATCTCATCGCCAGCGCGCGTCTGGCCCATTATCTGGGCAAGCTACAGAATCGCCGTGTCGCGCTGCCCGGCTTCGTCGGCAGCCCCGCCCATTGCTGGAGCCATTTCTTCCTGTTTCCGCCATTGCCGTCCAGCCTGGAGGGACACGCGATCCCCGATGCCCGACAGGTCAGTCTCGAACTCCTGGTCGAACGCTTCGGCCCGTTCTTGGATGTCTGCAAGAAACTGGGCGTCACGTTCGATCTCGAATGCCATCCGAGCGAGCGGGCCATGGGCGATATGGAGTCGGCAAGCGATTACATCAATCACATGTGCAAAGCCGGCTATGAAGGCGTCGTCGGCTTCAACCTCGACGGATCGCACATGGAATGGCAAGGCGTGTCAGTTGTCCAATTCATCCGCGAGTTCGGCAACTTCATCCACTGCGCGCATATCAAGGGAGTGCAAGTCAGCCGCGAGCACACCCGCGCGGGCTTGTTGGGCGGGCATAGGCCGATGGGCCATCCTCTCAACGGCTGGAATTTCGTGACGGCCGGCACGCTGCGCGACGCCAACAGCGTGGAGGAGATATTCATCGAGCTGAACCGCGTGGGCTACGACGGCGCGGTTTCGATTGAGTGGGAGGACAACGACGCCGAGCAGCACGCCGGCGCCAAAGCGGCGCTCGCCAATTGCCGCAAGGCCGACCAGCCGCCGAGCGGCATGCGGCATGATGAAATGCTGAAGGCATAGTCTCAGGGCCTCGCCGACTCAGCGGACCCAAGTTGGATCGTTCATGAACAACTCCCTCTGTCTCATTTTCCTTGCCTGGATCACCGTTTCGACTCGCGCTCATGCCCAGGATGCCAAACTGCAAATCGCATCCCACGGTGGCGCGTTTTGGCCGCAATTTCGCGGCCCGGCCGGTCGAGCGGTCGCCGCGGAAGGGCACAAGTATCCGGTTGAGTTTGGGCCGGAAAAAAACCTCCGCTGGAAATCGGCGCTGCCCTACGGACTGTCGTCGCCGATCGTATGGGGCGAGCGCGTCTTCTTGACCGGCTTCGACGCCCAAGCCAAAAAACTTGAAACGCTTTGCCTCGATCGACACACGGGCAAGATCCTTTGGCGTCGACCAGCCCCGGCGGAAAAAATCGAGTCCGTCTACAAGATAAACAGTCCCGCTTCCTCGACACCCTGCACGGACGGCGAACGCGTCTACGCCGCCTTCGGTTCGTACGGCTTGCTCGCCTACGATTTCGACGGCAACGAACTCTGGAAACTGCCGTTGCCGACGCCGCGCACCAGCTTTGGCTCCGGCACGTCGCCGATTCTCGTGGGCGGCGTGCTGTTGCTCAACGGCCAGGGCAAAGACGCGCACGTCTTGGCCGTGGATGCCAAGACCGGCAAGACACTGTGGCGGACGGAAACGAGTCCCTTTCCTTCGGACTATCCTGTGCCGCTCGTTTGGAAGAACGGCGACAAGAGTGAAGTGATTGTTTTGGGGAAGGGCGGCATCATGGCTTACGATTTGGCGGGCGGGGCCAAACGTTGGTGGCTGCCGGGATTGGCGCTCGAAGCAAACACCTCGCCTACGTCAGGCGAGGGCGCGATCTATGTGGCGAGCCATTTGCCGGGCGGCGATCCCGATCTGCGCATGACCCTGCCTCCTTTTGAAGAATTGCTGGACAAGCACGACAAGAACAAGGACGGCAAGTTAGGCCGCGCGGAGTTGCCGACTGATCTCATCATCTTCAAGCGCGGCGGCAAGGAAGGCGTGGGCGAAATCCACCTGCACCACATGACCTGGCTATTCGACAAGAATCGTGACGGCTTTTTGGATGACGCCGAATGGACGTCCATGCAGAAGACGCCTTTCGACAACGCTCTCCTGGCTATCCGTCCCGGCGGCACGGGCGATGTGGCCCAAACGCACGTCCTCTGGCAACACAAGCGCGGCATTCCGGAAGTGCCCTCGCCGCTCTTTTATCAAGGACGCATCTACATGGTGCGCAACGGCGGGGTTCTCACCTGCCTCGACGCCCAAACCGGCAAAGCCGTTTACCCCCAGCAACGCCTCAATCCCGGCGGCATCTTCTACGCATCTCCCGTGGCAGGCGACGGCAAAGTTTATTGTTGCTCCGACTCCGGCCTCATCTCCGTGCTCAAAGCGGCCGACCGCTTCGAAGTGCTCGCCGAGAACGACCTTGGCGAAACGATTCGGGCCACCCCCGCACTGGTGGGCGGGTGGTTGTACGTGCGAACGGCCGAATGCCTCTACGCCTTCAACGTCGATTAGGACACTTTCTCAGATTCTCCTGCTTGATAAGCGTAGGTGATTGATGATTCCTAACTGGAGAGGGGGGTGTGGGTGTGCGGCGCAACCAATTCCACAACTTCCTTATCCTCAAATAAGTTACGGCAACGGAAAGTTTGCGCGGGTCTGTTATGAATCTGGCCGCTTGGCTGAGCGCAAAGTGTCAACCGCAAATAGCAGGTAATGAGATAGAGCCGTCAATTAGAAAGTGGCTGAATGCAAATCGAGCAGAGTTTGGTTGTTCACCAAGCTGCGGCATTTTCTTGGCGTTTACATCCTAATTGGGTTACGCTACGGCCACCCAAGCAAGGAGCTATCGCATGCTGACCGGAATGCGAACAATCGGCATCACCGTCTCGGGAGGCGGCAACATTGCCTCGGCGACAGTGGATCTCGATTTTCCGCCTGTCTTTACTCTCGTCACGGTCTCCATTTCGCGATTCGTCACCTTGATCGAAGACGAGAGAATTGTGGTCTACCGCGCTGGGATTCTCAATTTCCAATTTCGCAACGCGGAAGGATTCGACACCCAGGTCGATTTCCCGTCCGGCCCGAATGCCCCGATCAACGCGCTCCCAGCCGCTGTTGCGCACGATCAGATGACGCACGTCACTATGCAAGTCATGGCAAGTCACGGGTTCACGCGCGGCCTGTGCACCGCGTTCCACTGGCAGTAGAGGGAACCATGGACATTTCCGCGTCTCCGGAGCTTCCCGAGCCCGAGGAGATTCACACGATGGTCGTCTATGATGCCAAGACCGGCGTCATCGTCCACCGCCACCACGTGGTCACCTATCCCGGCGCCCAGAAGAAAACGAAGGAACAACTCGACGCGCGCGCCATTGAGATGGCCAAGGCACGGACCGATTCAACGAAACCGCTTGCCGTCTTGCACGCCGCTGCGGAGGCGTTCACACAGCCGGTCGAGTACAAAGTCGATGTGAAAAAGAAGCGGCTCGTGAAGGTGCGGGAATTAACGGAGAAGCCGCCTCGCCGAAAGAAGAAAGCCAAACGGCGCAAGTAGGCCCGACGTTTCTATGGCTTCGCCCGTTCCAGCCGGTAGGTGGGCCTCCCCATCACCGATGCATAAAAGATGTCCATGCCACGCGCTAACCTACCGCCAGCTGGTCTCGAACGCTCCTTTTCCGGCGCCATAGACGAGATCGCCGAAGCGCTGCCAGCGTGCGCATTCCTGCTTGCTCATGGAGGGTGACGCCAAGACGGTCAAGTTTTGCTCCAGCTCCGCGAGCGAGCGCGGCGCTGTCAGGGCCATGTGCACCGCCGGTTGAGCAAGGCAATAACGGTAACAATCAGAGGCCGTTGGCGGCCGGCCGGACCAACCCGCCTGGGGCTCCAGCAGCGTGCCCCAGCGCGTCGCCGTGAACGCCACGATCGGCGTTCGCGCCTTCGTTGCGGTGGGGAACACCTCGCGCGCCGCCTTGCGATGGGCCATGTTGAACCGGTGCATGAGCACATCGACGCGCGGATCGGCCGCCAGACGCCTCGCCAGCGACCGATCGTGCGCTGTCGCCCCAACGAACCGGATCCGCCCGCTTTCTTGCCATTGCCGCAATTCGTTGAGCACGCCGTTCTTGCCAAACAGCGCATTCGAGTTGTCGCCCGGATGAACGTACTCAATGAAGAAAACGTCAATCACTTCGATGCCCAAGAGGCCAGTCAGCTTTCGCAACGCCATGCGCAACCCTTCAACGCGCCGGCTGCCGCTCCCGGTGGCCACGATGATTTGCTCGCGCTGCCGCCGGACCAGCCCGGCCAGCTCTTCGATGAACGAGGCGTTGCTAGGCCCGTAGAAGAAGAAACAGTTGATCCCGCCTGCGAACGCTCGACGAACGCACCGCGGATCCTGCTTCGGCCCCGCAGCGAGTCCGAGGCAACTTGCCGGCGTGCCATCGAAAGTTGCGAGAAGTCGGTTCATCAGTCACCACTCAAGAGACTTCTAGAACCGGCTTGCCAAGCACTTCCATATTTGGCGAGATGCCGAGACCCGGGCGGGTGCTTGCCGCCATGCGCCCTTGGACGCGCTGTGGAGCGCCGTCGGCGATGCTGACGGTGACGTAGCTGTTGAAATCGGTCGCGGTGAACTGGAATTCGGGGGGCGTGCTGTGCGCGAGGTGCGCGATGGCGGCCGTGACGATGTCGCCGCCCCAGCTGTCTTCGAGCGTCATGGCCACGCCCAGGGCGACGCAAAGATCGCGGGCCTGCTTCGTCTTGGTCAAGCCGCCGAGCTTGCTGATCTTCAGATTGACGACGTCCATGGCGCGGTCGGCATGGCCGCGCAGGAGCGTGTCAATCGAATCGATCACTTCGTCGAGGACGAACGGATGATCGCAGTGGCGGCGGACGGTGAGGCATTCCTCGTAGCTCAGGCAGGGTTGCTCGATGTAGACATCCACGTCGCGCACCGCACGGACGACACGCAGCGCATCGTGCATCAACCAACCCGTATTGGCATCGGCGATCAGACGGTCGCCGGTTTGGAGCAGCGCGCGCACGGCGCGAATGCGTTCGATGTCGGTATCCGCGTCGCCGCCGACCTTGAGCTGGAACCGGGTGTAGCCAAGGGCGCGGTATTGTGCGACGCGCTGCGCCATCGCCTCGGGCGATTCTTGCGAAATGGCGCGATACAGCCCGAAGTCCACGCCGTACCGGCCGCCCAGGAGGACGCACACCGGTTGGTCCGTGACCTTGCCGAGGATGTCCCAGCAGGCCATGTCGATTCCGGACTTGACGTAGGCGTGCCCCTTGAGAGCGGCATCCATCCGGCGATTCATATTTCCGAGTTGACAGGGGTCTTCGCCGAGAAGATGTGGGCCGAGTTCGCCTATGCCGGCACGAACTCCGTTGGCGTAAGCAGGCAAATAGAAGGGACCGAGCGGGCAAACCTCACCCCAACCGGTGACGCCGGCATCGGTTTCGATTTCGATCACGGTGCTGTCAAAGACCGATACCGATTTGCCTCCCGACCACTTGTAGCTGCCCTCGTGGAGCGGCAAGTCAACCCGGTAAGCACGGATGCGTTTGATCTTCATTCGAAAGCTCTATGGATCCGAGATTGCCGAGCTTCCCTCGGGTTAGGTCACTTGCTGACAACGCGCATGAGATCAAGATAATGGAGCCCTCGAGTAGTTTCCACCTCGCGATTTTGACTGGGCGCTTGATCCATGCGAGATACGATGAAATAGGAGCTGTCGATTCAGTTATTTGACGCTGCTAAAACGGTAGACCGGGCATGGGCGACCCTCGCTTGAATGGCAGTCACCTGGGCTTGACGCGCCACGATCGCTACGACGCGGTAGTAGACGAGATGTTGGACGACCGCGGATCTGCGACCGCACAGGCCGACCCACTGGCGCGCCCGCCGATGGTCCCGCGCACGCCGCTCCGCCGCGAGCTGCCTCCTGGCGGGACATTCACGTTAGTGAGCCTTGCCGACGGCCGCCGACATCCTCTGCGGGTGGGAATCAACTCTGTAGGACGGTTCCCGGAGAACGACTTGGTGCTGGGGGAGCGCTGCGTCTCCCGCCGGCATTGCGTCGTCCTGGTCCATGCTACCGGTGGCTGCGAAGTGTACGATACGGCGTCCAGGAACGGCACCTGGGTCAATCGACGCCGTGTGGGCCGAGTCGAGCTTCTTCCTGGAGACGTGCTCATGCTTTGCAACCATCAATTCTTGGTCGCGTGGGTCGGCCCGGATGGTGAGTTGCACCAGCCCTCGGCGGGGTCCGATACCGTTTGCCACAGCGAGCTGTCACCGACTGGCTAGGTATGGGCTTTCACTTTTTTGGGTGAGGCGGCTGCGGCTGCTTGGCCAACCATTCTTTCGCCTTCGTATGAGCCGCTTCACGCGCGTTGCCATCGTAGAACCCGAGCAAGTGGTATTTGGCCAGCGTGTCGGGACTACGCTCCTTGTACATTTCGAGAAGTGGGAAACCGTAATCGACTGGGTGCTGCTCAGACAGTCGCAGCGCTGCGGCAATCGCCACGTCGCTGACCAGAGTTTCGACCGGTTGGCGCTGACCGCCTTCCAGGGGCCAACTGTCTTTTTGAAACACGCGACTGTCCGCGAAAGCCTTCTCCACCATGGGCAAGACGGCCGGTTTGCCGAATTGGCCGACCGCAAGCAGCGAGAATCCACGTGCCACGGGGCTGAGCATTTCGTTGGCGGCTTTTGCTCGAGCCGCCGAGGCGACTTCCGAGATTCTGTGAAAAACGGCAAAACTCATTCCGAAATGGATCGGGTTGGAGTCCGTGCGCGTCCGCAGCCAAGCCCGCTCTCTACCTTATCACTTATCGCACAAGGCCGTTTGATACACTTTTCCGCAAGAACTCGACGGAAGCCGAATAACCGATGCATTCCGCAAATCTCACTCAAGTTACCCAACCGCCAAATCCGAAGTAATCCGAAGATAGCCAAAGTAGGAATTCACGACTTCTCCAAGGATTTCGGAAATGGGTAAGTTCGCCTCTCCGTACCGGTTTACAGCTGTTTTGCTTGCAAGCCTATTCCTCCCAGTTAGCGCCAATACCCAAGGCATAGTCTTGCCGGGCAACGGCGCCGTGAACCGGTCCATGGCGGGCGCGGGGACGGCAACGTCTTTGGATTCCTTGGGTGGTTTGTACTGGAACCCGGCAACGATTGGCGCATTGCCCAGATCACGCGTAGACATCGGCAACGAATTGCTCAGCTCGCGGCATACCGCCTCCTCTACGATTCAAGCGAATGCGTTCGGCCCGGGCCTGCCGGGGGTCACGCTGAGCGGCGGCACGCGGAGCGATACGGGGCTGAGCGCGTTGCCTTCCATCGGCATTGTCTACCAACCGGAAGAATCGCCGGTGCCGGTCACGTATGGACTGGGTCTCTTAACCATTGGCGGTTACTTCACGAATTTCAAGGGCGACCTGAACAATCCCATTTTCACGCCGCCGCCCCCCAACGGCTTCGGCATCGGACCGGTCTACTCGCGTTTGGCGCTCTTGCAGCTCGCTCCGACTGTGGCGGTGCGCTTGACCGAGCGCCTCATGGTCGGCGTGTCGCCGACCGTGAACATCGCGGACCTGCAGGGCGACGTGCTTGCGTTTGCCCCGCCGGACGATGCGAACGGCGACGGTTTTGCCACCTACCCGCCGGGGACGCATGCGCGCTTGCGCTGGGGGCTCGGCATCCATGCAGGCGTTTACTATCAGGGGCCGTCCGGCATCAACCTCGGTTTTTCGTTCAAGAGCCCGCAGTGGTTCGAGCGCTTCCAGTTCGAGTCGAGCGATGAGTTAGGAGCGCCCCGGACGATCGGGCTCGATCTAACCTATCCCATGATCTTGTCGTGGGGCATCTCGTATTGCGGAATCGAGGGTCTGGTGCTGGCCGCCGACATGCGCTGGATCAATTACCGGGGTGCGCGCGCGTTTGGCGATCCGGCCGGCCTCGACGCCTTCGGCGCCGTCACCGGTCTTGGCTGGGACGACGTGTTCTATGTGGGTGTCGGCGCTCAATACCAGCTAAGCGCGGCGCTGGCTCTCCGCGTAGGCTATTCCTACAACACCAACCCTATCGACGACGCCGTCACGTTTTTCAACCTGGAAGCGCCGGGGATCTATCAGCATGGCGTCTACTTGGGCGCTTCCATGCAGGTGACCAAGGCCATCGCGATGCACGCTTCCTACGTCTATGCCTTTCCCAATTCGATCCATGGACCATTGTTCGGTGCGGCAGGCCCGATTGCGGGCACGGATTTGCACATTCGGCAGATCGCGGAATCGTTCGTAATTGGCATTAGCGCCGAGTTTTAGGGCCTTTTTCGTTTGCATACGCGGTGCACGCGGTTAGAATCCGGCTGGGTCTGCTTCTCAACTTCTTTTCTTTCGCAGGTGTGGCTTGCCGTCTTCCCCCGCGCGCAAACAGAAAATCGCCATACTTGGCGGAGGCACCGGAGCGCTCGCGGCGGCCTTCGGCTTGGTCGAAGATCCCGATTGGCGCGACAAGTACGAAATCACCGTCTATCAGCTCGGCTGGCGGCTCGGCGGCAAAGGCGCCAGCGGCCGCAATGCGCAGCGGCAGAATCGCATCGAAGAACATGGTTTGCACGTCTGGGCGGGTTTCTACGAAAACGCCTTTCTCTTGATGCGCAAATGCTATGAGCGATTGCAGCGGCCGCCGAACCATCCACTTGCCACAGTCTGGGATGCATTCAAGAGACACTCCAACATCTCGCTCACGGACAAGACGGCCAACGGTTGGCAACTCTATAACGTCGATATTCCGACGGACGACGACTTGCCGGGCGAAGGCGGCGAGCTGCCGAGCGTCTGGGGCTATGTAGAATTGGTCGTCAAGTGGATGTACGAGTTGTTTGCGAGTGAGCCGCTCGCGCCGTCCGGGGCGCAGGCGCCGACAGCGGCAAGGCCCATCTGGCTGGGCCGTCTGGCGGCGCGGGCCCATGCTGACATCGCTTTTCTCGGCGGCAGAA